>NZ_JACVBI010000007.1:0-401437 GCF_014852305.1 Pseudomonas sp. PDM09 | reverse complement strand
TTGGGAATCTTCAACAACTTCAACCACTTGCGCTTCCGATCTCTCGTTAGCGGGAGGCGAATTCTACAGCGTTACTCGCTGCTGTCAACACCTCTTTTTCTCCGCTTTCGACCGAGAAGATCGAACCATCAAAAGAGCCAAACAACACCGCTCTTTCAACTCCTTCTGGCTTCGATGAACTGAAGCGTAACCGCTGCCGAAAACTGCGTAACTCTTTGTTTACCAAGGAGTTTTCCGTTTCGACTGCGCCGGAAGTGGGGCGAATTATAGACCTCCAGAATCTGCCGTCAACCTCTAATTACGCTTTTCTATCAATAACTTGCGGAACGCCGGAAAACTGCGCATTCCCCTCTATATAGGAGAGCAAAACCAGCCCTGCTATATAGAAGGAATGCTCAGAGCACTCCAGACGCCTTGAACCCAGCAACGACTCCGGCATCCAGACCCAACACCCGCTGCAGAACCTCCAGCGTGTGTTCACCCAACAAAGGAGGCGCACTACGGTACTCCACCGGAGTCTCGGACAGACGTATCGGGCTCGCAACCTGCGGCACCATCCCGGCCAAAGCATGAGGCAGCTCAATAGCCAACCCCCGCGCCTGAACCTGAGGATCGGTAAACATCTGCGCCAGATCATTGATCGGTCCGCATGGCACGCCTGCCTGCTCCAGCTGCACCACCCACTCAGCAGTAGTCTTGAACACGGTCACCTGGCGAATCAGCGGAATCAATACTGCTCGGTTAGCCACCCGTAATTTGTTGGTCGCAAAACGTGGATCATCCGCCCACTGCGGCTGACCAGCCACCTGCGCAAACTTGCGGAACTGCCCATCATTACCCACAGTGAGGATGAAGTCGCCATCGGCTGTAGGAAAGTCCTGATAAGGCACGATATTCGGGTGAGCGTTGCCCAGGCGTTTAGGCGCAACGCCTGTAGTCAGGTAATTCATCGCCTGATTGGCCAGACAAGCCACCTGAACATCCAGCAATGCCATGTCTATATGCTGACCGCCACCGCCCTGATTCCGATGAGCCAGCGCCGCCAGGATCGCTACTGTTGAATAGAGCCCGGTCAAAATATCTGTCAGCGCCACACCGACTTTCACCGGACCCGCGCCTTCATCGCCTTCGGGACGACCGGTCAAACTCATCAGACCGCCCAAGCCCTGGATCATGAAATCGTAACCCGCACGCTTGGCATACGGACCTGTCTGACCGAATCCAGTGATCGAGCAATAGATCAGCTTCGGATTAATCGCCTTGAGCGACTCATAGTCCAGCCCATAAGCCGCCAGACCACCGACCTTGAAGTTTTCAATGAGAATGTCCGACTTCGCCGCCAACTCACGCACCAACTGCTGCCCCTCTGGCCGCGTGAAGTCGATGGTCACTGATTGTTTATTGCGATTGGCGGCCAAGTAATAGGCCGCCTCGCTGGTGTTCTCGCCATAGGCATCTTTAAGGAACGGAGGCCCCCAGGCGCGCGTGTCATCGCCATTGCCCGGGCGCTCGACCTTGATGACTTCGGCGCCAAGGTCCGCCAGGATCTGCCCGGCCCAAGGCCCGGCAAGCACCCGCGATAAATCCAGTACCCGTAGATGCGAAAGCGCGCCCATGACCGTTCTCCTATTAATAGAACGCCTGGATGCCGGTCTGCGCGCGACCGAGGATCAGCGCATGGACGTCATGCGTACCTTCATAGGTATTCACCACTTCCAGGTTGACCAGGTGCCGAGCGACACCGAACTCATCGGAGATGCCGTTACCACCCAGCATGTCGCGCGCCATGCGGGCGATATCGAGGGATTTGCCACAGGAGTTGCGCTTCATCATCGAAGTAATCTCGACGGCAGCAGTGCCTTCATCCTTCATACGACCCAGACGCAGGCAGCCTTGCAGCGCCATGGTTATTTCGGTCTGCATGTCAGCCAGCTTTTTCTGGATCAACTGTGTGGCCGCCAATGGACGACCAAACTGCTTACGATCCAGGGTGTACTGGCGAGCGGTGTGCCAGCAGAACTCGGCAGCGCCCAGTGCACCCCAGGAAATGCCGTAACGCGCCGAGTTAAGGCAGGTAAAAGGACCTTTCAAACCACGGACATCCGGGAAGATGTTCTCTTCAGGGACAAACACGTTGTCCATGACGATCTCGCCGGTGATGGATGCACGCAGGCCAACCTTGCCGTGAATCGCCGGAGCGCTAAGGCCTTTCCAGCCCTTCTCCAGAACAAAACCACGAATGTCGCCCGCGTCGTCCTTACCCCAAACCACGAACACATCGGCGATCGGGCTGTTGGTGATCCACATTTTGCTGCCGGTGAGGCTGTAGCCGCCTTCCACTTTACGTGCACGAGTAATCATCGCGCCCGGGTCGGAACCGTGGTCAGGCTCGGTCAGACCGAAGCAACCGATCCATTCACCCGAGGCCAGCTTCGGCAGGTATTTCTGTTTCTGTGCTTCGGTACCGAATTCGTTGATCGGCACCATGACCAGCGAAGACTGCACGCTCATCATCGAGCGATAGCCGGAGTCGACACGCTCGACCTCACGGGCAATCAGACCGTAGCTGACGTAGTTAAGGCCGCTTCCACCGTATTGCTCAGGAATGGTCGCACCCAACAGACCCACTTCGCCCATCTCACGGAAGATCGCCGGGTCGGTCTTCTCATGACGGAAAGCTTCGAGAACGCGTGGCGCGAGCTTCTGCTGAGCGAATTGCTGAGCCGTGTCGCGAATCATGCGTTCTTCTTCAGTGAGCTGTTGATCCAGCAGCAGGGGATCGATCCAGTTGAAGCTAGCTTTACCGCCCATGAGTGAGTCCTCTCGAATCGGGTCAAATAACGTGGAGTGATCCTAGGCCGGGTTTGGCTTCACGACAAACGAGGATTTTGCATACTGTTGTGCTAATTTCTCACTCCGTAACGTCGCAACATAGCCTATATGCGATGTATTAGTGAGGTTGACGTACATGCGCAGAAAGATCCCCAGTACAACCGCCCTGATCAGTTTTGAAGCTGCAGCGCGCCACGAGAGCTTTACCAAGGCCGCCCAGGAACTTTCCCTCACGCAGGGAGCGATTTGCCGACAGATCGCCAGCCTAGAGGAGTTCCTCAGCGTCGAACTGTTCCGGCGCTCGCGGCGCGGAGTGAAGCTGACGGAGGCCGGGCTTTCCTACAGCCGCCGAGTGGCTACCCAACTCGATGCGGTTGAACGGGACACCTTGTCAGTGATGGGCCAGCAGGGTGCCAACGTGATCGAACTGGCGGTGGTACCCACCTTCGGCACTCAATGGCTGTTGCCGCGACTCAAGGATTTTCAGCACAAACATCCGGAAGTGACGGTCAACCTCACCAACCGCACCCGCCCCTTCCTGTTTGCCGACACCGACTTCGACGCCGCGATCTATTTCGGCGACGCCGACTGGCCGGGTACCGAATCCCATAGGCTCATGGGCGAAAATCCGATGCCGGTGTGCAGCCCCACGTTACTGGGCAAAAAAACCAACCTGAGCCCCAGGGAAATCGCCGAACTGCCCCTACTACAGCAGACCACACGCCCTTATGCCTGGCGCCAGTGGTTCAACTCTCAAAGCCTGAATATCCCGCGAGACATGACAGGGCCGCGTTACGAGCTATTCTCCATGCTTGCTCAAGCTGCAATGCACGATATGGGGATCGCGCTGATTCCACCGTTCTTGATTCAGCGCGAACTGACAGAGAAGCGTCTGGTGATTGCCAACGCCCAGGCACTATCGAGCATTAAGGCCTACTACCTGATGATTCCCGAGCGAAAGGTCGAATCAGCCTCTTTAAAGGCATTTCGCGATTGGCTGGTGAATCAGGCACAAGGCTACAGCCTAGAAGGGTAAAGGCTCACACTTATTAGCTGACCCCGTAGTCAGGAAGACAAAAGCACTACAGATATAAGTATTTGTCGCATATTGGCAGACTGTACTGAGGAGTAGCACAAACGTCCTACAAAGGCCTGAATACGTGGCCTTGAGCCTCCATTGGAAGGCAATGACACCTCATTCACCGTGCCGATGTGTAAATTCTTGAATTTTGGACAGAATCCTCACAAGCCACGGCCTGCAAGGGATTGCACTGATCGGTGCGACATTCGGTCACGGGGTGACTTGTAGTTAATTTTCCGTCACCCGTCATAATCCCTTGAAGGGCACAAAGTTCGCCTGCAAAATGCCGCGCCCCGCCCTGATTTAGCGGGATCGTGCTGATCGGCCGCCCCAGCCGCACCATCCGAAGTGCCTGGGTTTACTCAATAAGATCACGCAGGAGATTTGACGTGCACATTGGTGTTCCTCTCGAAACCCAGACGGGTGAAACACGGGTTGCTGCAACCCCGGAAACCATCAAGAAGTTGATCGGCCAGGGTCATAAAGTCACTGTGCAAAGCGGCGCCGGTATTAACGCCAGCGTTGTCGACAGTGCTTATGAAGCGGCAGGCGCGACCATTGGCAGTGCCAATGATGCATTTGGCGCAGAGCTGATTCTCAAGGTGGTCGCCCCCAGCGACAGCGAACTGACGCTGATAAAAAGCGGCACCGTTGTGGTGGGCATGCTCAATCCGTTCAGCAATGAAACCATTGCCAAGCTGGCTGAGTGCGGCATTACCGCTTTCGCACTGGAGGCCGCGCCGCGCACCTCCCGCGCTCAGAGCCTGGATGTGTTGTCCTCCCAGGCGAACATCGCCGGCTATAAAGCCGTGTTGCTGGCTGCTCACTACTATCCACGCTTCATGCCGATGCTGATGACCGCTGCGGGTACCGTGAAAGCGGCACGTGTGCTGATTCTCGGTGCTGGCGTGGCCGGTTTGCAGGCGATTGCCACGGCGAAACGTCTGGGTGCAGTCATCGAAGCGTCCGACGTGCGTCCTGCCGTGAAGGAACAGATCGAATCTCTGGGTGCGAAATTCGTCGATGTGCCGTACGAAACCGATGAAGAGCGCGAATGCGCCGTCGGTGTCGGCGGTTACGCACGCCCCATGCCGGCCAGCTGGATGCAGCGCCAGGCCTTGGCCGTGCACGAACGCGCCAAGCAGGCTGACATCGTCATTACTACTGCACTGATCCCGGGCCGCAAGGCGCCGACGCTATTGAGCGCGGAAACCGTGGCGCAGATGAAGCCAGGCTCCGTGGTCATCGACCTCGCGGCCGCTCAGGGCGGTAACTGCCCGCTGACCGTGGCTGATCAGGTGGTCGTCGAGAATGGCGTGACCATTTGCGGCCCGACCAATCTGGCCGGCGCCGTCGCGGCCGACGCTTCGGCGCTGTACGCGCGCAACCTGCTGGACTTCCTGAAGCTGGTCTTCAACAAAGAAGGCCAGTTTGAAGTGAACCTCGAAGACGACATCGTCGCCGCGTGCCTGATGTGCCGCGACGGCCAAGTCATCCGCAAAAACGCCTAAGCAGGGATTCAGACGATGGAAGAGCTTATCTCCCCCGGTATCTACAACCTGATCATCTTCGTGCTGGCGATTTATGTCGGTTATCACGTGGTATGGAACGTTACACCTGCACTGCATACGCCGTTGATGGCGGTGACCAACGCCATTTCGGCGATTGTGATCGTCGGCGCCATGCTGGCGGCCGCGCTGACCGTGACCCCACTGGGCAAGACCATGGGCACCCTGGCGGTGGCTCTGGCGGCAGTGAACGTGTTCGGTGGTTTCCTCGTAACTCGCAGAATGCTTGAGATGTTCAAGAAAAAAGCCCCGAAAGCCGTAAAAGAAGAGGCGCCCAAGTAATGAGCATGAATCTGGTAACGACGCTCTACCTGATCGCGTCGATCTGCTTCATCCAGGCCCTCAAAGGCCTGTCGCACCCAACCACATCGCGGCGCGGCAATGTCTACGGCATGCTCGGCATGGCGTTGGCGATCCTCACTACTATCGGCCTCATTTATAAGCTGGGCGCGCTCTCTTTTGAGCAAGGCAGTGCTACTGCCGGCATCGGTTACGTCATCGTCGGCCTGCTGGTCGGCGGCACCGCCGGTTCGATCATGGCCAAGCGCGTTGAAATGACCAAGATGCCGGAACTGGTCGCCTTCATGCACAGCATGATCGGTATGGCCGCAGTGTTCATCGCCATCGCGGCGGTGGTCGAGCCGCAATCGCTGGGCATCGTCAAGGAACTGGGGGATTCGATTCCTGCCGGTAACCGCCTGGAGCTGTTCCTCGGCGCTGCCATCGGTGCAATCACCTTCTCCGGTTCGGTGATCGCGTTCGGCAAACTGTCGGGCAAGTACAAGTTCCGCCTGTTCCAGGGCGCACCCGTACAGTTCAGCGGTCAGCACAAGCTGAACCTGCTGCTGGGTCTGGCGACGCTGGCACTCGGCATCACCTTCATGCTGACCGGCAATCTAAGCGCGTTTGCTCTGATGCTGGCCCTGGCCTTCGTGATGGGCGTGCTGATCATCATCCCGATCGGCGGTGCAGACATGCCCGTCGTGGTGTCGATGCTCAACAGCTACTCCGGCTGGGCAGCAGCGGGAATCGGCTTTTCGCTGAACAACTCGATGCTGATTATTGCCGGCTCGCTGGTGGGCTCAAGCGGTGCGATCCTCTCGTACATTATGTGCAAGGCGATGAACCGCTCCTTCTTCAACGTACTGCTCGGCGGTTTCGGCAATACGGCAGACGCTGCCGGCCCGGCAGGTTCGAAGGAAGCCCGCCCGGTGAAATCCGGCTCGGCCGACGACGCGACCTTCCTGCTGACCAACGCCGACACCGTGATCATCGTTCCAGGCTACGGCCTGGCGGTCGCTCGGGCACAGCACGCTCTGAAAGAGCTGACCGAGAAGCTGACCCACCGTGGTGTGACCGTGAAGTATGCGATTCACCCGGTTGCGGGTCGGATGCCTGGGCACATGAACGTACTGCTGGCCGAGGCCGAAGTGCCTTACGACCAGGTGTTCGAGATGGAAGACATCAACTCCGAGTTCGGTCAGGCCGACGTGGTGCTGGTGCTGGGTGCCAACGACGTGGTTAACCCGGCGGCCAAGAACGATCCGAAATCGCCGATTGCCGGCATGCCGATTCTCGAGGCGTTCAAAGCCAAGACCATCATCGTCAACAAGCGCTCGATGGCCAGCGGCTATGCCGGTCTGGACAACGAACTGTTCTACCTGGACAAGACCATGATGGTTTTCGGCGATGCCAAGAAAGTCATCGAAGACATGGTCAAAGCCGTCGAGTAATACCCTTCGGCAAGCTGAACGCCCCGACTCGTCGGGGCGTTTTTGTTTGTGGCTGTTACCGATCCTGTAACGGTGTTTTGTCTGAAAGGCCCAGAATAGACGGCCCGAATGCGACCTTGGTAGCGGGACGGACACTGATCAAATTCACTAGACTGCGCACCTTGCTTCCGTTGCCCGAGATAACAATCCATGTACCGTGACCGTATTCGCTTGCCTTCGTTGTTGGATAAGGTGATGAGCGCCGCCGAGGCTGCCGCTCTGATTCAGGACGGCATGACCGTCGGCATGAGCGGCTTTACCCGAGCCGGCGAAGCCAAGGCTGTGCCTCATGCCCTGGCCGAGCGTGCCAAGGTCGCGCCGCTGAAAATCACCCTGATGACCGGTGCCAGCCTGGGCAACGACCTCGACAAACAACTGACTGAAGCCGGCGTACTGTCGCGACGCATGCCGTTCCAGGTGGACAGCACCCTGCGCAAGGCGATCAATGCCGGCGAAGTCATGTTCATCGACCAGCACCTGTCGGAAACCGTAGAGCTACTGCGTAACCAACAACTCAAGCTACCGGACATCGCGGTGATCGAAGCCGTGGCAATCACTGAGCAGGGCCATATTGTGCCGACCACCTCGGTAGGCAATTCGGCCAGCTTCGCGATTTTCGCCAAGCACGTGATCGTCGAGATCAACCTGGCGCACAACCCGAATCTCGAAGGCCTGCACGACATCTATATCCCGACCTACCGGCCGACCCGCACCCCGATTCCGTTAGTGAAGGTCGACGACCGCATCGGCAGCACCGCCATCCCGATACCGCCGGAAAAAATTGTCGCGATCGTGATTACGAACCAGTCCGACTCGCCATCCACTGTCCTGCCGCCGGACAGCGACACTCAGGCCATTGCTGATCACCTGATCGATTTCTTCAAACAAGAAGTGGCTGCCGGTCGCATGACCAACAAGCTCGGCCCGCTGCAAGCCGGTATCGGCACTATCGCCAATTCAGTGATGTGCGGCTTGATCGACTCGCCGTTCGAAGAACTGACCATGTACTCCGAAGTGCTGCAGGATTCGACTTTCGACCTGATCGACGCCGGCAAGCTGAGCTTTGCGTCGGGCAGCTCGATCACTCTGTCGAGCCGGCGCAATGCCGATGTGTTCGGGAATCTGGAGCACTATAAGGACAAGCTGGTCCTGCGCCCCCAGGAAATCTCGAACCATCCCGAAGTAGTGCGGCGCCTGGGCATCATTGGCATCAACACGGCGCTGGAGTTCGACCTGTACGGCAACGTCAATTCCACCCACGTCTGCGGCACTCGGATGATGAATGGGATCGGCGGCTCCGGCGATTTCGCGCGCAATGCGCACTTGGCGATCTTTGTCACCAAGTCGATTGCCAAGGGCGGCGCGATTTCCAGCGTGGTCCCCATGGTCAGCCACGTCGACCACACAGAACATGACGTGGACATTCTCGTGACCGAAGTAGGTTTGGCCGATCTGCGTGGCCTGGCACCGCGTGAGCGCGCCAGGGTCATCATCGACAACTGCGTTCACCCGGATTATCGCCCAGCCTTGAATGACTACTTCACTGCCGCTTGCGCAGTCGGCGGGCATACCCCGCACATCCTTCGCGATGCCCTGAGTTGGCACATAAACCTGGAAGAAACCGGGCGCATGCTGACGGTGTAATTGATACAGATCGCAGCTGACGCAAACACAGTTTCGTCAGCTTGCGGTGACAACGCTCCATCACGCCAAAAACTGTACTGCTGTACCGGTCTTTTCCTACGGCATTCACCTACCTTTTGCGTTGAAATGATCAAAAACGCACCTGTTTAGTGCGCATAGGTACAGTTGCCTCAATTTAGACCAGTACACTGCCTTTTAACAGTTAACTGGTCTCTCACAATACAGGTGAACTGTATCTACAGAGACTGGCCAAACGGGAGGATCATTGGCATCAGTTAAACCACTACCTAATCCCGCCATAAGCGGAAGGATGTCAACCATGGAACGTACACTCAGTTCCGAACTGTTCTTCGAAGATACTGCTGCAAAAACCCAGGCTTCCATGCCTCTGCGCGTTATCGCCAACCTGATGCTGTGGCAGCGCCGCATCTCCAGCCGCCATCAATTGGCTCGCTTGGATTCGCGTCTGCTGGCTGACGCAGGGATTAGCGAAGCACAACGCTACGAAGAGCTGAGCAAGCCGTTCTGGCGCTAAGTTAGCGTCGCTGGCTCTGATCCTCCGGATCCACCGCCAGCAACCCGAATTGAACAAACAAGACCCGTCGTGGGAAACCACGACGGGTTTTGTCGTTTTGGAGCGTTCACATTGGGCCGTACAGAAGATATAACCCTCAATAGGTACAGTTTATACATTCAACAAATTGAACCAGTACAATTTCATCGGAGTGTGTCTGGGCCACAGGCGTAGGCTCGAACCCGACGGTTGCTGGGCCAACTCAATGATCAACAGCTCTCGGATCTGGGCATCAGCCATGCCGAGCGCCTCAACGAAGTGGACAAAACCGTTCTGGCGCTAATTTCCTCCCTTGGCAGACAGGGGCTGTTCTAACCGATATGCACAGGCCTAATATCCAGATAGAACGTGGCGATCGCTTTACGACAGGCGTCTGATCCTGAGCCACTTCTAAATCGGTCTATCCAAAGGAGCTACCCCATGTCCCGTCTTCGTTTGCTCAGCGCTGCCGCCCTGCTTGCCGTTGCTGCCAATTCCCACGCCACCAGCTTTATCGTGACCACCGATTCCATTGTCGGTGGACTGAAGGCGTCCTCTGATGCAACGTCGGATGTCTCGTCTTCCTTTCGCGACGACAAAATCGTCCGTGCAGCCCGTGACGATGCCGCTAGCTTCGTTGCCAGTGAAGGCGCCATTCGTGGTGTAAAACTGGAAAGTGCTCTCGACCATATCCGCCAACAGGCTCCACAACTGAATGCGACCGATGCACAGCTGGCCCAGGCCATCCTGACGATCTAAGCGACAGCTCTGAAGTGGGGCACGCCCGTCGTGTCCCAATGTTTCGACGCTGGCTCTAGCCCGGGCATTGCGCTAGCCTTGGGACTCGCTTTTAGCTATCGAGTCTCATGCGTTTTCTTTCAAGTATTTCGATCACTGCGGTTTTTCTGGCGGCTTGCTGGTCGGGTTCGGCCCATGCCTTCGATGCTTTCAACCTGTCTACGCAAGGCACCGTGGCCAGTGGTTATGCCACCAGCATGGTGACCTCCGCGCCCTTCGATCATAAACTGCTGATCGCCGCCCGGGATGACGCTGCCGCGTTCATAGCCAGTGATGGTCAACTGCGAGGATCGCAACTGGAGTCTGCCTTGATTTACCTGCGCCAGACCCAGCCAAAACTTCATGCCAGCGACCTTGAACTGGCACAAGCGATTCTCGTCCAATAGTTATCCCTTGTTCCTCCGGAGTCATTCCATGCGTACCCCACTGATTGCTGCCGCCCTTGGCCTGCTGTTGTTGGCTGACGTGGCCCAGGCGCACACCCTGGTAGCCACCAGTAACATCATCATCAATGCCACCCAACGCACGCTCGATTTCACATCCGATACCACCACGTCCATCCGTGACTCGAAGATCGTCCGTGAAGCCCACGACGATGCGGCCAGTTTCGTCGCCAGCGACGGTGAAATCCGCGGTGCGCACCTGGAAGCGGCCTTCGACACCTTGCGCACCCGCGTACCGGAAGCCCGCGACGCCAGTGATCAGGTTCTCGCCGAAGCCATCCTCGCACTGTGAAGTCGCTAGGCGCCTGGCTGCTGGCCGGGGTTGTGTTGCTGCTTGGCAACACGGCTCAGGCCGGCCTGCAATTACGGCTCAAGACCGACGGTCTGAGCCCCGCGCAACAGCAGGCCAGTCAGGCGCTGCTCAATGAAGCCATGCTGGCGTTACCGCCGCGCTTCATCGAGCAACTGGACCGGCGCATTGATGTCGGCTGGACCGACGAAATGCCGGGCGATGCTTACGGTCAGGCATCGCTAGTGTCCGAGCTCGACCTGAATCGCAATCTGCTCGCCAGCCTCACCAACGGCAGCGCCGCGACCCAAAAAACGTATCGTCCCCACGGCACGGTCCGCCGGGAAATGCTCGCCACAGTGTTGCACGAACTCACCCATATTTATGACCGTGCGCGCCTGTGGCCAGACGCCGAGCGCACGCTGATCCAGCGCTGCAAGCAACGTAACAGCAGCTCCGGGCTGATCGGCATCCCCGATCAATGCCGTGGGCAGACGGAGCGACGCTGGACCCTCAGCGATGATCCTCGTCTGCTGGATTTGGCCGGTTGGCCGCAATACGTCGGTCGACGCGGTGAGCGCGAACAGCACAACCGGCAGATTGCCCGCAGCCCGGACATCTACGAGACGAGCAGCCCGAAGGAGTTCGTCGCGGTCAACATGGAGTACTTCCTCCTTGACCCAAGCTATGCCTGCCGTCGTCCTGCGCTATATCGCTATTACAAAGAACATTTCGGTTGGGCGCCCGCCGCCAAAGACACATGCGCCCAATCATTCGCCTTCCTCAATGCGGGTAACGACTTCGCCAAGCAGCCCTTGGGCCAAGTCGATCCAGAGCGGGTTTACGCTGTCGACTATCTTCTGGCCGAGGCCAATCAGAACTGGGTCAGCCGCTGGGGCCACAGCATGCTGCGACTGGTGATCTGTGCACCGGGTCGGCCTCGCGGGCCGGATTGTCGACTGGATCTGGATCAACATCTGGTGTTGTCCTACCGCGCCTTCGTCGGTGACCTACAGTTGTCGAGCTGGGATGGACTGGTGGGTAAATATCCGTCGCGCCTGTTTGTCTTGCCGCTGGCCCAGGTGATCGACGAATACACCAAGACCGAACTGCGCAGCCTGGCATCGGTGCCGCTGAACCTGTCGCACAGCGAGATCGAAGACGTGGTGGAACACGCCGCGGAGATGCACTGGAGTTACGATGGCAACTATTTTTTCCTGTCCAACAATTGCGCAGTGGAAGGCCTGAAATTACTGCGCAGCAGCACCAACAATGCGCAACTGGTCGGCCTCGACAGCATCATGCCCAACGGTTTGCTGGAAGTGCTCAAGGGCCGTGGATTGGCAAACACCAGCGTGCTGGATGATCCCCGCGAAGCACTGCGCCTGGGCTATCGCTTCGACTCCTTCCGCGAGCGTTATCAAGCGATGTTCGAAGTGCTGAAAAAGTATTTGCCGATCAAGCAGGACAAGGTCGAGGACTGGCTGTCCTTGAAAGCTGAAGAGCGCCGCAAATGGATTGATCAGGCTGATTTGCGCACCAGTGCGGCGTTACTGCTGCTGGAGCAGGCCAGTTTCCGTCAGCAGATGGTGCTGGCCCAGGACGAAGTGAAGCAACGTTATCTGGGCGCTCGGGAATTGAAGAATGGCGGCATGGATAAGGCCAATGCGACCTTGCAGGAGATTCTCGCCAACAGCGGCTTCCTCAGCCGTCCGGCCGAACTGCTCGGCAGCACCGGTGGTTATGGTTTGCCGCAAGCGAACGAGTGGACGCGTCTGCAGTCGGAAAGCAACCTGCGCCAGAAGCAACTGCAAGCGCTGACCGGGGATCTGGACAAAGAAGTCAGAGCACTGCTCGAACCGAGCCGTGCCGCCGAGATGGCCGCCAACGAAGCCAACCTGAAGCAGGTTGGCGAACATTTGCGCAAGCTGCACAAGGCTGCGGGTGGGTTGGAGTTGCCCTGAAAGCAAAAGATCGCAGCCTTCGGCAGCGCCTACAGAGGTATCGCATTCCCCTGTAGGAGCTGCCGAAGGCTGCGATCTTTTTGTGGGCTCCAGAACGTAGTCCTGAAGCCCTCGGTCTTGCTGTTTAGTCTGTGCCGCGAGGCTCTAATTCCTCTGTATCAGGAACTTTACCTTCAGCTGACCCGTGCTTTACGCACGCCTTCGGACAAGGCTGCGCACAAGCTGAGTACGCCCTCCACAGCCTGATCCGGTGTTGAGGCATTAGCGATGTGATCGATCAGCGCCGACCCCACCACCACACCGTCAGCCAGACGCGCGATGGACGCCGCTTGCTCTGGAGTACGGATACCAAAACCGATGCTGATCGGCAGATCGGTATGGCGACGCAGACGGGTGACGGCTTCTTCGACATGTTCCAGAGTCGCCGCGCCCGCACCGGTCACACCCGCCACCGACACGTAGTAAACAAAGCCGGAACTGCCGTTCAAAACAGTCGGCAAGCGCACGTCATCAGTCGTCGGAGTGGTCAGGCGAATGAAGTCCAGGCCCGCCGCCTGTGCCGGGTCGCACAATTCACCGTTATGCTCGGGCGGCAAGTCGACCACGATCAGGCCATCGACACCGGCCTCTTTGGCTTCAGCGATGAAACGTGGTACGCCGTACATGTGAATCGGGTTGAAGTAACCCATCAGCACCAGCGGCGTCTCGCTATTGCCTTCGCGGAACTCGCGAACCATTTGCAGGGTTTTCGCCAGGTTTTGTTTGGCGCCCAAGGCACGAATGTTGGCCAGTTGAATCGCCGGGCCATCGGCCATTGGATCGGTGAAGGGCATGCCCAATTCGATCACGTCGGCACCCGCTCCCGGCAAGCCTTTGAGGATCGCCAGAGACGTGTCATAGCTCGGATCGCCAGCGGTCACAAAGGTCACCAGAGCGGCGCGGTTCTGTTCCTTGAGTTCGGCAAAACGCGTTTGCAGGCGGCTCATCAGTGTTTCTCCTGCTTGGATTGCTCTTGTTGAGAGTGTTCCATGTGGTGCATCACGGTCTGCATGTCTTTGTCGCCACGCCCGGACAGGTTGACCACCATCAGGTGATCTTTCGGCAGCGTCGGTGCGCGTTTGAACACTTCGGCCAGGGCATGGGCGCTTTCCAGTGCAGGAATAATCCCTTCCAGGCGGCAGCATTTGTGGAATGCGTCGAGGGCTTCGTCGTCGGTCACCGAGGTGTACTGGACGCGGCCGATGTCATGCAACCAGGCGTGTTCCGGGCCAATGCCTGGATAATCGAGGCCGGCAGAGATCGAGTGAGCGTCGATGATCTGGCCATCGTCGTCCTGCAACAGGAAAGTACGGTTGCCGTGCAGCACACCCGGTACGCCGCCGTTCAGGCTGGCCGCGTGCTTGCCGGTTTCAATGCCGTAACCGGCTGCTTCAACGCCGATGATCTCGACGCTCTTGTCATCGAGGAACGGGTGGAACAGGCCCATGGCGTTGGAACCACCACCGATGCACGCCACCAGGCTGTCGGGCAGACGGCCTTCCTGGGCTTGCAATTGCTCGCGGGTTTCCTTGCCGATCACAGCCTGGAAGTCACGAACCATGGCGGGATATGGGTGCGGGCCGGCGACGGTGCCGATCAGGTAGAAGGTGCTGTCGACGTTGGTGACCCAGTCACGCAGGGCTTCGTTCATCGCATCTTTGAGGGTGCCGGTGCCGGCGACCACCGGGATCACTTCGGCGCCCAGCAGCTTCATGCGAAACACGTTGGCTTGCTGGCGTTCGATGTCAGTGGTGCCCATGTAGATCACGCAATCGAGGCCGAAACGCGCAGCCACGGTGGCGGTCGCCACGCCGTGCATGCCGGCGCCGGTCTCGGCGATGATGCGCTTCTTGCCCATACGCCGCGCCAGCAGGATCTGGCCGATGCAGTTGTTGATCTTGTGCGCGCCGGTGTGGTTCAGCTCTTCGCGCTTGAGGTAAATCTTCGCGCCGCCGCAGAACTCTGTCAGACGCTCGGCGAAATACAGTGGGCTTGGACGTCCGACGTAATCACGCTGAAAGTAGGCCAATTCTTCTTTGAACGCCGGATCTTCCTTGGCCGCTTCGTATTCGCGGGCCAGATCGAGAATCAACGGCATCAGGGTTTCGGCGACGTAACGGCCACCGAACGCGCCGAACAGGCCGTTGGCGTCGGGGCCGTTGCGCAGATTAGTCTGGGTCATGGGTCGCTCCAGTTGTATTCGAGAGGTGACGATGGGGTTCACTCTACCCCTGACATCCCGCACTGAAAACCGATAAGATCGCCGCAACCTGTCAGGAAAACTCACAGATACCATGAGCCACGACCTTCCTCCGCTGAACGCCCTTCGCGCCTTCGAAGCCACTGCCCGCCTGAACAGCGTCAGTCAGGCCGCCGAGCAGCTGCACGTCACTCATGGTGCGGTCAGCCGACAGCTCAAGGTACTGGAAGAACACCTCGGCGTGAGCCTGTTCATCAAGGATGGGCGCGGCCTGAAACTCACAGATGCCGGTGTCCGTTTGCGCGATGTCAGCGGTGAAGCCTTCGAGCGATTGCGCAGCGTTTGCGCCGAACTGACCCAAAGCACCGCCGATGCGCCGTTCGTGCTCGGCTGCTCGGGCAGCCTGCTGGCGCGCTGGTTCATTCCGCGTTTGGGGCGGCTCAATGCGGATCTGCCGGATCTGCGTTTGCACCTGTCGGCTGGCGAAGGCGATCTCGATCCACGGCGGCCCGGCCTGGACGCTTTGCTGGTGTTTGCCGAGCCGCCATGGCCGGCGGACATGCAAGTTTATGAACTGGCCAGCGAACGCATCGGCCCGGTCATGAGCCCACGATTCGTCGGCTACGAAAGGCTGCGGAACGCACCGGCACACGTCCTGCTGACCGAACCCGTGCTGCACACCACCTCACGTCCGCAAGCCTGGCCGAGTTGGGCACAGCAAAGCGGCCTCGACGCCAAGGCGCTGAGATACGGTCAGGGTTTCGAGCATTTGTATTATTTGCTGGAGGCGGCAGTGGCCGGGCTGGGTGTGGCCATCGCGCCTGAGCCGCTGGTGGCAGAAGACTTGAAGGCCGGTCGCCTGGTTGCGCCATGGGGTTTCTGTGAAACCCCGGCGCAACTGGCGTTGTGGCTACCCAAGCGCGCAGCGGACGGGCGCGCTCGGCAATTGGCGCAGTGGCTTAAAAACGAACTGCGTCAGGCACCTTAATTACCGCGCTTGCACAACAGGTAGGCCGCCAGAAGCCCCAGCGCACCAACGGCGACGCCGGCTGTAGTCCAAGGGTGCTCCTGGGCGTAGTCACGTGTCGCGATCCCGGTTTCACGGGTTTTGACCTTGACCTCTTCATAGGCATCGGAGAGCAGATGACGCGAATGCTTCAACGCGTTTTCGGCGTTGATTTTCAGCGTTTTAAGGGTTTTACGCGATTCGTCCGAGGCGTCGTCCTTCAGGCTTTCCAACGATTTCAGCAGACTCTCGATCTCGGCTTCCATGCTTTGCAATGAGGCTTTACGTAACGAGGTGTTGGCCATGGTGAATCTCCTGCATTGTTTGAGTTGCGTGTGTTGGTTGGGACTTCAGGGGTTTGAGAAAGTGCAGTAAATCTGAAATCCCCCTCGGATTGGTCGACAGAAGAAATAAGAAAAATCACTGCTAGGCTGTATTTCACACCCTTAGGAGAACGCCATGACTGACCATCACACCTACAAGAAAGTCGAGCTGGTCGGCTCATCCACAACCAGTATTGAAGACGCCATCAACAATGCCCTGGCCGAAGCCAACAAAAGTCTGAAGTACATGGAATGGTTCGAAGTGACCGAAACCCGCGGGCACATCAAGGACGGCAAAGCGGCACACTTCCAGGTGACGCTTAAAGTCGGATTCCGGATTGCCAGTAGCTGAGCTTAAGCCAGTCTTCTGAACTTGCGCGCCGGCCGAATGCCATAGGGAATGGCAAAGCGCTACGTGGTGAGTGCGTCCGGCCGATAGCTGGATGCGCTCCCCCTATTGATCCGACCAAGGAGTGCACCCCATGAAGAAGTTTATTTTGGCGATAGGCTTGTTGAGCCTTGCGGGAACAGCCTTTGCCCAAGGCAAGTCGTGCGACGAGCTGAAAGCCGAAATCTCAGCGAAACTGGATGCCAAGGGCATTTCCAATTACACACTGGAGATCGTCGACAAAGGCGCTGCTGCTGACGGAAAAGTCGTTGGCACCTGTGAAAAAGGCTCCAGGCAAATCGTCTACAAGCAGGGCTGACCGCCCTCGAAAATGAAAAAGCCGACGCAATGGCGTCGGCTTTTTTGTGGGTGCGATTGCGCTTCAGCCCTTCATGACCTGCGCCAGCAACTCATAGGAGTGCAGGCGATCGGCATGTTCGTACAGGTCACAGGTAAAAATCAGCTCATCGGCCTGCGTCTGTTCGATCAGCACTTCCAGCTTGGCGCGAATTTTCTGCGGACTGCCGACCATGGCCAGGCCAAGGAAATCACCGACCGCTTCTTTCTCATGGGGCAGCCACAGACCGTCCATGGTCTTCACTGGCGGGCGTTGCACCAGGCTCTGGCCACGCATCAACGCAAGAATCCGCTGGTAGACCGAAGTGGCCAGGTAATCGGCCTGCTCATCAGTGTCTGCAGCCACCAGTGGCACGCCGAGCATCACGTAAGGCTTATCCAAAACCGCTGAAGGCTTGAAGTGGTTGCGGTAGACGCGAATCGCCTCATGCATGAAGCGCGGTGCGAAATGTGAAGCGAAGGCGTAGGGCAAACCGCGCTCACCCGCCAACTGCGCACTGAACAGGCTCGAACCCAACAACCAGATCGGGACATTCGTGCCGGTACCCGGCATGGCAATGATCCGCTGGTCTGGCGTACGTGGGCCGAGGTAGCGCATCAGTTCAGTCACGTCTTGCGGGAAGTCGTCGGCGCTGCCGGAACGTTCACGGCGCAAGGCGCGGGCGGTCATTTGATCGGAGCCGGGGGCGCGCCCCAGGCCCAGATCGATCCGCCCCGGATACAGGCTTTCAAGGGTGCCAAACTGCTCGGCGATCACCAGTGGCGCGTGGTTGGGCAGCATCACGCCCCCCGACCCGACACGAATGGTCGAAGTGCCGCCAGCCAGATAGCCCAGCAGAACCGAGGTCGCCGAACTGGCGATCCCGTCCATGTTGTGGTGCTCGGCGACCCAGAAGCGGTTATAGCCGAATTTTTCGACGTGTTGCGCCAGGTCCAGAGAATTGTGCAGAGACTGGGCCGCACTGCCGTTCTCCCGCACGGGCACCAGATCGAGGGTCGAGAACTTGATATCGGATAGTCGTTTCATAAACCTGCTTCTCCAATGGGTAAGCAGGTTTTTTCACGAACGAAAACCTGCCGAGTCTATAAGCGTGTTCTATGCAATGAGGGCATATACCCGAGTTTCAATAGGAGAGACAAAATTCCTACGCGATTAGAGGACCGATCAGATGAGGTGAACTTTGCCGGACGGTCTATCCTCAGAACCCTGGTAACCGAAAACCACGAAGGCGCGACGTTTCGCGCCGGATCTTGAGGAGGCAGACATGGCTATCACGAAGAAAGCATCAGCTCATTGGGAAGGTGATCTGAAAACCGGTATCGGCTCGATTTCCACGGAAACCGGCGTTCTCAGAGACGCGCCCTACGGCTTCAAGGCCCGTTTCGAAGGGGGTAAAGGCACCAATCCGGAAGAGCTGATCGGCGCGGCTCACGCGGGCTGTTTCTCCATGGCGTTTTCAATGATTCTCGGCGAGGCCAACCTTAAGGCCGACAGTATCGACACCAATGCCGAAGTTACCCTGGACCAGGTAGACGGTGGCTTTGCAATCACAGCGGTAAAACTGATTCTCAAGGCGAAAATCCCCGGGGCGACCCAGGCGCAATTCGAGGAACTGAGCAACAAAGCCAAAGAAGGCTGCCCGGTGTCCAAAGTGCTGAATGCGAAAATCAGCCTGGATGCGACGTTGGTCAGCTGATAGTGGGTTGATACGCTAGCGGGTAAAAGATCGCAGCCTTCGCGGGCTCCCTTTCGCAGGTTGCGGTCTTTTTTTGTCCTGAAACATAACCTGACTGACAAAACTGTGGTCGAATAAATGACAGCAGCTTCAGCGCATCACCATGCGCGCTGCCTCAAGGGAGCTTCAACCATGAAACGTTTTGCCTTGGCGGTTATCTGTTGCACGCTGGCCACATCGGCCCTCGCGGCACCGAAATCCTGTGAGGAACTCAAGGCCGAGATCGAAGCCAAGATCCAGGCCAATAACGTCTCGTCCTACACCCTGGAAATCGTCACCAACGACGAAGTGCACGATCAGAACATGGTCGTCGGTTCATGCGAAGGCGGCACCAAGAAAATCATCTACCAAAAAAATGACCGTTGATTCGTCTCACATGACGCAGTTGGCCAACCGATCTTCGGCGATAATTTCCCGCTTGGCATTGTAGAGCCGGGCGCTGGGGGTGAACGCTATAGAACGCGCTTCCAGCAGGTAACGCTGGCCGGCCTCGAAATGGTCGTAGTTGATGGTCAGGTAGCACAGCCGCTCCAGCGGAGCATTCATCAAGCCCGAGCCACCACCAAATACTTCAAAATCGAAACGTACTCTCAGTTCATGGCTACCCGGGGTGACCTGGAAGTAACGCCCGTCGCTCAGCCGCTGATTGTCCAGCCGATCGGCCATCAGCAGTTTCCCGCCGGGGCTCGGCGTAGCGAAGTCGACCCATGCCATTTGTGGATCGACTGCCGGCAACGGACTCGTGCAACCGACAAAGGTGCCTGCCGCGAGCAACAGCAACAACCTGCGCATGATGAATTTCCCAAGGACTGATAATTCAGCATAGCGTCGATCAAGTACGTTGGCAGCCTGCCGGTGTGCCCTGTCCAATCACTTTTCGCTGTTGATCATAGAGCTTCGCCCACGGCCGAAAGCCGATGTATCCCGCTTGCAGCTGATATCGCTGACCGGCGTTGAATTCCTTGAATTTCACATTCAACTGGCAGTCGCGCCACAGCGGCTCGGCGTTGGGGCCAATGTTGGTCGGCTGGACTGCGAACAAGTAGCGAACCGTCAGCTCATGGCTACCGGGCTGCACCTCGAAGTAACGCTTGTCGATGGAAGCCTTGTCATCGACTTCCACCGCTTGCAGCGCGGTGTCTTCCTGCCGTGAATCCAGATCGATCCATGCCTGCGAAGGATCAGGGGTGGGCAGTCCAGCACAACCGGCCAGCATCAGCAGGCCTCCCGTCAGCATCAACTTGCGCATAGCGGAGCTCCAATAGGCGGGATAGTCTTGCGGGCAGACTTTCCAGGGATGATTCATTTTGATCAGGCCGCGTCCAAGCCTTGGGTTACTTGATCGCGTTTTACGCATTTTGTTTCCGGGGATGCTTCTTTTGTTATTTAACGGCTGCACCAGCATCAGCTATTACGGCCAATTGGCCAGTGGTCAGCTGCACTTGCTGCGGGCACGGGAGCCGGTTTCCAGTGTGATTGCCGATCCGGACCGCGATCAGCAATTGCGCGCGCATCTGGCCCAATCACAAAAGGCCCGGACATTCGCCAGCCAACACCTGCACCTGCCGGACAACCAGAGCTATCGCCTGTACGCCGACATCGGCCGACCGTTTGTAGTCTGGAACGTCTTTGCTACGCCGGAGTTTTCGCTGAAGCCGCAGAACCATTGCTTCCCCATCGCTGGCTGCGTCGCCTATCGCGGGTATTACAGCCAGAGTGCTGCCCGCGGTGAGGCCGCTTTGCAACGATTGCAAGGTATGGACGTGTCGATTGGCGGCGTCGAGGCCTATTCGACGCTCGGTTGGTTCAACGACCCGATCATGAGCTCAATGATGGGCTGGGGCGACGAACGGTTGGCCACGCTGATTTTCCACGAACTCGCCCATCAACGTTTTTATGTGAAAGACGACACCGAGTTCAACGAGTCCTTCGCCACCTTCGTCGAGCAGGAGGGCACTCGTCAATGGCGTGCATTCCGTGGCCTGCCACCGGATAACCGAGCGTTGGAGCAGCAACGCGATCAGTTCATCCAATTGGTTCTGGACGCCCGCAAGAGACTGGAACAGCTTTACGCCTTGCCGCTTCCTGCCGAGCAAATGCGCAAGCGAAAAGCAGCAGAGTTCGAACAATTACGCCGTGATTACCGGACGCTACGCGACAGCCAATGGGCTGGGAACAAACGTTTCGATGCCTGGATCAACACCCCGATGAACAACGCCCGGTTGCTCCCGTTTGGTTTGTATGACCAATGGGTGCCGGCGTTTGCCGCGTTGTTCGGGCAAGTCGATGGGGATTGGGTGAGGTTTTATGCGGCGGTGGAGAAATTGGGCGCGTTACCGGTTGGGGAGCGTAAGGCGGCGTTGAAAGTGTTGGCCGGATCAGCGAGCTCCGGTGGCTGAGCGGGCCTCTTCGCGGGCAAGCCCGCTCCCACATTAGATCGGTGTATGCCAATGCCCTTTGGCCAGATATAAAACCCTGTGGGAGCGAGGCTTGCCCGCGAAGGCAATTCAACTAACGCTGCAAAAACGCCTGATGCATCTCCTCCAGCGTCTCGAAGTGATACGCCGGTGCTTCTGCGCTCAATTCCTCCCGGCTGCCAAACCCATAACCCACCGCCGCTGCGTCCAGTCCATTGCTGCGGGCGCCGATCAGATCGTGTTTACGGTCGCCAATCATCAGGGTATTGGCCGGGTCCAGGCCCTCTTCGTTCATCAAGTGCTCAATCAGCTCGACCTTGTTGGTCCGCGTGCCATCCAGCTCGCTGCCGTAAATTACGTTGAAATGCTTGGCGAAGTCGAAGTGCCGGGCGATTTCCCGGGCGAAAACCCATGGCTTGGAAGTCGCGATGTACAGCTGTCGCCCTTGCTCACCGAGGGTTTCCAGCAGCGGCGTGACGCCGTCGAACACGCGGTTTTCATACAGACCGGTGACCTTGAAGCGCTCGCGATAGAAATTCACCGCTTCCCACGCCTTGGGCTCGTCGAAGTCGTAGAACTGCATGAACGCCTGCAACAATGGCGGGCCTATGAAATGTTCAAGCCTTGTCAGGTCCGGTTCATCGATCCCTAGTTTGCTCAGGGCGAACTGGATGGAGCGGGTGATGCCTTCACGCGGGTCGGTCAGCGTGCCATCGAGGTCGAACAGTACGGTTTGGTAATGCATGAAAATTCCTGAGCAATAGGGAGGCACTTTCCATTATCAAGCGGCTTAGAGTTGGTCGTAGCCTTCGGCCAGGTGCAGATCCTTGAGCTTCACGTAGTTCGCCGCGCTGTAGGTGAAAAAGGCTTTTTCCTTGTCAGTCAGCGGCCGGATCTGTTTCACCGGGCTACCAACATAGAGGAAACCGCTTTCCAGGCGCTTGCCCGGGGGTACCAGGCTGCCAGCGCCGATGATCACATCGTCCTCGACTACCGCGCCGTCCATGACGATGCTGCCCATGCCGATCAGAATCCGGTTCCCCACGGCGCAACCATGAAGCATGACTTTATGCGCGATGGTCACATCGTCACCGATCAGCAACGGGAAGCCATCGGGGTTGAATGGTCCGGCGTGGGTAATGTGCAACACGCAGCCGTCCTGCACGCTGGTGCGCGCACCGATTCGGATGCGGTGCATGTCTCCGCGGATCACTGTCAGCGGCCAGACGGAGCTGTCTTCGCCGATTTCGACGTCGCCGATCACCACCGCCGAGCCGTCGACAAAGGCGCCTTTGCCCAGCAGCGGCGTGTGGTTCTGATACTTGCGAAGGGTCACGATAGGCTCTCTCTCTTTTGCTGATAGCTGCGGTGAGCGTCGATTGTAATTAAGATGGGGCCATGTTTCTTCCCGCATGTTTTCCAGCCAAGGTGCCAACCGTGAGCGTGAACAACCCTCTTCTGCAGTCCTACGACCTGCCTCCATTCTCGGCGATCCGTGCCGAACACGTGCAACCGGCCATTGAAAAGATCCTGGCTGACAACCGCGCTGCCATCGTCGACATCCTCAAAACCCAGGGCAAACAACCGACCTGGGCCGGCCTGGTGCTGGCGATGGATGAACTCAACGATCGTCTGGGCGCCGCCTGGAGCCCGGTCAGCCACCTCAATGCCGTGTGCAACAGCGCCGAGTTGCGCGAAGCCTACGAGTCCTGCCTGCCGGCCCTGAGCGCCTACGCCACCGAGCTGGGCCAGAACCGTGAACTGTTTCAAGCCTATGAAGCGCTGGCCAACAGCCCTGAGGCCGCCGGTTTCGATGTGGCGCAGAAAACCATCCTGGAACACGCTTTGCGCGACTTCCGTCTGTCGGGTATCGACCTGCCTGAAGCCGAACAAAAACGTTATGCCGACGTGCAGAGCAAACTGTCGGAGCTGGGCAGCCGCTTCTCCAACCAGTTGCTCGACGCCACCCAGGCCTGGACCAAGCACGTCACCGACGAAGCCGCCCTCGCCGGTCTGACCGAGTCGGCCAAGGCGCAAATGGCCGCCGCCGCACAAGCCAAAGAGCTGGATGGCTGGTTGATCACCCTGGAATTCCCGAGTTACTACGCGGTGATGACCTACGCCCAGGACCGCGCCCTGCGTGAAGAAGTCTATGCCGCCTACTGCACCCGTGCGTCGGACCAAGGCCCGAACGCCGGTCAGAATGACAACGGCCCGGTCATGGAAGAAATCCTCGACCTGCGTCAGGAACTGGCAAAACTGTTGGGTTTCTCCAGCTTCTCGGAGCTGAGCCTGGCCACCAAAATGGCCGAGTCCAACGATCAGGTACTGAGTTTCCTGCGCGACCTGGCCAAACGCAGTAAGCCGTTCGCCACCCGTGATCTGGGGCAGCTCAAGGCTTACGCCGCTGAACAAGGTTGCCCGGACCTGCAAAGCTGGGATAGCGGCTTCTACGGGGAAAAACTTCGCGAACAGCGCTACAGCGTCGCCCAGGAAACCCTTCGCGCGTACTTCCCGATCGACAAGGTGCTGGGTGGGCTGTTCAGCATCGTCCAGCGCCTGTACGGCATCGAGATCGCCGAGCTGAAGGGCTTCGACACCTGGCATCCGGACGTCCGCCTGTTCGAAATCAAGGAAAATGGCCAGCACGTCGGTCGTTTCTTCTTCGACCTGTATGCCCGCGCCAACAAACGCGGCGGCGCCTGGATGGACGGCGCCCGCGATCATCGCCGCACGATCAATGGCGTGCTGCAAAGCCCGGTGGCGAACCTGGTGTGCAATTTCACCCCGGCCGACAGCGGCAAACCGGCCCTGCTGACCCACGATGAAGTGACCACCCTGTTCCACGAATTCGGTCATGGCCTGCATCACCTGCTGACCCGCGTCGAGCATGCAGGCGTGTCTGGAATCAATGGCGTGGCCTGGGATGCGGTCGAGTTGCCAAGCCAGTTCATGGAAAACTGGTGCTGGGAGCCGGAAGGTCTGGCGCTGATTTCCGGTCACTACGAAACCGGCGAGCCGTTGCCTCAGGACCTGCTGGAGAAAATGCTCGCGGCGAAGAACTTCCAGTCCGGACTGATGATGGTTCGCCAACTGGAGTTCTCGCTGTTCGACTTCGAACTGCACGCCACCCACGGCGACGGCCGCAGCGTGCTGCAAGTGCTCGAAGGCGTGCGTGACGAGGTCTCGGTCATGCGTCCGCCGGCCTACAATCGCTTCCCCAACAGTTTCGCCCACATCTTTGCCGGTGGTTACGCGGCGGGTTACTACAGCTATAAGTGGGCTGAAGTACTGTCGGCCGATGCCTTCTCGAAATTCGAAGAAGATGGCGTGCTCAATGCCGAAACCGGTCGCGCGTTCCGCGAAGCGATCCTGGCGCGAGGCGGCTCTCAGGAACCAATGGTGCTGTTCGTCGACTTCCGTGGCCGTGCGCCATCGATTGACGCACTCTTGCGCCATAGCGGCCTGAGTGAGGACGCGGCAGCATGAGTGAGGAATCTGTGATCACCAAAAAACGCTTTATCGCCGGCGCGGTCTGCCCGGCCTGCAGCGAGCCGGACAAGTTGATGATGTGGAGCGAAAACACAGTTCCGCATCGCGAGTGCGTGGCCTGCGGTTATTCCGATACGCTGAATGAACAAGGTCTGTCGGTGCCCAAGGAATTGGGCACGCGGGTCAATACTTCGGCACTCAAGGTGCCGGACGCCAAGGTTCAGGCCGTGCAGTTTTTCCCGAACCCGAAGTTGAAGAAGAAACCAGACGAGCAACACTGAGTACCGAAAATCACCTTCCACTGCGCAATGCAGTGGGAGGTATTACTTACTCGACATGGGCCGATTTGAACCAGTTCTTCATCGAACAACTGGCAAACGGACTGGTGCTGCAATCACCATTGGCCAGCGCCGTACGAAGTTTGTCGATATCGGCCTGCATCATGTAACGCACACCATCCTTGAAATGCGTGCTGTCACCAAAGCCGCCTTGGGTCATTTCGTTCAGGGCATCTTCCTTGCTCCAGCCTTGCACCACCACCCGGTACATCGCGGCCATCAGGCCAGTGCGGTCCGAGCCGTGTTTGCAGTGCATAAGCACCGGTCCTTTTGATTCGGCAGTTTGAATCGCACGCAGCACCTTGAGTACATCCGCATCATCCACATGATTGGTGCGATAAGGCAGGTGTACTTGAGTGATACCGGGTGCGGACAACCAGCTTGAGTCCGGTTCGGGCAGGAAGTTGATTACAGTCCCGACGTTGAGTTTTTCCAGCAATTGCACCGAGCCAGCGTCAGGCAATGCGCTGCGATAGAGCATCGGGGACATCTCAAAGAGATTGTGTTGCCTCTCCACTGGTTGAGCCCACTCCGCCGGACGGGGCGAGGAGCTGTCGTCAGCGAGGGCCAACGTCAGGTTGAACAATGAGACCAGCGACAAACACATCGCAGATATATAACGCGCTAGAGGCATGTTTGGATAACTGTTCAGGAAGAGGTGGGAAGATGGCACCCAGCTTCAGTCCTGAACGGTCAAAGGTCTGTGAGCTGACTGTCAAAGAAATGTGAATCAGTCTTTTGAAGCTGCATTGGGGGGGGGGAAATCCAGGTTTAATCCGTTAATTCGGATTATCTTCAACACTTAACTAATTGCTACTTGCAATCACGCCTCTAAGCGTTAAATAAAACAAGCCAATCCTGCATGAACTTTCATGCAGGTCTGGCACTATGAAGTCAAGGATTTACAATACTGGAATAAGCCTTGGCCAAAGCTAACAGTTTTGCCTTGTCGTCGCTGTCGATATCACCATCGCCGTCCACATCGCTGTTGACCGACTTTATGCTGAACGACCCGCCGCCATCGCTGGAGACGGCCTCTACGTAGACGGAATCGACCAAGGCCTCTGTCTGTACCTCGTTGACCTCATCCCAACCCAACTCTTTACGGGCAAGTTGCATCGATACTCGCGCTTGTTGTGGATCGACAACACTGGGGGCCAGTAATTGCAAAAAGATACCACGCTGATTAAAAAACGACATAGATTAATTCCTTTTAATAAGTATCCACGAAGACTTCGTGTTCAGACGATAATACTGATCTTATTAACTACAGACTATTCGTTATATATTTCATCGAGTTGCAGCTAGATGCATTATTCAATACCTGAGGCAGGCGCTCGACGCAGATCAAATGCTCAAGTGCCGAACGGCACTGGCCGCTTTTCCTCGCCTCGTATACTGTATGCACATACAGCAAAAGGTATTAGTCGATGAACACTCCTCTGCCACCCCGCGGTCGAGGCACCGCCACCAATCCGCACAATCGCTTCGCGCCCAATCGTTCGGTGGTCGAGGATGACGGCTGGTATCAGGAAGCGCCGATCACCCAAGGCACCGAGGTGCGCATCGAGACGGCAAAAACCATCATCACCCGCAATAACTCGCCAGACCTGCCGTTCGATCGCTCGATCAACCCCTATCGCGGCTGTGAGCATGGCTGCATCTATTGCTATGCACGGCCCAGTCACGCCTATTGGGATCTGTCACCGGGGCTGGATTTCGAAACCAGACTGATCGCCAAGACCAACGCCGCCGACGTGCTGGAAGAACAACTGTCCAAACGCGGCTATCAATGCGCGCCGATCAACCTTGGCTCCAATACCGACCCTTATCAGCCGATCGAGCGCGAACACAAAATCACCCGTAAAACCCTGGAAGTGCTGCTGCGTTACCGCCACCCGGTGACCATCATCACTAAAGGCTCGCTGATTCTTCGCGATCTGGACTTGCTGGCTGAACTCGCCGAGCAAAGGCTGGTGGCTGTAATGATCAGCCTGACCACGCTGGATGATGAACTCAAACGTATCCTCGAACCGCGCGCCGCGGCACCCAAGGCACGGCTGCGGGCGATCCGGGTGATGCGCGAGGCCGGTATTCCTGTGGGAGTCTTGTGTTCCCCCATGATTCCGATGATCAACGACAGCGAACTCGAAAGCCTGCTGGCCGAAGCTCATGCTGCGGGAGCCCAGAGTGCGGCCTACATGATGTTGCGCCTGCCGCTGGAAGTGGCGCCGCTGTTCGAAGAGTGGCTGGCCGCCCACTATCCTCAGCGTGCAGCTCATGTGTTGAGCCTGATCCGCCAAAGCCGTGGGGGCGAGCTCTACGACAGCCGATTCGGTGCCAGAATGCGTGGTGAAGGGCCGTTTGCCGACCTGTTGGCACAACGCTTTGCCAAAACCATCAAACGCCTGGGGCTCAATCGTCGGGAAGGTTTCAATCTGGATTGCGAATCCTTTTGTCCGCCGGGCCGCCAAATGTCGTTGATTTAAGGACAATTGGCCCTATGGTTGAGTAGTGAACACGACACCGCGTTTCGCACCGGTCACGTTTTTTGTGACCTGGAACACTCGTTCTAGAGCGTTTTATTCAGTTTGAGTTAAGTTTCAACGGCTACCTTGTTCATCGAGTGACTGATGGGTCTGGCTCTTCGACCTGGATGTTTTTTAAACAGCCACTGGCTTCACACCGGACAAAACGGGAAAATCCCCCTGACTCCGCCAAAGAGGATGAATCATGAGTGACAAGGATAAACAGCCGTTGGCTGCGTCGGCTTCAGCCCAACCCGAGGCGGAAACCGCCGATGCAGCGCTGCAGCATATCGTTGACGGCTTTTTGCACTTTCATCACGAGATCTTTCCGCAGCAGGAAGAACTCTTCAAAAAACTCGCCACGGCCCAGCGGCCTCGGGCGATGTTCATCGCGTGTGCCGATTCACGCATCGTTCCCGAACTGATTACCCAAAGCGCTCCCGGCGACTTGTTCGTGACCCGCAACGTCGGCAATGTCGTGCCACCTTATGGGCAAATGAACGGCGGTGTTTCCACGGCCATCGAATACGCGGTGCTGGCCCTCGGCGTACAGCACATCATTATCTGCGGGCACTCTGACTGTGGCGCCATGCGTGCAGTGCTCAACCCGCAGAGCCTGGAAAAGATGCCGACGGTAAAGGCCTGGCTGCGTCATGCCGAAGTGGCGAAAACCATGGTTCAAGACAACTGCCATTGCACGGATGAAAACGAGAGCATGCACATCCTCACCGAAGAGAATGTGATTGCTCAGTTGCAACATTTGCGAACGCACCCATCAGTGGCCTCGCGCATGGCAAACGGTCAGCTGTTTATCCATGGTTGGGTCTACAACATCGAAACCAGCGAAATCCAGGCTTACGATGCGGATCAGGGTTGTTTCCTGCCGCTCGATGGCAGCCATCCCATTCCGGTGGCGACGCCCAAAGCGCGCTTCTAAATCCTCCTAAGTATGGTTTAGCCGAGGCTGCCGATCTGGCGGCACGGCTTTGCCACGCCTGAAAAAAACTCCGGGAGAGCCACAATGCGTGCCGCTCAACTAAAAGCTGTTCTGCCACGGGAGCTGCTGGCTTCGGTGGTTGTATTTCTGGTCGCCCTGCCCTTGTGCATGGGCATCGCCATCGCCTCGGGGCTGCCGCCGTCCAAAGGCCTGATCACCGGCATTATCGGGGGCCTGGTAGTCGGCTGGCTTGCCGGTTCGCCGCTGCAAGTCAGCGGCCCGGCAGCGGGTCTGGCGGTATTGGTGTTCGAACTGGTGCGCCAACATGGCATTGCCATGCTCGGGCCGATCCTGCTGCTGGCGGGTTTTCTGCAATTGGTGGCCGGGCGTTTGAAACTGGGTTGCTGGTTTCGGGTCACCGCTCCAGCGGTGGTGTACGGCATGCTTGCCGGGATTGGGGTGCTGATCGTGCTGTCACAGGTGCATGTGATGCTCGATGCCGTGCCCAAGCCTTCGGGGCTGGATAACCTGGCAGCCTTCCCCGCTGCGCTGATTCAGGCTTTGCCGTCGTTTGGCTGGCAGGCGGGTTTGCTCGGACTGTCGACCATTGCCGTGATGTGGCTGTGGGAAAAATTCCGCCCGCACTCCCTGCGTTTCGTTCCCGGAGCATTACTGGGGGTTGGTCTGGCAACGGTCGCCAGCCTGGTGCTCGCATTGCAAGTCAAACGTGTGGAAGTCCCGGCCAACCTGGCGCAAGCCATCGATTGGCTGCGCCCGGCGGACCTGCTCAACCTGGCAGACCCGGCCTTGCTGATCGCGGCCTTCGCCGTGGCCTTTATCGCCAGCGCCGAAACTCTGCTTTCGGCGGCCGCTGTGGACCGCATGCACAGCGGCCAGCGCTCGGACTTCGACCGTGAATTGTCGGCGCAAGGTGTGGGTAACATGCTCTGTGGGTTGCTCGGCGCGCTGCCGATGACTGGGGTGATCGTGCGTAGTTCGGCTAACGTTCAGGCCGGCGCCACTACCCGACTGTCAACGGTGTTTCATGGTCTGTGGTTGCTGGCTTTCGTGCTGCTACTGTCGAGCGTGCTGCAAAGCATTCCGGTGGCGAGTCTGGCGGGGGTACTGGTTTACACCGGCTTCAAACTGGTGGACATCAAGGCCTTTCGCGGCTTGGGCCGTTATGGCCGAATGCCGATGTTCACCTATGCGGCGACCGCACTGGCAATCATCTTCACCGACCTGCTGACCGGCGTGCTGATCGGCTTTGGCCTGACACTGGCCAAACTGGCCTGGAAGGCTTCGCGCCTGAAAATCAGCCTGATCGATCTGCCGGCGGACGGCGAGATGGAGCTGCGACTGGTGGGGGCGGCGACCTTCCTCAAGGTACCGGCGCTGACCCAAGTGCTGGGGAGCATTCCCGCAGGTGCGACGGTACATGTGCCGCTCAATAACCTGAGCTACATCGATCACTCGTGTCTGGAGTTGCTTGAGGAGTGGGGCCGGGCCAATGCGGCCAAGGGCTCGAAGCTGTTGATCGAAGCGCGGGGATTGAAGCGCAGGCTTGAAGGACGGTTACGTACCACAACCGGAGTAGGCTCAGCCGCTTAAAAACAATGTGGGAGCGGGCTTGCTCGCGAATGCGGTCAATCATTCAACATTAATGTCGACTGATCCGCCGCTTTCGCGAGCAAGCCCGCTCCCACAGGTGTTCAATTGCTACCGTTAAATCAAGCCGCTGGCTGATCCAGCTCAAGGCCCACGCCTAATTGGCGCGACAGGCACGGCCAGCGCTTCCACGCAGCGCCGGTGTCCGGGCTGTTGAGTTTCTCGCGGTAGGCCTCTACCGACTCCAGCGCGAAACTCTCATCGTTAAGCATCTCGTCCACAGCGTGATGCACCGCCTCATCCAGTTGATTGGCAAATTCCTCGCCGATCAGTTGGTGGGCAATCAGGTTGGCAACTGTCATGTCCAAGGGGATCAATGGCTGGCCAAAATGCTTGATGTACAGATCGTTGACCTCTTCGACCAACCGATGTGCCAGATAGGCTTCGTCCAGCAGGCTGTCCAGGCCGACGTGACCAGCCATGATTGCCGGCGGCTGGAGGAAAAACTGCTCCGCGATTGTCAGCACCGGCTTGATCTGCGACTCGATGCCCGCTTCCCTGGCGACTTCATTGGCTGCGTCCAGCAGGTCCGGCACTTGTTCTATATACGCGGCCACAAAACGCGTCATGACGCCGTTGGCATCGACATCCGGCAATTGGATGGCGGAGTGAAGGTGCGGCAGTTGGGTTTCCAGTTGTCGAGTTAACAGGCCGGTCTCGGCCTCGTGTTGTTGGGCTTTTTGGATCTGCTCGCGCAATGCGGCGGTGTTCATGAAAACTCCAGGAAACAAGGCAATGAAATAGGGAAGACATAACTTAGCTGGCTTATGAAAAAGCCTAAGACGCATTTGTCATAATTATTTCATCCTTGAGACGTCTACGTTATATCGATTTGCCACCACTCGTCTGCATCCTTCTCCATTCGTGACATGGAACGCAAGTCCAACCTGTTTCAGTCGATTTACGTCATCGCATTGCGAGGTGGCAGTCGCTGTCTATACTCGGATCTGAATGGAGTTAGCTGATGACGCCCGACTGCATATGCAGCAAGGCTCGGCGATTCAAGTTCGTAGTCTGAAAAAGCCGCTCCCTTGCCGCAGGTGAAAGCCGGCGGGATAAAAAGAACTATAAGGGGAACCCGCAATGATGCGACATCCACATGTCTGGATGGGCCTCCTGTTGTGGTCGATTTTCAGTCAGGCGCAAGCGGCCTGGACTGTGAATATGGCGCCTGGAGCGACTGAAATCAGTCACGCAGTATTCGACCTGCACATGACCATTTTCTGGATCTGTGTAGTGATCGGCATCATCGTCTTCGGCGCCATGTTCTGGTCGATGATGGTCCACCGCCGCTCTACCGGGCAGGTGGCCGCAAAATTTCATGAAAGCACCACCGTCGAAATTCTCTGGACCATCGTGCCCCTGCTCATTCTGGTGGCCATGGCGGTCCCCGCAACCGCCACCCTGATCCAGATGTACGACAACACTGAGCCGGATATCGATATCCAGGTCACCGGTTACCAGTGGAAGTGGCACTACAAGTACCTGGGTCAGGACGTCGAATTCTTCAGCAACCTGACCACCCCCGCCGATCAGATCCACAACAAGGAAACCAAGGGCGAGCATTACCTGTTGGAGGTCGACAAGCCGCTGGTGCTGCCGATCGGTGCCAAGGTGCGCTTTCTGGTGACTTCCGCCGACGTCATCCACTCCTGGTGGGTGCCGGCCTTCGCGGTCAAGCGCGATGCGATCCCGGGCTTCGTCAATGAATCCTGGACCCGTGTCGAAAAGCCCGGCATCTACCGTGGCCAATGCGCCGAACTGTGCGGCAAGGATCACGGCTTCATGCCCATCGTGGTCGAGGTCAAGGAAAAGGCCGATTACGAAACCTGGCTGGGCGAGCGCAAGGCGGAAGCTGCGCAGCTCAAAGAGCTGACCAGCAAGGAATGGACCCTCGACGAGCTCAAGGAGCGCGGCGACAAGGTCTATCACACCACCTGCGTGGCCTGTCACCAGGCTGAAGGCCAGGGCCTGCCGCCGATGTTCCCGGCACTCAAGGGCTCGAAAATCGCCACCGGACCGATCAAGGATCACCTGAGCATTGTCTTCCACGGCAAGCCCGGTACCGCCATGGCGGCCTTCGGCAAGCAACTCTCGGAAGTCGATATCGCAGCGGTCGTGACCTACGAACGTAACGCCTGGGGCAACAACAAAGGCGACATGGTCACCCCTAAAGAAGTGCTGGAGCTGAAACAGGCGGAAAGCAAATGACCCGGTCTATTGCGTGCGTAAGGAACCGCTCGGGACATGACGCCCCGGCCCGCCCAGCCCATCCGTTTGCAGGAGACAGGACATGACAGTTGTAGTCGATGACCATGTTCATACCGGCACCGCCCATGCCCACGGCCCCGCCAAAGGCCTGATGCGCTGGGTGCTGACCACCAACCATAAGGATATCGGCACGCTGTACCTGTGGTTTGCGTTCTCCATGTTCCTGCTGGGTGGCTCGTTCGCCATGGTAATCCGTGCCGAACTGTTCCAGCCGGGACTGCAAATCGTCCAGCCGGAATTCTTCAACCAGATGACCACCATGCACGGTCTGGTGATGGTGTTCGGTGCGGTGATGCCGGCTTTCGTAGGCCTCGCCAACTGGATGATCCCGTTGATGATCGGCGCGCCGGACATGGCCTTGCCGAGGATGAACAACTTCAGCTTCTGGCTGTTGCCGGCAGCATTCCTGCTACTGGTATCGACCCTCTTCACCCCTGGCGGCGGGCCGAATTTCGGCTGGACCTTCTATGCCCCGCTGTCGACGACCTACGCGCCGGAAAGCGTGACGTTCTTCATCTTCGCCATCCACTTGATGGGGATCAGTTCGATCATGGGGGCGATCAACGTGATCGCGACCATCCTCAACCTGCGTGCCCCCGGCATGACGCTGATGAAAATGCCACTGTTCGTCTGGACCTGGCTGATCACCGCGTTCCTGCTGATTGCAGTGATGCCCGTGCTGGCCGGCTGCGTGACCATGATGCTGATGGACATCCACTTCGGCACCAGTTTCTTCAGTGCCGCCGGTGGCGGAGACCCGGTGTTGTTCCAGCATGTGTTCTGGTTCTTCGGTCACCCCGAGGTGTACATCATGATCCTGCCGGCCTTTGGTGCCGTCAGCTCGATCATTCCGGCCTTTTCGCGCAAGCCATTGTTCGGCTACACCTCGATGGTCTACGCCACGGCGAGTATTGCGTTCCTGTCGTTCATCGTCTGGGCGCACCACATGTTCGTGGTCGGCATTCCGCTGGTGGGCGAGTTGTTCTTCATGTACGCCACACTGCTGATCGCGGTGCCCACCGGGGTCAAGGTGTTCAACTGGGCCAGCACTATGTGGCAAGGCTCGCTGACTTTCGAGACACCGATGCTGTTCGCCGTGGCGTTCGTCATCCTGTTCTCCATTGGCGGCTTCTCCGGGTTAATGCTGGCCATCGCCCCGGCGGACTTCCAGTACCAGGACACCTACTTCGTGGTCGCGCATTTCCACTACGTGCTGGTGCCAGGGGCGATTTTCGGGATCTTCGCCTCGGCCTACTACTGGCTGCCCAAATGGACCGGCCACATGTACGACGAAACCCTCGGCAAGCTGCACTTCTGGCTCTCGTTCATCGGCATGAACCTGGCGTTCTTCCCGATGCACTTCGTGGGCCTGGCGGGCATGCCGCGACGGATTCCGGACTACAACCTGCAATTCGCCGACTTCAACATGGTGTCGTCGATCGGTGCGTTCATGTTTGGCGCCACACAGATCTTCTTCCTGTTCATCGTGATCAAGACCATTCGTGGCGGCGAGCCGGCACCGGCCAAACCGTGGGATGGGGCCGAAGGCCTGGAGTGGAGCATTCCATCGCCGGCGCCGTATCACACCTTCACCACGCCGCCGGAAGTGAAATGAACGCGCTGGCCTTTGTGGGAGCGGGCTTGCTCGCGAAGCAGGCGACGCGGTCTGGTAGACGGACCGCGTCATCGTTCTTCGCGAGCAAGCCCGCTCCCACAGGGTTCAATGTGGAGGGCTTGCACCATGGCTGATTCGATTTCGATGAAGAAACTGGTCACTCGCCTGTTGCTGGTGGTGGTGGCGATGTTTGTCTTCGGCTTTGCCCTGGTGCCGATCTACGACGTGATGTGCAAGGCGTTCGGCATCAATGGCAAAACCTCCGGGCAGTATGAAGGCGAGCAAACGGTCGACGTCTCGCGGCAGGTTCGCGTGCAGTTTCTGTCGACCAATGCCGCCGACATGACCTGGGATTTCTATCCCAAGGGCGATGAACTGGTCGCGCACCCCGGGGCGGTGAACGAGATGATTTTTATCGCCCATAACCCGACTGATCGCCCGATGAGTGCTCAGGCAGTGCCGAGCATCGCGCCCAGCAACGCAGCCGCGTACTTCCACAAAACCGAATGTTTCTGCTTTACCCAGCAAGTGCTGCAGCCCGGTCAGCGAATCGAGATGCCGGTACGGTTCATTGTTGACCGCGACATGCCCAAGGAAGTGAAGCACCTGACGCTGTCCTACACGCTGTTCGATATCACCGCACGTCATCCGCCCGTGGCTGTTGCAGCAAGCACCGGCGGCTAGACGTTAAAGCGTGCCCGATAAGGAGAACAATAAATGGCAACTCATGAACATTATTACGTTCCGGCCCAGAGCAAATGGCCGATTATCGCCACGGTCGGCATGTTCGTCACGGTGTTCGGCCTGGGCACCTGGTTCAACGACCTGAAGGCTGCGCGGCCGGAATCCCACGGCCCGCTGATCTTTTTTGTCGGCGGACTGCTGTTGGCCTACATGCTGTTCGGCTGGTTCGGTACAGTGATCAAGGAAAGTCGCCAAGGGTTGTACAGCGCACAAATGGACCGCTCGTTCCGCTGGGGCATGAGCTGGTTCATTTTCTCCGAGGTGATGTTCTTCATCGCCTTTTTCGGTGCGCTGTTTTATGTGCGCAACATCGCAGGCCCGGCACTGGGCGGTGAAGGCACCAAAGGCATCGCTCACATGCTGTGGCCGGCGTTTGAATTCACCTGGCCTCTGCTGAACAACCCAGACTCGAAACTCTTTCCTCCCCCCAAGGAAGTCATCAGCCCCTGGGGTCTGCCGCTGCTCAATACCGTGCTGCTGGTGAGTTCCAGCGTCACCGTGACCATTGCTCACCATGCCTTGAAGAAAGGCCATCGCGGCGCACTGAAAATCTGGCTGGCGCTGACCGTGTTGCTCGGTTGCGCGTTCCTCGGTTTCCAGGCCGAAGAATACCTGCACGCCTACCACGAACTGGGCCTGACTCTGGGTTCCGGCATCTATGGCGCGACCTTCTTCATGCTCACCGGTTTCCACGGCGCCCACGTGACCATCGGCACGATCATTCTGTTCGTCATGCTGATGCGGATCATGCGCGGGCACTTCGATGCCGACCATCAATTCGCCTTCGAGGCGGCGAGCTGGTACTGGCACTTCGTGGACGTGGTGTGGATCGGTCTTTTCGTTTTCGTCTACGTGCTCTGAGGCTTACCAAGGTACGTGCGACACCAGTTGGCCGCTGAAAAAACCCCAGGCAATCAAGCCGACGGTTATGGCGGCCAGCGTGACACGAACACTCAAGGCAATGACGAGGCGGTTCGAGCTGCTGTCGTCCTTGACCAGAAAAAACAGGCCGCTGAACAGGCTGACAACCGTGGCAATCAGCATCAGGACGATGGCTGCTTTGAGCATGGTGACACTCCGGGGGACAGGCGATGCATTTGAGTATAGCTATCGCGATTACCGACTTTCTGGCAACGCCATGAAACGCTTCCGGCCGGGCCTCGTGCCGACCCTGGTGGTCGCGATGCTGCTGCCTTTGCTGGTGTCACTCGGGTTCTGGCAGTTGAGCCGGGGCGCGGAGAAAAGCGCGCTGCTGCAAAGCTACGCCGAGCGCCGGGCGGCCGAACCGATGGCCAGCACTGAACTGCAACACACCGAAGATCCGGCCTTCCGTCGGGTTCGCCTGCACGGCCAGTTCGATGCCGAACACAGCCTGCTGCTGGACAACCGTCAGCGCGACGGCAAGGTCGGGGTCGAGCTGCTGCAACCGTTTCAGGACCGGGCAACCGGGCTCTGGCTGCTGGTCAATCGCGGCTGGTTGCCGTGGCCGGATCGGCGCACACCGCCGTCATTCGCCACACCGACTCAGGCATTGAGCCTCGACGCCTGGGTCTACGTTTCCCCCGGCGCAACGTTCCAGTTGCATACCGACCCAGACGCCACGACCTGGCCACAACTGGTCACCGCCATTGAACCGGCCAGGCTCTGGGCGGCGCTTGACCGTGACGGTTTCGCCTACGAATTACGCGCACAAAGCGGCCCCGCGACCTACCAGGCCGATTGGCCGGTGGTGGCCATGGGGCCGGAAAAACACTTGGCTTATGCCGTGCAGTGGTTCGCCCTGTCGATAGCCCTGCTCGGCCTTTACCTCTATCTCGGTTGGCACAACGCAAAGGAGAACAATAATGGGAGCGGCCATGAATCCACCCGGCATGTCTGAGGCGAAAACGCCGGTAAATCGTCGGCGCGGGCGCTTGCAGTTGTTACTGATCCTGTTGGGAGTGGTGGGTCCGATGATCCTCGCCACCGGCATGTACAAATTGCAGTTCTGGGTGCCGGAGGGCCGCAGTTATCACGGCGAACTGATCGGCAACGGCCAGACCCGCACCGACATCGGCGTACCGGCGCAAGAAGACCGCTGGCAGTTACTGGTGACAGCGCCCAAGGACTGTTCAGTGGACTGCCAGCAGCTGGTGTATCTGGCGCGCCAGATCCAGATCGGCCTCGGTCGCGATGCTTCCCGCGCCAGCCATGCGCTGGCCATCGCACAGCCGCTGAACAGCGATTACGAGACTAAACTTCAACGTGAGTACCCGCAGCTGCAACGTTATTCCCTGGACCCGCCGACCTACAGCAAAGGCGCTCAGAGCAATGACACGCCGCACCTGTGGATCATCGACCCTCACGGCAACCTGGTGCTGCGCTACGACCCGACGGTGAAGGGCAAGGACCTGCTCAACGACCTGCGCCATTTGCTGAAACTGTCGAACATCGGATAAGGGCATCGTCATGGCCAAACCTGGATTTCGCCTCGCGCTGTTTGCCACCTTGCTGGCACTGATTGTGGTGTTGCTCGGCGCCTACACACGCCTGACCCATGCGGGTCTTGGTTGTCCGGACTGGCCCGGCTGCTACGGCTTTATCAGCGTGCCGAACAGCGAAGCCCAACTGGCCCATGCCGAACTGCATTTTCCCGATACGCCGGTAGAAGCCCACAAAGGCTGGAACGAGATGCTTCACCGCTACTTCGCCGGCACATTGGGGCTGCTGATCGCGGTGCTGGCGGGCCGCGCCTGGACCCATCGTCATCACCCGGAGCAGCCCGTGAAACTGCCGTTGTTTGTGCTGGCGGTGGTGTTCGCCCAAGCGGCGTTCGGCATGTGGACGGTGACGCTCAAGCTCTGGCCGCAAGTGGTCACCGGGCATTTGCTTGGCGGCTTTGCGACCTTGAGCCTGTTGTTTCTGCTGACCTTGCGCCTGTCCGGCGTGTTGCCGGCGCTGACCGTGCCACGGCGTTTGCAGCACTGGGCGACCGCCGGCTTATTGCTGGTGATCCTGCAAATTGCCCTGGGTGGCTGGGTCAGCTCCAATTACGCGGCGGTGGCCTGCATCGACTTTCCAACCTGCCACGGGCAATGGCTGCCACCGACTGATTTCGCCAACGGCTTTCACCTGACCCAACACATCGGCCCCAATTACCTGGGCGGGCAACTGGACAGCGATGCCCGCACCGCGATTCACCTGACGCACCGCATCGGCGCATTGCTGGTCACCCTCGTGCTGCTCGGTCTGGCCTGGCAACTGAAGATCGTCGGCATGACGCGCCTGGCCGCCATGGTGCTGATCGCCCTGGCCGCACAAATCACCCTGGGCATCAGCAATGTGGTGTTCCACTTGCCGCTGCCGGTGGCCGTCGCCCACAACGCCGGTGGCGCAGCGCTGTTGCTGACGATGGTGCTGGTCAATTATCACGCGCGAACCAGCCTGGTTCGGGTCAAGCATCAGCCCCCAGTACGCTGGCGTCTCAGCCTGCGTAAACACTCGGCCGGGCCCATAACAATAAAAGGAGAAATGCCATGGCGACCCTGATCGGCGAACGTCACAGTCAGGCAATCTGGCGCGATTACCTGGAGCTGACCAAGCCGAAAGTGGTGGTGCTGATGCTCATCACCTCGCTGGTCGGCATGTTCCTCGCGACGCGCGCTGGGGTGCCGTGGACGGTGTTGGTGTTCGGCAATCTGGGGATTGCCTTGTGTGCAGGCGGTGCGGCGGCGGTCAACCATGTGGTGGACCGGCGCATCGACGCGGTCATGGCCCGAACTCGCAAGCGGCCCTTGGCCGAAGGTCGGGTTTCTCCAACCGCTGCGCTGACTTTCGCTCTGGTGCTGGCAGTGCTCGGCCAAGCTCTGCTGCTGGCCTTCACCAACCCGTTGACGGCATGGCTGACCCTCGCCTCCTTGCTCGGTTATGCCGTGGTTTACACCGGCTTCCTGAAACGCGCGACGCCGCAGAACATCGTCATCGGCGGCCTCGCTGGTGCGGCCCCGCCGCTGCTCGGCTGGACCGCCGCCACCGGCCATGTCAGCGCCGAACCGTTGCTGTTGGTGCTGATTATCTTCGCCTGGACCCCGCCGCACTTCTGGGCGCTGGCGATTCACCGCAAAGAGGAATACGCCAAGGCTGACATTCCGATGCTGCCGGTGACCCATGGCGAGCACTACACCAAAGTCCACATCCTGCTTTATACCTTTGCGCTACTGGCCGTCAGCCTGATGCCCTACGTGATCCACATGAGCGGCGTGCTCTACCTGATTTGTGCCCTCGCACTGGGCGCGAGGTTTCTGCAATGGGCCGTGGTGCTGTACCGTGGCACTCGGCCGCACGCGGCGATCAACACGTTCAAGTACTCTATTTACTACTTGTTCCTGCTGTTTATCGCGCTGCTCGTAGACCACTACTTACTGTTGAACCTATGACTCGAACCCAGAAAACCGTCTTCATTCTCGTCGCCTTGATCGCGCTGATCCTGGGCCTGACCATCAATAAAGTTCTGACCGGAAAAAACCAGGGCGACCCGACGGCACTGATCGATGCGGGGATCATCCTGTTGCCCCAAAGCCGTAACCTGCCGGACGTGAAGATGACCGATCAGGACGGTAAACCGGTAGCGATCAACGAGCTGAAAGGCAAATGGAGTGTGTTGTTCTTCGGCTACACCTTCTGCCCGGACATCTGCCCGACCACCCTCGCCCAACTGCGGCAGATCAAGAGTGAACTGCCGGCGGATGCTGTGGACAAGTTGCAGGTCGTTTTGGTCAGCGTCGACCCGAACCGCGATACGCCCAAGCAACTCAAGCAATACCTGGGCTACTTCGATCCACAGTTCATCGGGCTGACGGCATCCTCGGTCGAAGACCTTCAGAAGCTGGCCAATGCGGTGAGTATTCCGTTTATTCCGGCGGACACCAGTAAGCCGAACTACACCGTCGACCACAGCGGCAACCTCGCAGTGATCGGGCCGGACGGGACTCAACGCGGGTTCATTCGTGCACCGTTGAACAATCAGAAACTGGTGGCGCAGTTGCCGGTGATGCTCAAGCGCGAGTAACCAACACCACCCTCTGTAGGAGCCAGGCTTGCCGGCGAAGGCGATCTCACGGGCGCCTTCGCCGGCAAGCCTGGCTCCTACAGGATTGGGTGTTTCAGGCATAAAAAAACGGGGACGCAATCAATGCGTCCCCGTTTTTGATCGTTCCCACGCTCCGCGTGGGAATGCAGCCAGGGACGCTCTGCGTCCCCTTCAACGTCAGAACGCCGGCACTACCGCACCTTTGTACTTCTCGAGAATGAAGGCTTTCACTTCCGGGCTGTGCAGGGCAGCAACCAGTTTCTGCATCGCGGCGCTGTCCTTGTCGTCTGGACGGGCAACGAGGATGTTCACGTACGGCGAGTCGCTACCTTCGATAACCAGTGCGTCCTTGGACGGATCAAGCTTGGCTTCCAGCGCGTAGTTGGTGTTGATCAGCGCCAAGTCTACCTGAGTCAGCACGCGCGGGATGGTCGCGGCTTCCAGTTCACGGAATTTCAGGTCCTTGGTGTTCTCAGTGATGTCCTTCACGGTCGACAGGATGTTGTTCGAATCCTTCAACTTGATCAGGCCAGCCTTCGCCAGCAGCAACAGCGCACGGCCGCCGTTGGTGGCGTCGTTCGGGATCACCACGTTGGCGCCGCCCGGCAGTTCGGTCAGCGCTTTGTACTTGCTGGAGTAAGCGCCCAGCGGTTCCAGGTGCACACCGGCAACGCTGACAAGGTTGGTGCCCTTGGCTTTGTTGAACTCATCCAGGTACGGCTGGTGCTGGAAGAAGTTGGCGTCCAGACGCTTCTCGGCCACCTGCACGTTCGGCTGGATGTAGTCAGTGAAGACTTTGACCTTCAGGTCCACGCCTTCTTTGGCCAGGGCCGGTTTAACAAACTCGAGGATTTCCGCGTGAGGCACCGGCGTGGCCGCAACGGTCAGGGTGTCGGCAGCGTGAGCGGAAAAGGCTGCAACGGCAGCGAACGCGACGAGTAGTTTTTTCATTCAGCTAACTCCTTGTGAGGCGCCCGTATGGCGCCTGCCAGCGAATGGCCGGCTCATGACTTATTTACGTGAGAAGTGGACAACCAATTTGTCACCAACGGTTTGCAACACTTGAACCAGCATCAGCAGCAACACGACCGTCACAACCATCACATCGGTCTGGAAACGCTGGTAACCGAAACGGATCGCCAGGTCGCCCAAGCCGCCAGCGCCGACCACACCGGCCATTGCCGTGTAGGACACCAGTGTAATCGCTGTCACCGTAATCGCCGCGAAGATGCCCGGGCGGGCTTCCGGCAGCAAGGCATTGATGATGATCTGACGTGTCGTCGCGCCCATGGCCTGGGTCGCCTCGATGATGCCGCGATCCACTTCACGCAGGGCGGTTTCCACCAGTCGCGCGAAGAACGGCGTGGCGCCCACCACCAAGGGTGGAATTGCGCCGGCAACACCCAGGGAGGTGCCTGTGATCAACACAGTGAACGGAATCATCACAATCAGCAAAATGATGAATGGCAGCGAACGCAGAATGTTCACCACCAGCGACAACATCGCGTACACGCCTTTGGCTTCCAGCAACTGGCGCGGGCTGCACAGGAACAACAGCACACCCAATGGCAGGCCCAGCAGCACGGTGAACAACAGCGAACCGCCGAGCATCAGCAGGGTGTCGCCGGTAGCCAGCCAGATTTCGTACCAATCGATATTGGAAAAGAAACTCATCAGGACTTCCATCAGCGCAGCACCTCCATGTGGACGTCAGCTGCGGTGAAGCGGGCAAACGCCGCTTCCATGTCGCCACCCGTAACGGCCAGGGTCAATTGCCCGTAAGGGACGTCTTTGATGCGATCGATACGACCGGCCAGGATGCTGTAGTCCACGCCCGTTTCCCGGGCGACGGTCCCCAGCAATGGCGCGTAGGTCGCGTCGCCCTGGAAGGTCAGACGCACGATGCGCCCCGGTACGTGAGCGAAGTCGTCGCGCTGTTCGCTTTCGTCGATTTGCTCGTCTTCCTGCACGAAGCGCTTGGTGGTCGGGTGCTTGGGATGCAGGAACACCTCGGCCACCGAGCCTTGCTCGACGATCTTGCCGGCATCCATCACCGCCACCTGATCGCAGACTCGACGGATCACATCCATTTCGTGGGTGATCAGGACGATGGTCAGTTTCAGCTCGCGGTTGATCTCGGCCAGCAGTTGCAGGACCGACGCCGTGGTTTGCGGGTCCAGGGCACTGGTGGCTTCATCGCACAACAGGATTTTCGGTTTGGTCGCCAGGGCGCGGGCGATGCCGACACGCTGCTTCTGACCACCGGACAATTGCGCCGGGTACTTTTTCGCATGGTCAGCCAAGCCGACCCGCGCCAGCAACTCCGCCACACGCCGGTCGATTTCGCTACGGGACAGTTCACCGGCGAGGGTCAGCGGCAGCGCGACATTGTCGGCCACGGTTTTGGACGCCAGCAGGTTGAAGTGCTGGAAAATCATCCCGACCTGCTGACGGAAGCGCCGCAGGCTATCGGCATCCAGCGCGGTGACTTCTTCGCCATCGACGATGATCTTGCCGCCACTGGCGTTCTCCAGGCGGTTGATCAGACGCAGCAGGGTACTTTTTCCCGCGCCGGAATGGCCGATCAGGCCAAAGACCTGACCATTCTCAATCGTCAGACTGGTCGGGTGCAGGGCGGGAATATCCTTACCGGCGACGCGGTAAGTTTTGTGGACGTTTTGAAACTCGATCACGTAGCGAACCTTGTGGGGCGCGTTGGAAAAGGATCAGCGGTTAGCCGGGCGCGCATTTTAGCCTGTCCGTATAGAGGTTCTTAGCATTTATTTCGTATTCAACCAGCGATTTGGCAATAACGCGATCAAAGGTCAGAAAAAGGGAACGGCGCCAACGCGCCATCGGTCACTGATTAGGCAACTCGAGAATGCCTGGATGCCGTGTATGGGCAATGGCTCATAAGCCTGGGCCCGACGGGAATCGCAACGAGGAGTTTACGTCTGATGAGTACTAAAAAGCCTGCCGCCCCCAAAAGCGCATTGGCCGGGACCGCTACCCTGGACCGCGGCAACACCAATGCCAAGCTCGACAGCCTGGAAAAATTTCGCTCCGATGCCACCGAACAGGCCTTGCGCACCAACCAGGGCGTGAAGGTCGCGGACAATCAGAACACGTTGAAGGGCGGTGCCCGCGGGCCGTCGTTGCTGGAAGATTTCATCATGCGTGAAAAGATCACGCACTTTGACCATGAACGCATTCCCGAGCGCATCGTCCATGCCCGTGGTACCGGCGCACATGGTTACTTCCAGGCATATGAAACCCATTCCGTACTGACCAAGGCTGGGTTCCTACAAGACCCAAGTCAAAAAACGCCGGTTTTTGTGAGGTTTTCCACGGTGCAAGGTCCGCGCGGGTCAGGCGATACGGTGCGAGATGTACGAGGTTTCGCGGTGAAGTTTTTCACCAACGAAGGCAACTTCGATCTGGTGGGCAACAACATGCCGGTATTCTTCATTCAGGATGCAATCAAGTTTCCTGACTTCGTACACGCGGTAAAACCCGAACCCCACAACGAGATGCCTACAGGCGGTTCGGCCCACGATACGTTCTGGGACTTTGTTTCTCTGGTGCCGGAATCCGCGCACATGGTGATGTGGACCATGTCCGACCGGGCCATCCCCAAAAGCCTGCGCACCATGCAGGGCTTCGGCGTGCACACGTTTCGCATGATCAATGCCGAAGGCAAGGCGCGCTTCGTAAAATTCCACTGGCGCCCCGCTGCCGGCACCTGCTCGCTGGTGTGGGACGAGGCGCAGAAACTAGCCGGCAAAGACACCGACTTCCACCGTCGCGATCTCTGGGAGTCCATCGAGATAGGGGACTACCCGGAATGGGAATTGGGTGTACAGGTCGTGGAGGAAGAAAGCGAGCATGCCTTTGATTTCGACCTGCTTGATCCGACCAAAATCATTCCCGAAGAAGTCGTCCCTATCACTCCGCTGGGCAAGATGGTGCTCAACCGCAACCCGGACAATTTTTTCGCCGAGACCGAGCAGGTTGCCTTCTGCCCTGGGCATATCGTGCCGGGAATCGACTTCTCCAATGACCCGTTGCTGCAAGGTCGGTTGTTTTCCTACACCGATACACAGATCAGCCGACTGGGTGGGCCGAATTTTCATGAGATCCCGATCAACCGCCCGGTCGCACCGTTCCATAACGGTCAACGGGATGCCCAACATCGCACCACCATCGACAAGGGACGCGCTTCCTACGAGCCAAACTCCATCGACAGCGGCTGGCCCAAAGAAACCCCACCGGCCGCGCAGGACGGCGGCTTCGAGACTTATCCGGAGCGCATCGACGCTGCGAAAATCCGTCAGCGCAGCGAGTCGTTCGCCGACCACTTCTCTCAGGCGCGGCTGTTCTTTCACAGCATGAGCAAGCATGAGCAGGAACACATCATTGCCGCTTACAGTTTTGAGCTGGGCAAGGTCGAGCGCGAATTTATTCGTGTGCGGCAGGTGAACGAGATCCTGGCCAATATCGATCTTGAACTGGCCAAACGCGTGGCGCTGAACCTGGGCTTGCCGGTACCGAAGGCCGGAACGGTCGAGGTGCGTAAAACGTCACTCGACCACTCCCCCGCCCTGAGCCAGGCCAACCTGCTGTCGGGGGATATCAAAACCCGAAAAGTGGCCATTCTGGCAGCCAACGGGGTGGATGGCGCGGCGATTGATGCCATGAAGAAGGCTCTGATGGCCGAAGGCGCGCACGCCAAACTGCTCGGTCTGACTTCGGCCCCTGTGACAACCGCCGACGGCAAAGCGCTGCCGGTAGATGCGTCGATGGAAGGTCTGCCTTCTGTAGCGTTCGACGCTGTATTCGTGCCGGGTGGCGCGGCGTCGATCAAGGCGCTGAGTACCGATGGTGTAGCACTGCATTACCTGCTGGAAGCCTATAAGCACTTGAAAGCGATTGCGCTGCATAGCGAGGCAAGGCAGTTGTTGGATGTGTTGAAGCTGGAAGTGGATGCGGGGTTAATCGTAGGTAACGATGCCAAACTGTTCGAGGCGTTTTTTACCGCGATCGGGCAGCATCGGATTTGGGAGAGGGAGCCTAAGGCCAAGGCGATTCCGGCTTGAGGATCTTTATCGAACAGGAGGACGCCTTCGCGGGCAAGCCTCGCTCCTACAGGTACAGCATAAACCCTGTAGGAGCGAGGCTCGCCCGCGAAGCTTTTAAGGCTTACGCGGACTCAACACCATCTGCGCCGGAATGTTGCGCAGAATCTGTTTCTCCAGCTTCAGATCAAACTCCGAATCCAGCTTCTTCACCCGTTTGGTCAGCAGCGTGGCCAGCCATGGGTAATCCTGGGTGCGCGGAGCCTGAATGCTCACGTCGCACTGATAATTCACCACATCGGCGGCGATGGCATCCAGTTGACGACGAAGCTTGCTCATATCGGTGAGGTTCAACGCCACCGTAGTACTTTCAGCCGTCGGGTCGATGACTTTTGCCTGAGGTTTGGCTTCGGCAGCCTTGAGAGCCGCTTCAGCTTTATCCAGTTCAGCCTTGCGCGCATGGACAATGGCGTTGTTGACGCCACCGGTCAGCGCCGGGGCCTTGGGCATCAATACCCGGGCGCGGCTCAGCGCCGTGGCCGCTGCATTGACATCACCTTTTTGCAGCACGATCTGGCTGCGCAGCAAATAAGCTTCGGCCAATTGCCGCTGGTATTGCTCGAGGGATTGATCATTGGGCGACTCAGCCTGCAAAGCCGCCAATTGTCCTTCGGCGGTGGCCAGTTCGCTGCTGGCCAGGCTTTGTTCAAGCTGTGCGATTGCCGTGGCCCGTGCATCGGGGACCTCGGTGGCCGCCGGTGGCGTGCTTTGGCAAGCACCCAGTAGCAGCGAAAACGCGACAAGGAGCAGATAACGGGAGGCGAACGGCTTCATTCCTGCGACTCTCTATTTGCGCAAAAAACGAGCAAGTCTACACCCCTCGACGGGGCAGGACAAAACTCAGCAGAAACAGCGCGGCGGCCGTCACCACAATCGACGGGCCGGCCGGGGTGTCCTTGAACCAGGACAACGCCAGCCCGCCACACACCGCGAGCATGCCCAGCAGGCTCGCGCCCAATGCCATCTGCTCCGGCGAGCGGGCGTGACGCTGTGCCGCAGCCGCCGGAATAATCAGTAACGAAGTAATCAGCAACACGCCGACGATTTTCATCGCCACGGCGATCACCACGGCGATCAGCAACATCAGGGCCAGACGCAACGCCGCCACCGGCAAACCTTCCACCTTGGCCAGCTCTTCGTGCACCGTGATCGCCAGCAAGGGTCGCCATAGCGTTACAAGTAATACCAGCACCGCCGCACTGCCGCCGAGGATCCAGGCCAGATCGGTCGGACTGATCGCCAGCAAATCGCCGAACAGATAGGCCATCAGGTCGATCCGCACTTCATGCATGAAGCTTAGTACCACCAAGCCAAGCGAGAGCGTACTCGGTGCGAGAATTCCCAACAGCGTGTCGGAAGCCAACGGTTGCCGTTGTTGCAACGTCACCAGCAATACCGCCAGCAACAAGCAGCCTACCGTGACGGCAACGGTCGGGCTGACATCCAGCAGAAAACCCAGTGCCACGCCGAGCAATGCGGCATGGGATAGCGTGTCGCCGAAATAGGCCATGCGTCGCCAGACCACGAACGAACCCAACGGGCCCGCGACCAGTGCCAGGGCCAGACCTGCAAGCAGGGCAAAGAGCAGAAAATCAGCCATGCTTGCAGCTATCTCCATGAACGTGAGTCGACGGGCCCGCGCTGACCACCGAGCCATGCAGGTCGTGGGCGTGGTCGTGATGGTGATGATAAATCGCCAGGCTTTGTGCGTTTTTTCCGAACAGCTCGACGAATGCGGGATCGCCGCTGACCTGCTCGGGATGTCCGGAACAGCAGACGTGGCGATTCAGGCACACCACCTGGTCGGTGGTGCTCATCACCAGATGCAAATCGTGAGAAACCATCAAAACGCCGCAACCATGACGATCACGCAAGCGTGTGATCAGGCTGTAGAGCTCGGCTTGACCGGCCACGTCGACGCCTTGTACCGGCTCGTCAAGCACCAGCAATTCTGGCTCGCGCAGCAATGCCCGCGCCAGCAGTACCCGCTGCATTTCGCCACCGGAAACACTTTGCACCGGGCTGTCGATGACCTGTTCGGCACCGACTTCCTTGAGGGCGACCAACGCCCGAGCCCGGTCCACGCCCGGCACCAGACGCAAGAAGCGCAGCACCGAAAGCGGCAGGGTTGGGTCGACATGGAGTTTTTGCGGCATGTAACCGACGCGCAACTTCGGCTTGCGCCAGACGCTGCCGCTGTCCGGTTTCAACAGGCCGAGCACCGCGCGCACCAGCGTGGTTTTGCCGGCACCATTGGGGCCGATCAAGGTCACGATCTGCCCCGGCTCGACACTCAGCTCGATGTTGTCCAGCACGTTTTGCCCGGCAAAGGTGACAGCCACCTGCTCGAGACGAATCAGCGCGTTGCTCATCAAGCCCCCTGGCAACCCGAGCAGAGACCGATGACTTCAACGGTCTGGGCTTCGACGATAAATCCGACATCTTTGGCGCTATCGATAATCGCGTCGCTGATGGATTTCTGTTCGAGTTCGATGGCGGCGTGGCATTCGCGGCAAATCAGAAACTGCCCCTGGTGGGCGTGTTCCGGGTGATTGCAGCCGACGAAGGCGTTCAACGAGGAGATGCGATGTACCAAGCCGTTTTCCAGCAGGAAATCCAGCGCGCGGTACACGGTAGGAGGCGCGGCGCGGCGGCCGTCCTGCTCGCTGAGCACCGCCAGAATGTCATAGGCACCCAACGGTTTGTGGCTTTGCCATACCAGTTCCAGCACTCGCCGACGCAAAGCGGTCAGACGCAGCCCCTGACGTGCGCACAAGACATCGGCCTCAGACAATGCGCTATGCACGCAATGAGAGTGGTCGTGGGGACGGCTGGCAATCGGTGTTTTAGGCATGAGCTGGCGACGAGTTTTGTGAGAGACGTTATTATGTTACCCGTTCTCGCCTCTTCGAGTGGTCATCGTGTCCCGACTTTTTTCTATCTTTGTCGCATTTGTCGCCAGTTTTCTGCTGATCGGCTCAGCTCAAGCCGAGGTTAAAGTCCTCACCAGCGTCAAGCCTCTGCAGCTGATAGCCGCGGCGGTGCAGGACGGCGTAGCGGTTCCGGAAGTTCTGCTGCCGCCCGGCGCCTCGCCCCATAACTATGCCTTGCGCCCATCCGATGTACGGAAAGTGCAATCGGTGGATCTTCTGTACTGGATCGGCCCGGACATGGAAGGTTTCCTGCCCCGTGTGCTGAAAGGTCGTACGTTGCCCAGCGTCGCGGTGCAAGACTTGCCTGGCCTGAAACTGCGACACTTCGCCGAAGATAACCACTCCCACGCCGAAGAAGCCGACGAGCATGACCACGATCACCGCCCTGGCAATCTGGATGCGCATTTGTGGTTGTCACCGATCAACGCCCGCGTGATCGCTACCAAAATGGCCGCCGATCTGAGTGCCGCCGATCCAGCCAACGCAGCGCGCTACCAGAGCAACCTCAAGGTGTTCGATGAGCGTCTGGATGCTTTGGACCTGCGCCTGAAGGCTCGTCTGGCGGGTATCGCGGGCAAGCCTTACTTCGTGTTTCACGAAGCCTTCGACTACTTCGAAGACGCTTACGGCCTCAAGCACACTGGCGTATTCAGTGTCGCAGCCGAAGTACAACCCGGTGCCCAGCACGTCGCGGCGATGCGCACTCGGTTGCAGGAAGTCGGCAAGACTTGCGTGTTCAGCGAACCACCGCTGCGCCCGCGCCTGGCAGAAACCCTGGTGGCCGGGCTGCCGGTGAAACTGGCGGAGCTGGATGCGCTCGGCGGGTACACGCCAGCGACCGCTCAAGGGTATGAGCAACTGCTGGAAAAGCTGGGGAATGATTTGGCGGGGTGTTTGGAGTCGTTGTAGGCGCGGGATCTGCGGCGCCCCATTCGCGGGCAAGCCTCGCTCCTACAGAATCGCGTCGTTCACAACATTGGCGAACGACGCGATTCTGTAGGAGCGAGGCTTGCCCGCGAAGCTTTTAAAGGGCGAAAGGCAGTGGTGTGTGGATCTTCTGCCGCTGCATCAGCCGCAACTGAAACTCCATCGGATCGTGAATCAACACGTCCTGCCCGGCGAAAGACTCCGCGGCGATCAACCGCGACAACCAGAACCGTACGCACGCCACGCGCAGCATGGTCGGCCATAGCTCGGCCTCGGCAGCGGTAAACGGTCTTAGCGCAGCATAAGCGCCCAGCAATGCCCGCGCCCGAGCGCCATCAAGCTGCCCTTGCTCGTCCGAACACCAATCGTTCAAGGCAATCGCCACGTCATAGAGCATCGGCCCGGAACAGGCGTTGTAGAAGTCGATCAACCCGGTCAGGTGCGTGCCTTCGAACATCGCGTTATCGCGGAACAGGTCGGCGTGGATGTTGGCCCGCGGCAGCGCCAGAATTTTCGTCTTCTGCTGTGTGATCTCATCCAGCGCCCGTTGCAGCAAATCGCTTTGCTCGGCATTCAGGTGCGAAAGCAACTGCGTGCCCTCTTCCAGCATCCAGTCCAGGCCGCGATCGGTTTTGCGTTTGATCATGTTGGCTTGGGTCGCCAGGTGCAGATGAGCCAGCAGCTCGCCGACCTGAGCGCAATGCTGCGCGTTGGCGTCTTTGATGTGCTTGCCTGCCAGACGGGGCTGCAACAGCGCAGGTTTGCCAGCCAGTTCGCGCAAGGCGACGCCGTCGGTGGTGCGCAAGGCATAAGGCACCGGCAGGTTGGCGTCGTGCAGCACGTCGAGCAGCTCAATGAAGAACGGCATCTCCTGCACCGGACCGCGCTCGACCAGAGTCAGAACAAACTCGCCCTGCTCCAGGCTGATAAAGAAATTGGTATTTTCGCTACCGGCGGCGATCCCCTGGAAATCAAGCAGGCGGCCGAGCCCGTAAGGGGCGAGAAAGGTTTCCAGCTCGGGCCGAGCCAGGGGAGTGAACACAGACATGGTTAAAACTGCCAGTACGGGCGCCGCGATTGAGCCAACGCCGATTAAAGTTAAGAACGGCTTACCACTTAAAGATTTCCCACGCAGGAATCAGCATATCCGGCTGATCCGAGCGAATGTAGTTTCCGTCCGAGCCATCAGCGCGTATCAGAAAGTACGGTTTTCCGACCTTCGGGGTGACCTTGATCGCGTACACGAAGCCGTTCTGGCGGTACTCCTGAATGGTTTTATCGCCTTCCGTGCGGATCGTTACTTCCGGGTCCGCCGAGGGCGCGTCATCCGCCGCCATGGCAGCCAATGGAGTGATTGCAAACAAGCCAGCCAGCAACAAGCGATTTAGTGTGCGCATGATAACCTTGTCCCTTTGTCGTCAACGGTCCCGCTATTCTAGCGCCGGACCCGCCGAAAAGGTTGATCCTGCTCATGAGCCAAGCCCCCCTCGTCCTGGTGGACGGTTCTTCTTATCTGTACCGCGCCTTTCACGCGCTGCCACCGCTGACCACGTCCAAAGGCCTGCCGACCGGTGCGGTCAAAGGCGTCTTGAACATGCTCAAGAGTCTGCGCAAGCAGTACCCGGACAGCCCGTTCGCCGTGGTATTCGACGCCAAGGGCGGGACATTCCGCGACGCAATGTTCGCCGAATACAAGGCCAATCGCCCAAGCATGCCCGACGACATGCGGGTTCAGATCGAACCGTTGCACGCCAGCGTCAAGGCCTTGGGCTTTCCATTGCTGTGCGTGGACAACGTCGAAGCCGACGACGTGATCGGCACCCTGGCCCGCAGCAGTGCGGCCGCCGACCGTCCGGTGGTGATCTCCACCGGCGACAAGGACATGGCGCAACTGGTCGACGGGCACATTACCTTGGTCAATACGATGACCGGTAGCGCGCTGGACGTGGAAGGCGTGAAGGAGAAATTCGGCGTCGCTCCCGAGCAGATCATCGATTATCTGGCACTGATGGGCGATTCGTCCGACAACATCCCGGGCGTTCCGGGTATCGGTCCGAAGACCGCTTCCGGCCTGCTGGTCGGCGTGAATGGCGGCCTGACCGAGCTCTATGCACAGCTCGACATCGTCCCGACCCTGCCGATTCGCGGCGCCAAAACCTTGCCGGCCAAGCTCGAAGAGCATAAGGAGATGGCGTTCCTCTCCTATCAACTAGCAACCATCAAGATCGACGTGCCGCTGGACATCGGTCTCGATGACCTGCAAATGGGCCAGCCGGATCACGACAAACTCGCCGAGCTCTACACCCTGCTGGAATTCAAAAGCTGGTTCGAAGAGAACCAGCGCGACGCGAAGCGCTCGGGTCAGGAAATTGTCGAGGTCACCCAGGAACAGCCGGGCGCCGCCGAGGCGAAGTACGAAACCATCCTCGACAAAAAGCACTTCGAGGCCTGGCTGGACAAGCTCGACAAGGCGCCGTTGATTGCCTTCGTCACCGAAACCAACGGCAGCGATGCCCAACATGCACAACTGGTGGGCCTGTCGTTTTCCGTCGCGGCCAACGAAGCGGCCTACATTCCGCTGACCCATTCCTACATGGGTGTACCGGAGCAACTGGATCGCGACACGGTGCTGTTGGCGTTGAAACCGCTACTGGAAAACCCGAATAAGCTGAAAGTCGGCCAACACGCCAAGTTCGAAACCAATATCCTCGCCAACTGCGCCATCGGCGGCGATCAGAGCAACGGGATTATTGTTCAGGGCATTGCCTACGACACCATGCTCGAGTCTTACGTCCTGGACTCGACGGCCACCCGCCACGACATGGACAGCCTGGCGCTCAAGTACCTGGGCCAAAGCAAGACCGACATTCAAGGGATCGCTGGCAAAGGCGTCAAACAACTGAGTTTCGACCAGATCTCTCTTGAGCTGGCAGGCCCCTATGCCGCCGAAGACGCTGACGTCACCTTCCGTTTGCACTTGGCATTGCAGGAAAAACTGGCAGCAACGCCAAGTCTGGGCAAAGTGCTCAACGAGATTGAAATGCCGCTGATGCCGGTTCTGGCCCGAATCGAACGCCAGGGCGCGCTCGTGGATGCCAACCTGCTGGGCATCCAGAGTGTCGAACTGGGCGAGAAACTGGTCGCCCTTGAGCGCGAGGCCTTTGCCATTGCCGGTGAAGAGTTCAACCTGGGTTCGCCGAAGCAACTGGGCGTGATCCTCTACGAAAAGCTCGGTTTGCCTGTAATCAGCAAAACCGCCAAAGGCCAGGCCTCGACTGCCGAAGCGGTGCTGGCCGAGCTGGCCGAACAGGACTACCCGCTGCCCAAGGTGCTGATGCAATACCGCTCGCTGAGCAAGCTCAAAAGCACCTACACCGACCGTTTGCCAGAGCAGATCAACACTCGCACCGGGCGCATTCATACGTCTTACCAGCAAGCCGTCGCCGCCACCGGACGTTTGTCGTCCATCGACCCGAACCTGCAGAACATTCCGATTCGCACTGCCGAAGGTCGTCGGATTCGTCAGGCGTTCGTCGCGCCGAAAGGCTACAAGCTGCTGGCCGCGGACTATTCGCAAATCGAACTGCGGATCATGGCGCATCTGGCCAAGGACGAAGGTTTGCTGCACGCCTTCCGCAACAACCTCGATGTACACCGGGCAACGGCCGCAGAGGTGTTTGGCGTCGAGCTGGACGCAGTCACCAACGATCAGCGTCGCAGCGCGAAAGCCATCAACTTCGGTTTGATCTACGGCATGAGCGCGTTTGGCCTGGCCAAGCAGATCGGCGTGGACCGTAAACAGTCCCAGGCCTACATCGACCGCTACTTCGCCCGTTATCCCGGTGTACTGGAATACATGGAGCGCACGCGCGCCCAGGCCGCCGAGCAAGGTTTCGTCGAAACCATCTTTGGTCGTCGCTTATACCTGCCGGAAATCAACGCGAAAAACCAGGCACTGCGCAAAGCTGCCGAGCGCACGGCAATCAATGCCCCAATGCAAGGCACCGCGGCGGACATCATCAAGAAAGCCATGGTAACGGTGGATAACTGGCTGACATCGTCAGGCCTGGACGCCAAAGTCATCCTGCAGGTACACGATGAATTGGTGCTTGAGGTGCGTGAGGACCTGATCGATCAGGTGCGTGAGGAGATTCGCGTGCACATGAGTAGCGCCGCACAACTGGATGTACCGCTTCTGGTCGAGGTAGGCGTAGGCAACAACTGGGATGAAGCGCACTGATCGGCCTGAACGACGCCTGTGCTGCGGCCTTATGCCGCAGCACAAAATAATGAAGGGCTATAGTGCGGAAAATGACATCGATTATTTCCAATGGTTTTTGAAAATAGTCTGAACTAAATCCGTGAACCGCCACTCAGAGATACTGAATGGCTGGTGAAGCCCTTCGATGCTCCTATGTTGTGTTAAGTGTTGGCAGATATCTGGACCCCGCCCTAGCGGTCCGGAACTTGAACCCCGGAACTTCTCCCTCCCCATATGAAGTCCGGGGTTTTTTTTGCCTGGCTTTTCACCTGTAAAGCCTTACTCGGCAGCCTCGCAGCCCTTGTCCGCCAACTCCATCCAGCCCGCCAGTACAGTGTAGGCGTCTTCCAGCCCCATTCGTTTCGGTGCCGAAAACAGCTGGATAGTGATCGTATCGCCCCAGCCCTTGCGGATTTGCGCCTGAACCTTGAGCAGCGCGTTTTTCGCCGCGCCATAGGTCAGCTTGTCTGCCTTGGTCAGCAAAATATGCATCGGCATGCCGCTGGCGACGGCCCAATCGAGCATCAGCAGGTCAAAATCGGTCATTGGATGACGGATGTCCATCATCAGAATCAAACCTTTCAAACTCTCGCGACCGCCCAGATAGGCTTCCAGGTGACGCTGCCAGTGCAGCTTCAACGGGATCGGCACTTTCGCATAACCGTAACCCGGCAGGTCGACCAGACGGCGTTCATCGTCTAGCTTGAAGAAGTTCAACAGCTGCGTGCGACCCGGGGTTTTCGAGGTCCGCGCCAGGCTGGCGTGTGTCAGGGTGTTCAATGCGCTGGACTTGCCGGCGTTGGAACGCCCGGCAAAGGCCACTTCAAAGCCTTCGTCGTCGGGGCATTGATCGACTTTGGCGGCGCTTAGCATGAATGTGGACTGTTGGCACAGACCGAGGATGGGGTTCTTGAGTTGCATGGGATTTCCGATGTGGGCGGCGCCGGGAATGGACGCGGCAAGCTGTGTCGTTTCCGTTTCAGTGACGCCAGTATATAATGCCGCAGATTTTGTGTGCGCTTTGTCCCAGCGTAGGATGAAGTTCACGAGAGCGATTAACCTTGATTGCGCATTAGAACGCAGCACGCTCTCAACCCTGAAAAGGTCGTTTTATGACGAAATGGCTGCTAGCTGCCGGTGTCTTGATGCCGCTTTACAGCGCTCAGGCTACACAGGATCCGGAAGCTGTGTACAACCGTGTTTGTGGTGCCTGTCATTCCGGCCAACTACCCATGGCGCCCCGCAAGGGCGATCAGGAAGCTTGGACGCCGAGGTTGGCGAAAGGTATGGAGACGCTGGTGCAACACGTGACCCAGGGTTTCAAGGCGATGCCGCCGCGTGGTTTGTGCATGGACTGCAGTGCCGAGGATTACCGAGCCATCATCCACTGGATGAGCGAGTAAACCCGGCCCATAACTCTTTAACCCTTAGCCGTAGTTGGATTAGCTGATGAACAAACTGATCGTGAGTCTGCTGTTGACCGTGGGGATCTCCGGCATTGCCCATGCTGCAGGTGATGCAGCCGCCGGCCAGGCGAAAGCCGCCGTATGCGGTGCCTGCCATGGCCCGGACGGCAATAGCATGGCGCCTAACTTTCCGAAACTGGCGGGCCAGGGCGAGCGTTATCTGAACAAACAGCTGCACGACATCAAGTCCGGCAAGCGCACGGTGCTGGAAATGACCGGCCTGCTGACCAACCTGAGCGATCAGGACCTGGCTGATATCTCCGCCTACTTCGCCAGCCAGAAAGGCAGCGTCGGTGCCGCCGATCCGAAAGTCGTGGCGCGCGGTGAAGCGTTGTTCCGTGGTGGCGACCTGGCCAAGGGTCTGCCAGCCTGCACCGGCTGCCACTCTCCGGACGGCAAGGGCAACGCAGCTGCGGGCTTCCCGCATCTGGGCGGCCAGCATGCTCAGTACGTCGGCAAGCAACTGACCGACTTCAGGAAAGAAGAAGGTGGCCGGACCAACGACGGCGATACCAAACCGATGCAGAGCATCGCTAAAAAGCTGAGCGACGAAGATATCGCCGCAGTCTCCAGCTATATTCAAGGCTTGCACTGAGACTGATCGAACAAGCGTTGCTGGAGATGTACATCTCTTGCAACGTTAACACTCGATTAATCCGTCGATGCAAACATAAAAAGGGTGGCTTTGGCTGCCCTTTTTTGTGGCTGCTGCCGTTACACTACAAACTCAAGCCCGCCAGGATCTGTCTGAAAACAGGTCGCGCGAGGCGACCCAATTGTCCAGGAGTAAAGCATGCGTAATCTGATCATCAGCGCCGCGCTCGTCGCTGCCAGCCTGTTCGGCATGACTGCCCAAGCCGCCGAAAAACCTGCAGCGCCCTATGTCGAGCTGAGCAATCCGGTCCCGGTGGCCGTGCCTGGCAAGATCGAAGTCGTGGAGCTGTTCTGGTACGGTTGCCCGCATTGCTATGCCTTCGAACCCGTCATTAACCCATGGGTTGAAAAACTGCCTTCCGACGTGAACTTCGTGCGCATTCCGGCCATGTTTGGCGGCCCTTGGGACGCACACGGCCAGATGTTCCTGACCCTTGAAGCCATGGGCGTCGAAAGCAAGGTTCACGCCGCAGTTTTCGAAGCAATTCAGAAAGAACACAAGAAACTGACCGACAAAGAAGACATGGCGGACTTCCTGGCGACCCAAGGTGTAGACAAGGACAAGTTCCTGGCCACCTTCGACTCCTTCGCCATCAAGGGCCAGATCAACAAAGCCAAAGAACTTGCGAAGAAATATGAAATCTCCGGCGTGCCTACCATGATCGTCAACGGCAAGTATCGCTTTGACATCGGCTCTGCCGGCGGTGCCGAACAAGCGCTGAAACTGGCCGACCAACTGGTTGCCAAAGAGCGAGCGGCAACCAAGGCCGTCGCCAACTAAGCGCGGCACCTGCCATGCGCCGCTGGGGAACTGAACGCATCGTTGGCCTGCATCATCCGCAGGTCAACGAGCATCACCTGGAATCGACGGGGTTGCCCGTGGACAGCCGTCTGCGTTTGCTCAGTTTCAATATCCAGGTTGGTATCAGTACCGAGCGCTATCGGCACTATCTGACCCGCGGCTGGCAGCATCTGTTGCCGCACACCGGGCGTGCCGACAATCTGCAAAAAATCGGTAATCTGCTGGGCGACTTCGATCTGGTCGCCTTGCAGGAAGCCGATGGCGGCAGTCTGCGATCAGGTTACGTCAATCAGGTCGAACACCTGGCGCAGCTCGGCGCCTTCCCCTACTGGTATCAACAACTCAATCGCAACCTCGGTCATCTCGGTCAGCACAGCAATGGTGTGCTCAGCCGACTGCGCCCGTGGGCGATTGAAGATCATCCGCTGCCGGGACCCAAGGGTCGCGGGGCCATTCTGGTGCGCTTCGGCGAAGGTCCGGAGGCACTCGTGGTGGTGATGATGCACTTGGCGCTGGGCGCTCGAGCCCGTAGCCTGCAACTGGCCTACATCCGCGAGTTGATTGGCGGTTATAAACACCAGGTGCTGATGGGCGACATGAATACCCATGCCAGTGACTTGCTGCAAAACTCCCCGTTGCGTGATCTAGGCCTGCTCGCGCCGCAACTGGAAGCGACCTTTCCCAGCTGGCGCCCGCAGCGTTGCCTGGACCATATTCTGCTCAGCCCCACCCTGACCCTTGAAAAGGTCGAAGTGCTGGCACAGCCCATTTCCGATCACCTGCCGGTCGCGGTAGAGATTCGTCTGCCGGGTTCGCTCACGGCCGATGCATTGCCCGCGTTGAGTCCTGCCTGAATGAGCGACGAAGCACAGCGCTGGAAAGAGAAATACCTCAAAAGCATCGAACAACAGGAAAAGCTCGAACGTCGATGGGACGCCCGGCTTGATCTGTTGCGTCGCGGGCTGGTGCGCAGCACCCTGGCCGCAGAAGGAACCGATCGCGCCGTTGATCAATGCATGAAGGAAATGCGTGAAGTCGTACGCACCGATGACATGGACGCCGGCCTGGCAGCCTTGCTGCCACGCCTGGAAAGAGCCGTGCTCGACTCCGAGCAGCGCCGGGAAACCCGGGTCAATCAAGTCAGTGCCGCCCTGACAGCGCTGGTTTCTCAGTTGCAAGCGTTGCCGCTGCCCCGGGAAGTGAGCCGGCCACTGAAGAATTTCGCCAAGCAACTGGACGGACGCGTAAGCCAGGCTCGCGAAATCCCGTTGCTGCTTAGCGAGCTGAGCGGCTTGCAAGGCAAAGCCTTGAACCTGCTGGAGAACCCTGCCGAACCTGACCGCCCGGGTTTTCTGCAGCGTTTGTTCAGCAGGGAAACGGAAGAGATCGCGCCACAGCTCGCCGTCCCCGAATCGCATATGCCTGCCCCGCAACCTGTCGAACCGGTTGCAGCCTCGCCGGCCGAGCCCCCACAAGTGACGGTCAATCTCGCGCCAGCCGCCGATAAACCGCAAGGGGTATCGGCAACCGTCGAAGCCGCGATGCCCGCCGCTGCGCCCCCCGAGCCAGCGCAAATTGAGGCGCCCATAGCAATGGCACCTGCGGCTGAAGTCGTGGCGTTTGAGCCACCCGTCCTTGAGCCAGAAGCTACGAGCAGCCAAGTCACGGAGTTTCAAACCCGACCCGATATCGAGCAACAAGAGCCGGTTCCGGCGATCGCCCTACCGGCCACTCAGGTTCTGTCGGCAATCAATCCCGATGAGCTCACTCCGGTGACCATCGATCCAGAGCCGTCCGGACACGATATTTTGTATGCCCTGCCGGACTCGCCGGAGCCGTCCTATAGCTCTGTCGCCAAGCACATCGAAGACACCCTGCTGGGCCTGCTCGATGACTTGGCGCTGCCTGAGCGCCATCGTCCGCAAGCCGAGGCGATGCGCGATCGTCTTCAAAATGGCTTGAACTGGTACGAACTGCTGCCAATTCTCGATGACCTCGCCACATTGATGCTGGCAATCACCGACAGCGGCCAGCACGAATTCGAAGCCTATTTGCAGCAACTCAACGAACGCCTCGAGTCATTCCAGAGCAACCTGCAAGCCGCGAGCGAAGGCCACGCCGACAACCGCTCGGCCGCGCGGGATATGGACACGCAGATTCGCGAGCAAGTCGACGGCTTGCAAAGCAGCATGCAGGAAGCGGCGGACCTTGATGATCTCAAGCATGTGCTGGAAAACCATCTCGAAGGCCTGCTCGGCACCATGGACCAACACCAGAAGCAGCGCGATGAGCGTGAGCAGGAAGTAGCGGCCCGTCTGCAATGCCTGGCCGAAAGGGTTGCCCACATGGAGCAGGAAGCCCTGGGCTACCGTGAGCATCTCGAAGAACAGCGTCAGAAGGCACTGATCGATCCACTGACGGGTCTACCGAATCGAGCAGCCTGGAGCGAACGCCTGGAGCACGAAATAGGTCAATGGCAACAACATGGCAATACCCTGTTGCTGGCAATGCTCGATCTCGACCATTTCAAACGCATCAACGACAACTATGGCCATCTGGCGGGCGACAAGGTGCTGAAAATCATCGCCAGTGTTCTACGCAAGCGTCTGCGTGGGTCTGATTTCATTGCCCGATTTGGCGGTGAGGAGTTTGTACTATTGATGCCTGCCACACTACCTATGGTCGGCGCAAAACTACTGGAAACCTTGCGCGCATCGATCGAAGCCTGCCCGTTCCACTTCAAGGGCGAGCGAGTCACCATCACCATTTCCATGGGATTGACCGCCTTCAGACCGGGCGAACACAGCGATCTGGTACTTAAAAGAGCCGATCAGGCGCTATATCGGGCGAAAAACAATGGCCGGAATCGAGTAGAAGCGGGCTGATAGCTAATTGTTCCATTTTGTTTAAAACAGCATTTTTTGCCATCTGCGCGCAAGGCAATACCGTTACACTGTTGCATTATTGTCTTGCGTGTACTGCCTCCCACCATGAAATGTCTTGCTCTTATTGTCTCGCTGCTTCTATTGGCCGGTTGTGCCAGCGGCCCCCGAATCGATACCAGCCACCGTTCAGCCAATTACGACAATCGTATTCAGTTCGTGGTGATGCATTACACCTCCGCATCCCTGGAAACCTCACTGCAATTGCTGACCCATGGCGAGGTCAGCAGCCACTACCTGATTAGCGACGACAAGCGCGCCACTATTTATAAGCTGATCGATGAAAATTTCCGGGCCTGGCACGCAGGCGAAAGCGAATGGCAAGGCCGGACCTGGCTGAACTCCAGTTCCATTGGTATCGAGATCGTCAATCAGGGCTTTGAGGACACCCCGAACGGGCGTCTTTGGTATCCCTACAGCGAAGCCCAGATTCAGTCGATGATCTTCCTGCTCAAAGACATCAGTAAGCGCCAAGGCATCAGCCCCCGTCATATCATTGGCCATAGCGACATCGCACCGATGCGCAAACTCGACCCCGGCCCGCTGTTTCCCTGGAAGCGCCTGGCGGCCGAAGGCTTGGGAATATGGCCGAACGAGCAGGCCGTGGCGCGGCAGCAAGCGCAGTTCGCGGTGCAATTACCCAGCATCAGTTGGTTTCAGGCGCAGCTTGCCCGCTTGGGCTATGCCACGCCGCAAACCGGCGAACTGGATGTAGCGACACGCAATGTGCTGGCGGCCTTCCAGCTGCATTTTCGCCCTTCCCGTTTCGATGGGACACCGGACGCCCAGACCGCGGCGATTCTTCAGGTGTTGAATCAGACAAAATAATGACGCCCGCCCGACGGTCAGCGCTTTTTCCAAATCAGCAGCTATAACTCATTGGTAATTCTTCGGATATTCCATGATGCCTGCTGCTCGGGAGAGACTGCATAGCTGGTTCTATCGCCCTTGGTTTTTGGCGATGCTGGCTACTGCCTTGAGCGCAACGCTTCTAACGGTTGGCAGTTTGTTCGTGGCGATGAATCAGGTCGAGCACAACGAAAGCCAGGAAATGAATGCCCAGGGAGAACGCTTTCTGGTCCGGCTGGAGCAGCTGTTCGGGCAATTGCGCGAAAGCCTCGATGACCTGGAAGCCCAACCGCTGCGAGGTTGCGATGACGAAATGATCGCCACCCTGCAGCAGGTCAGCTTCAATTACCGCTTCGTTTATGAAGCCGCCTATATGGACACGTCGCGAATCTGCTCCAACCGCCCCCGCCAGGAAGGGGTATCGCTGATCCGACCGCCGGACATCAAGGGCCCCACCTACAGCTATTGGCTGAACACCACCACCGAACCCGATGAGAACCGCGCAGCACTGATGCTTGGGCGTGGCAATTTCCGGGTTGCGACGTCCCGCGGGCATTTGACCGACATGGTCGATCTGTCTCCGGGGAGCAGCCTGTTGGTGGTGCTCGACCATGGCACCCGGGCGATTCCGGTGCTCGGTGTCGCTCAGGCCTGGCCCCCCGCGGAGCCCTGGCCCCCGAAAAGCCCCGATGCGCTGCAAGTCACCCCTACCCGCCTGATTTACCGAATGCCCACTAACACCCCCGAATACCAACTGGTACTGATCACCCCACGTACCGGAATGCATGTACCGCCGGTATGGTGGTGGCTACTGCCGGCCAGCCTGGCGCTGAGTGCCTGTGTAGGCATTCTGGTGTTTCTGCTGGTACGCCAGCGTCAGTCGCTGGATGCCGAACTGCAAGGCGCTATGCGGCGAGGTGAGCTACAGGTGTTGTATCAACCGATCTTTGACCTCGACAGCCGCAACTGCGTCGGCGCTGAAGCCCTGCTGCGCTGGCGCAGGCCGGACGGCACGCTGACCAGTCCCGACCTGTTCATTCCGATGGCGGAGAATACCGGCCAGATTCGCCAGATGACCGACTTCGTATTACAGCGCCTGCTGGAACAGCTCGGGCAACTGTTGCGGTCCAATCCGCAGCTGTACATCTCGGTCAATCTGGCGGCCTGCGATGTCATGGTGCCGCGTATCGGTCAGGTGATGGCGCGTCTGCTGAGCATGCACCGGGTGGCGGCCAGGCAAATTGCCTTTGAAGTGACCGAGCGCGGATTGGTGGACGTGGTGGTGGCCAGAGAAAACCTGCAAGCCCTGCGGGATGTCGGGCATCAAGTGCTGATCGACGATTTTGGCACCGGCTATTGCAGCCTCGCCTACCTGCAGACCCTACCGGTGGACTGCCTGAAAATCGACAAGGCGTTTATCGACGCGCTGGGGCATGACGCCGCCAGCAGCGGCGTGGCACCGCACATCATTCGCATGGCTCAGGCCCTGCAACTCAAGGTGATTGCCGAAGGCATCGAACATGAAGCCCAAGCGGTGTTTCTGAGCAGCGAAGGGGTGAAATTCGGTCAGGGTTGGCTGTTCGCCCACGCCCTGAGCGCCGTGCAGTTCATCGAACTGATTACCCGTGGCCGCCGACTGACCACGCGACGCCAGGATGACGAAGCCTGAGAGGGCACCGGCTTATATCGCCAGCGCCATGTAGAACTGCGTCCCCTGCCCCGGCCGCGAATAGACACCCATCCGTCCGCCGTGCAACTGCACGATTTCCTTGCACAGCGCCAGACCCAGCCCGGCACCGCCCTTTTTGCGACCGACCTGAACGAAGGGCTCGAAGATCCGTCCCTGCTGGCCGTAGGCAATGCCTTCGCCGTTGTCCTCGACGCTGATAATCATCCGTTCACCATGGCGCCGGGCCTGCAAACGTATCAGTCCGTCGTGGGAGGTATGGCGCAAGGCGTTGTCGATCAGGTTGTCGAGCACCCGTTCCAGCTGCGCCTGATCGGCTTGCAACCGCGGCAACGGCCCCTGCACTTCCACCAGCAGTTCGATACCCTTCTCCTGCGCCAAGCGGGCAAAACGTGTCTGGGCCTGATCCAGCAAGTCTTCGATGGAGCATGGCGCCAAGGAGAGTTTTTGCAGGCCGTTTTGATAGCGAGAGAAATTCAGCAAGTCGTTGATCAACTGCATCAGGCGCTGCATTTCTTCGTTGACGGTGTCCAGTAGGTCAGCTTCGCGGGAGTCTTCGGCAAAATGCGTCCGCTCGCGGAACAGGCCGAATGCCATGTGCATCCCGGTAACCGGTGTGCGCAACTCATGGGAGGCGCGCAAGACGAACTCGCTACGCACCCTTTCAAAGGCCCGCTGTTCGGTAACGTCATGCAACACCATCACAGCGCCGAGAATATGCCCCTGGGTATGGCTGACCGGCGTCAGGCTATATGTCAGCAATCGCGACTCTCCATCGACTTCGATGCTCAGGTCGTCCGGCGCTCGTTCCAGGGTGCCACCGCGCAATACCAGTTGCAGTTGTTCATCCAGTTCGGGACGCTCAAGCGCCGTACCCAGCCCTTGGCCGAGACGATCGGTGTCCCAGCCTAACTGACGCTGAGCCACCGGATTGAGGTGCTCAAGATGACCTTGACGATCAATGATCAGCAAACCGTCGTCGATGCTGTCGAGCACCGCTTGCAAGCGTTGCTGGCCGGCGAGCAGTTCGTCGATATTGGTAGCCTGGTGCTCACGCAAGGCCTCGGCCATGATGCCGAAACGCCGGGTCAGTTGGTTCATTTCCACCGCGGAGGAAATCGGCAGGGTCACTTCGAAATTACCCTGGCCGATGTTGTCAGCCGCTGCGGCCAAGGCCTCGATCGGAGCCCCGAACCGCCGGGCGATCGCATGGGCGGTAATGAAGCCGATGAACAACACCGCCACCCCGACCAACCCAAGCAGGCCGGCAATCAACAGTGCCCGCTCCCGTGCCTTGCGTTCGATCTCAGTGATGTTTCCCAGTGCGCGCTTCTGTTCAGAGATCAAACCATTACGCAATGCGTTGAATTTTTCCGCAAGATCCCCGTCACTACCGACTACCTGGATAGGAGCACTGGAAAAATCAAAGGACTGCAGTAGGTTCTGATAATCAGCCTTGGCCTTTTTGAAACCATACTGGGCACCTTCGCTGGACGGTTCGCGAGCAATGCCTTCGTCAAACAATTCAAGGGAATGCTGTTTGGACGCCTCAAACGCCGCAGGATCCGGTTGCTCGTCGAGCATGATGATCAGTTGATCACCCAGGGTCTGACGCAGCTTCAATCCCAGATCCAGCGTGACGAAGTTGTCACGGATCAGGGCTTCCTGAGTCCCTGCCATCTGCATCACGCCAACCAGCCCGAGCAAGAGCCCAAGCAGCGCCACCGTAATCAGTGCAGAAATACTCAGAAACAGCCGGGTGCGCAACGTCATCGCCAGTTTCATCGGTTACGACTCACAAGTTGTACTGCTTGCGTTTGCGGTACAGGGTCGAGGCATCGATACCCAAGGTTTTGGCCGCCTGATCCAGCGTGTCGGCCGTGGCGAGAACCGCGCCAATGTGAGCTTTTTCCAGTTCATCCAGGCTCAGCGCAGCACCAATGCGTGGCGTGTGGTTGGTCGGGGTTTCGGCCATGCCCAAGTGGCTGAGCTCTACCCGCTCCTGCGGACAAATAATGCTCGCGCGCTCCACCACGTTGCGCAGCTCGCGAATGTTGCCCGGCCAGCGGTAGCTGAGCAGCGCTTCGCGCGCCTCGTCGCTGAAACGCCGGGCTGGACGCGAGTATTCCTTGACGAAGCGCGCCAGGAAGCGGTCCGCCAGATTCAAAATATCTTCCCTGCGCTCGCGAAGCGGCGGCAGGTGCAAGGTGATGACGTTGAGACGATAGAGCAAGTCCTCACGAAAACGACCATCGCGAACCATGTCTTCCAGGTTGAGGTTAGTGGCGGCGAGGATTCGCACGTCGGCGCGACGGGTTACCGGGTCACCCACGCGTTCGTATTCCTTGTCCTGAATGAAACGCAGCAATTTTGGCTGTAAGGTCAGGGGAAAATCGCCGATCTCGTCGAGAAACAACGTTCCGCCGTCGGCCTGATTGACACGACCCAACGTGCTTTCGCTGGCACCGGTGAACGCCCCCCGGCTGTGGCCGAAAAGTTCGCTGTCCATTAGTTCGGCAGTCAGGGACGGGCAATTGATGGTGACGCAGGACTTCTTCTGGCGTTTGCTCCAGCCGTGAATTGCCCGTGACAGTTCACCTTTACCGGTGCCGGACTCGCCGAGAATCAGGATGTTGGCGTCAGTACTGGCGACCTGGCGTGCGGTTTCGAGCACCACTTTCATCGCCGGGCTGTGGGAATCCAGCCCCTCCTTGGGTTTGCGCACTTCACCTTCGAGGGCTTCCAGGCGCGCCGAGAGTTGCCGAACTTCCAGTTGTTTGGCAGTGGCCAGGCGTAACTGGTCGGGGCTGCAAGGTTTGACCAGGTAGTCGGCGGCACCGGCCTGAATCGCATCCACGGCAGTGTCCACGGCCGAGTGAGCAGTGACAATCACCACCCGCATCCAGGGCGCCTGGATGCGCATCTGAGCCAGCACATCAAGGCCATTATCTTCGCCCAGACGCAAATCGAGGAAGCACAGATCAAAAACCTGGCGCTGCAACAAGGCTTCAGCCTGAGCCGCGCTGGTCGCTGTAGCGACGCTATAGCCTTCGTCTTCGAGGCAATAGCGAAAGGTTCGAAGGATGGCGGACTCGTCGTCTACCAGCAGAATGCGGCCTTGATGCTCAGTGGCTGATTCCATGTTCCTACGCTCCTTTATTGTTGAAGTGGGTTAGGCCCGGAAAAATCGGGCAAGTTGCATGATTGATTGTGGCCGATTTCAGCCATATCAGCGGTGCTATCTACTTCACAACAAGATAACCCACTGATTTATTTAATTTTTTATTAATGAACCGTTCTTCGGCAATTGCCTGCGTCCCTTTCTGACATCCGCGCCCTTCCTTCAATTCCAAAAATATTGAAAGTTTTGGCGAATCCATCGTGCATTACGCACGGCCTTGAATGGGCCATCGTGCAGGATGCGTCCAAACCCATTTCCACAAACCATGTAACCAATTGATTTTAATCAGATTAAACCTGACAAAAAGGTGGCATGCAGGCTGCAGGTAACTGAGTAATCAGGGCATTTAATCAATCAGTGCCCGCCAACCTACCCCTAGAGGGAGGAACTTCAGGATGAATCGCCAAGGTGCCGCCCAATTGCGTATCTCGCCATTGCATATCCAGCAAGGTTTGTTTGCCCTGCTGGCATTGTTGATCACCTTGATTGGCGGCCAGCAGTTCTTGCGCTGGGAACAGAGCCAGCAGCCAGAGACGCCGCACCTGTCGATTCCACACGCACCCCAAACCCATTTCAGCGCGGTCAGCAGCAACCTGGCTGACAGCGACTCGATGCGAATGATGGACGTCGACCAGGCCCAGCCTGTGGACGAGACGCCTCAGGAGCGTTGGGTGTTTTAAGTAAACGAACTTGGCGCGCTCAACGCGCCGGGATAAGCACCACAAGCAACACCTTTAAATAGAAGCGTAAGGAGAATCACCATGTTGAGCTGGGCAATCACATTCCTGATCATTGCCATCATCGCTGCAGTATTGGGCTTCGGTGGTATCGCGGGCACCGCCACGGGTATCGCCAAGATTCTCTTTGTCGTATTCCTGGTGATGTTCATTGCTTCCTTCTTCTTTGGCCGCCGCGGTCGAGGCTGAACATGAGCATTTCGTTAAAGACAATGGCAGCCGCCCTGCTTCTGGGCGGCAGTGCCAATTAAAGAAGATCCAGACTGGTATTGAGTTTCGAAACACGAAAGAGGCCACAGCGCCTTTTTCCACTGCGCTACCCGAGGACGGTAGACGCATGACCAAGGGGTCGGGACGTTCTGACTGTTTCAGGGTCGGAGTGACCTACGGGTACAGGGAGTACCTGCGCAAGGGCCGGGTCAGGCAAAGCTGCGACGCAAGTTCGCCGGGGCCCAGAGCGGCTCGACGAACTTGCGGAGAGCTTCAACGTGCAAAACGTTGATCTAGAGCATTCAGCTCATCTGCTATTGGTGCATATTCCCCGCAAAACCGTTTCGCGGTGTTTCTTCGTGACCGTATATCGAGAAAGCTCCGACTTTCCCGATAAGAGAATTCGCAGCCAAACGTAGGCTTTTTCCTAAATTTCCGCTTATTTAAAAACCTTCGTCCTGCGCTGAAATGGCCGGCATACGGCACTTATGCCCGCCTGAATGTCGCATTCAAACCGCTTGGGACGCGGGTTTCAGTAAGAAAATCTCATGCCGATTCGGCATAGGGTAGGCGTTTACGGCATTAGACGGCGCTTCCCAGCATCGGAATAGTTGCGCCTTTTTCGCTGCCTGAGAGCTGTAAATGCTCGCTCGCGGGGACCTTATACGGGGGCCGATGCAAGACTTGTTCGCCATTGAGCGTTTCAGTTCATGCATCAGCCTGAGTCAAACGCAAGTAAGGGTAAAGATATGAAGAAGGCAAAGCTTAGCCTCGCCTGGCAGATCCTCATCGGTCTGGTTCTGGGGATAGCAATTGGTGCACTGCTCAACCATTTCAGTGCCGAAAAAGCCTGGTGGATCAGCAACGTACTGCAACCAGCAGGCGATATCTTTATCCGTCTGATCAAGATGATCGTGATCCCGATCGTGATCTCCTCGCTGATCGTCGGCATTGCTGGCGTGGGTGACGCGAAGAAACTCGGTCGCATCGGTCTGAAGACCATCATTTACTTCGAGATCGTCACCACCATCGCCATTCTGGTCGGTCTGGTGCTGGCCAACGTGGTCCATCCGGGCAGCGGCATCGACATGAGCACCCTGGGTACGGTGGATATTTCCAAGTACCAGGCCACTGCCGCCGAAGTTCAGCATGAACATGCGTTCATCCAGACCATCCTCAACCTGATCCCGTCGAACATCTTCGCGGCCATGGCCCGCGGCGAGATGCTGCCGATCATCTTCTTCTCCGTGTTGTTCGGTCTCGGTCTGTCGAGCCTGCAATCGGACCTGCGCGAGCCGCTGGTGAAGATGTTCCAGGGCGTATCGGAAAGCATGTTCAAGGTCACCCACATGATCATGAACTACGCCCCGATCGGCGTGTTCGCACTGATCGCTGTGACCGTGGCCAACTTCGGCTTCGCCTCTTTGCTGCCGCTGGCCAAACTGGTCGTTCTGGTTTACTTCGCCATCGCCTTCTTCGCCTTCGTGGTGCTGGGCCTGATCGCTCGCCTGTTCGGCTTCTCGGTGATCAAGCTGATGCGCATCTTCAAGGATGAGCTGGTCCTGGCCTACTCCACCGCCAGTTCCGAAACCGTGCTGCCGCGCGTGATCGAGAAGATGGAAGCCTACGGCGCGCCGAAAGCCATTTGCAGCTTCGTGGTACCGACCGGCTACTCGTTCAATCTCGACGGTTCGACGCTGTACCAAAGCATCGCGGCGATCTTCATCGCCCAGCTCTACGGCATTGACCTGTCGATCAGCCAACAGTTGTTGCTGGTGCTGACGCTGATGGTCACCTCCAAAGGCATCGCCGGCGTACCGGGCGTGTCCTTCGTGGTGCTGCTGGCCACCCTGGGCAGTGTCGGTATTCCGTTGGAAGGCCTGGCGTTCATTGCCGGTGTCGACCGCATCATGGACATGGCCCGTACCGCGCTGAACGTAATCGGTAACGCCTTGGCCGTGCTGGTCATCGCACGTTGGGAAGGTATGTACGACGACGCCAAGGGCGAGCGCTACTGGAACTCCCTGCCGCACTGGCGCAGCAAGGAAAAGTTGCCGGTTGGTGAAATCTCCAGCAACTAATGCATAACCCTGTGGGAGCGGGCTTGCTCGCGAAAGCGGTGGATCAGTCAACAAAGATGTTGAATGTTCCGGCCTCTTCGCGAGCAAGCCCGCTCCCACATTGGTCTTTTGCTAGCGGTACTAAACAAACCCCGGAGAAATCCGGGGTTTGTCGTTTCTGCCTACCCCGCTATCATTCGCCGCATCTTCCGGGGGATTTGACTGATGCTTAATGGCCTGTGGCTTGGCTTCTTCATCGTGGCGGCCGTATCGGCGCTCGCGCAGTGGCTGATCGGCGGTAACGCCGGAATCTTTGCGGCGATGGTGGAGAGCATTTTCGCCATGGCCAAACTGTCGGTCGAGGTCATGATCCTGCTGTTCGGCACCCTCACCCTCTGGCTGGGTTTTCTGCGGATTGCCGAAAAGGCCGGGATCGTCGAATGGCTGGCCAAGGCGCTGGGCCCGCTGTTCCTGCGCCTGATGCCGGAGGTGCCGCCCGGGCATCCGGCCATCGGTCTGATCACCCTCAACTTCGCCGCCAATGGCCTGGGCCTGGACAACGCCGCCACGCCGATCGGCCTCAAAGCCATGAAGGCGCTGCAAGAGCTCAATCCCAGCGACACCATCGCCAGCAACGCGCAGATCCTCTTTCTGGTACTCAACGCCTCGTCCCTGACCCTGCTGCCGGTGACGATTTTCATGTACCGCGCCCAGCAAGGTGCGCCCGATCCGACCCTGGTGTTCCTGCCAATCCTGCTGGCCACCAGTTGTTCGACCCTGGTGGGCTTGTTGTCGGTGGCGTTCATGCAGCGTCTGCGCCTGTGGGACCCGGTGGTGCTCGCCTACCTGATTCCCGGTGCCTTGGCCCTCGGTGCGTTCATGGCGCTGCTGGCGACGCTCTCGGCGACCGCTCTGGCGAGCCTGTCATCGATTCTCGGCAACGTGACGCTGTTCGGGTTGATCATGCTGTTTCTGGTGATCGGCGCATTGCGCAAAGTGAAGGTCTACGAGGCGTTCATCGAAGGCGCCAAAGAAGGCTTCGACGTGGCCAAGAACCTGCTGCCGTATCTGGTGGCGATGCTCTGCGCCGTGGGCGTGCTGCGAGCATCCGGGGCACTGGATTTCGGTCTGGACGGGATCCGTCATCTGGTGGAGTGGGCCGGTTGGGACACCCGCTTTGTCGACGCGCTGCCGACGGCCATGGTCAAACCCTTCTCCGGCAGCGCCGCACGGGCAATGCTGATCGAAACCATGAAAACCTCTGGAGTCGACAGCTTCCCGGCGCTGGTGGCGGCGACGATTCAGGGCAGTACTGAAACAACCTTTTATGTACTGGCGGTGTACTTCGGCGCGGTGGGCATTCAGCGCGCGCGACATGCGGTGGGGTGTGCGTTGCTGGCGGAGTTGGCGGGGGTTCTTGGCGCGATCGGGGTTTGCTACTGGTTCTTCGGCTAACCGAAAACCCTGTGGGAGCGGGCTTGCTCGCGAAGAGGCCGGTACATTCAACATCCCTGTTGACTGACACACCGCCTTCGCGAGCAAGCCCGCTCCCACATTAGATGTGCGTCCGACGTTTATGGCCTCAGCGGCGGCGCAACTTTCTGACCTTGCTCCACCGTCCAGGCCACCACCTGCGCCGTCAATTGATCGCTGGCCTGACCAAAACCGGTCACCACCGCCGACACCTTCACATCGCTTAACGGCTGACGCACTTCAAAGCGTCGGCTGGCGAGGATTCGCTGGTCATACCCACGCACCAACAACGCATCCAGGCGCACGACCACGCTCGCCGCCGTGCCTTGGTACTCGGTCTGGAACGCTTGCAGGTTGCCGCCCAGTTCCAGGTCCGCCTGGAAATTACTGTCATCGGTGCTGAGCAACGGCACGCGACCGTCACGCTGGAAACCATCGAGCAGACGATTGCGCAACAGCACCGGTGCCGGATCGCTCCAGCGTGAAGCCTTGTAGCTGCTGATCAGATCACCCTGAGGGATTACGACGATTTTCGGGTTGTTCAAGGCTTCGCTGGTCTGAGGCTTGGCCAGCCGCAACGACCAGCGCTGCGGCGTGCCGTGTTGGGCCGATGCGTCGCGCTGTGCCGACGGCAGTCGATAGACATCGGACGGCTCGGTCTTGGGGAAAATCGAACAGGAAGCGATCAACGCAGATCCGGCGAGGAGGGCGAGATGAGCCAGTTTCATGGCGTGAACTCCTTGTTTTTGTCGCTGCCCAGCAGGTAACCGCTGGGGTTGGCCTCAAGCCGCTGGGAAATGGTCCGCAACGAGCTCAAGGTATCGCGCAGCTCGCGCACCGCCGGCGCCAGGCCATTGAGGCCCTGCATGCCGCTGTTGAGGGAATCCTGATTGGCGGAGAGCAATGTGTTGATGGTCGCGCTGCTTTGTTCCAGGGACTTCATGGCTTGCTCGGCACTGCCAAACATCTGCTTGCCCTGATCGTTGAGCAGGCCGTTGGCGTTGCGCATCAACGCAGCGGTTTGTTCGAGTGTGGCGGAGGCCTGTTTACCGATCGACGCCAGTTGCTGCATGGCCTGACCGATGTCGCCGCGCTGGTCGGCGATGGTGCCGGTGGTTTGCTCCAGATGCTCAAGGGTCTTGCTGATGCGCTCGACGTTCTCCGAAGAAAACATCTGATTGGCGTTCTGCATCAACACGTTCACACCGGTCATCAGGTCGTTACTGTCGTTCATCAATCGAGAGATGGGCGAGGGCGATGCCACGATGGTCGGCAAATTGCCGTCCTTGCCCTTGAGCGTCGGACTTTGTGGCGTGCCGCCGCTGAGCTGGATGATCGAGGTCCCGGTGATCCCGGTTAGCGCCAGCTTGGCCTGAGTGTCTTCTTTGATCGGAGTGTCTCCGCCCAGGCGAATCCGCGCCAACACCCGGCGCGGATCGTTCGGGTCCAGACGCAGCATCACCACATCGCCGACCTTGATTCCGCTGTACTGCACGGCGCTGCCCTTGGACAGGCCGCTGACCGCCTCGTTGAAGACGATTTCGTAATCCTTGAATTCGGTATCGACGCTGGATTTGGCCAGCCACAGACCGAAGAGCAGGGCGCCTGCCACCACTATGACGGTGAACAGGCCAATCAATACGTGATGGGCTCGGGTTTCCATGTCAGACCTCGTTGAGCTGGTTAGCGGCCGTCAGCGCCGCGCGGCCGCGAGGGCCATGGAAGTATTCGTGAATCCACGCATCATCGGTTTCCGACACCTTGTCGATGGCGTCCGCCACCAGCACTTTCTTCTGCGCCAGCACCGCCACCCGGTCGGTGATGGTGTAGAGCGTGTCGAGGTCGTGGGTCACCAGAAACACGCTCAGGCCCAAGGCATCGCGCAGAGTCAGGATCAGTTGATCGAAGCCTGCGGCGCCAATTGGGTCTAGACCGGCGGTAGGCTCGTCGAGGAACAGGATGTCCGGGTCCAGCGCCAGTGCTCGGGCCAGGGCTGCGCGCTTGATCATGCCGCCGGACAGTGAAGCAGGGTATTTGTCGGCCGCCGACAACGGCAGCCCGGCCAACGCCATTTTCACTGCCGCAAGATGCTCGGCGTCGGCACGGCTCAGGCCGGCGTGTTCAATCAGGGGCAGGGCAACGTTCTCGGTCACGGTGAGCGAAGAGAACAAGGCGCCTTTCTGGAACAACACACCGAACCGCCGTTCGACCAGCGAGCGCTCGTGTTCCGACAGGCTCGGCAAGTTCTTGCCGAAGACCTTCACCAGCCCTTCGCTGGGCTGACGCAGGCCGACAATGCTGCGCAGCAGCACCGATTTGCCGCTGCCAGAACCGCCGACCACCGCCAGAATCTCACCCTTGTACAAGTCCAGGTCGAGATTCTCGTGCACGCTCTGGCGGCCGAAGCGATTGCACAGCCCACGGACTTCGATCACTGCCTCTGAAGGCGCTCGGGGTAAACGACTCACCAGTCCATCTCCATGAAAAACAACGCAGCCACGGCGTCGAGCACGATCACCACGAAAATCGACTGCACCACACTGGACGTGGTGTGCGCGCCGACGGACTCGGCGCTGCCGCTGACCTTGAAGCCCTCGAGGCAGCCGATGGCGGCAATCAGGAACGCAAAAATCGGCGCTTTGACGATCCCCACCAGAAAGTGCTGAACGCCGATGTCCGATTGCAGCAGTGACAGGAACATCGCTGGCGAGATATCCAGCGACAGCGCACAGACCACGCCACCGCCGACAATCCCTGACAACATCGCCAGAAAGGTCAGCATCGGCAGCGCCACCAGCAACGCCAGGACGCGGGGTACTACCAGCAACTCCATCGGGTCGAGGCCGAGGGTGCGGATCGCGTCGATTTCTTCGTTGGCCTTCATCGAACCGATCTGCGCGGTGAACGCGCTGGCGGTGCGGCCCGCCATCAGGATCGCCGTGAGCAACACGCCGAACTCCCGCAGAAAAGAGAACGCCACCAGGTCCACGGTGAAAATACTCGCGCCAAAACTCGCCAGCACCGTCGCCCCGAGAAACGCCACCACAGCGCCCACCAGAAAGGTCAGCAAGGCGACGATGGGGGCCGCGTCGAGGCCGGTCTGTTCGATGTGGGCGACCATCGGCGTGAGGCGCCAGCGCTTGGGACGAAACAGCCCGCGAGCGATGGTTTCCAGGATCAGGCCGACGAAACCCAACAGTTGCAACGTGTCCTGCCAAACAGCATCGACCGCGCGGCCGATGCGGGTCAGCAGTTGAATGCTGACGCTGATTTCCGGTTCTTTGATCGGCACGCAGAAATCGGTCAGCGAGCAATACACCGTCTGCAACAAGGCGCGATCCGCGGAGGAAAGGGTGCAATCGGGGTGTTCGGCAGATTGGCCCAGACGCTCGGCTCCCAGCAACTCCACCAGCAATGACGCACCCGCCGTATCGAGCGCTCCGAGGTCATTGAGATCGATGTGGGTGTTGTTGTCGTATTGGCCACGGAGCTTTTCACTCAGGCGGCTGAGGTCGGCGTAATGGGCGAGCGTCCAGTCACCCGTGACCCGCAACAGGGCAGGGCTGTGCGAGGTGTCCAGTCGGGCACTGCCAGGCGTTGTGCTGCTAGTCATAAGCTCCGTGCTTGTTCGGCTATTACGCAGATCTGACTAATAGCACGAACCGCGTTACTTTTCTTTGATGGGTGTGCTGTCCATGACTTTGAAGCGCAGCACGCCAATCAACTGACCGTCTTCAGTCAGCACCCGGACCTGCCATTTGCCTGCGGGGTTGCCGGGGAAGTTCTGCTTGTGGGTCCAGGCGCGGTAGCCTTCCTTGCGCCCGCCGTGGATGTCCAGGGGAATACGGTCGACTTCCTTACCGTTGAACATCCAGACGTGATAAATCCGTTCGGCCAGACCTCGCGGGGCGTTGATCGCGGTGTACGCGTACAGCCCACCTCCGCGAATCTGCTCGGCGCTGACTTCTTCCAGGCTCTTGCCGGGGGTACGGTCCTGCATTTGGGTGCTGATCGCCACATCGGTCATCCACAAGGTCGCCGGCGGAACCCAAGAGCGCAGCACCCAACCAGCGGCGCCGATGCCGACGGTGATGCTGAGGATCGCCAGCGCATTGCGCACAGTGCGAATCGGGAAGATCGAGGCCAGGCTCGGGAACGACAGCAGCATGGCAATGCCTAGCGCCAGCTTGAAGCTTTGGGCGGTGGTCAGGTGCAGGATGACGGGCAGGGCGGTCAACAGGGCCGCGAACAGGGTCAGTGTGTGCAGCGCCAGGAACGCCCAGCGGCGCGGTGCCAGCCATTTGTAGTAGAGCGGGTCGATGATCGAAATCAGCGCCGCCATGCTCAGTAATCCAGTGAAGAACAACTGGCCGCTGTTCCAGGTGGTGGTGATTAAAAAGAACGGCAGGACGAAGAACAGGCTTTCCTGATGGATCATCTGCGTTGCGTAACGCAGCAATGGCTGGGGTATTTCGCGCTTGAAGACCCTGGCGAACAGCTTGGTGAGGCTGTTTTCCAGCATCAACCAGACCCAGCTGATCAGCATGATGGTGGTGATCCACGTCGCCAGACCTTGTTGGCGATCCACCAGCATGAAGCTGCCGACCCCTGAAATGAAACCGCCGAGCGCAATGACCCCGGGATAGCGCTTCATCAATTCCAGGATGCGCTGTACGTACAGGGTCAGATTCGGCATTCGGCGGTTCACAATAGTCGTGGGAAAAATCCTCGACAGGTTACCGTTGGCCGAACGGTGTGGCGAGGGCCGTAGTCCGATTGCGAGTTTTTTGTAGCAGCTGCCGAACGCAGGCTGCGCCAGCTGCTACAAAGTCCTGTGGCGTAGGCGCCAACCCAGCAACATCAACACGATAAGCCCCAGCACCCCGACAATCGTCCACATCACCTGGTCATAACTCATCAGCGGCTTCTCGATCCGCAGATACCCCGGTTGCAGCAGCAATTCGCGCATTGCCTTGTTCGCCTCGGCCCGGGTCACGTCTTGCAGTGCCTTGGCCGGGTTGACGAAATGGCCATCCTCATAGTCGCCAAGGGCGCTCCAGTAATAGTCCGCCAGGGCGCTGTTGCCTTGCACGGCCCAGGCCTGGCGAGCGATGGCGGCTTGCTTGAGACGGGCGAAGGTGGCGGCATCGAGGCCGCTCTTGAGCAGATCGGCTTTAAGCTCATCCAGCACCTGTTCCGCTGCCAGCACGTCGTCGCGATCGAGGTCGGCGTTCAGGCTCATGAAGCCCACCCCGCCAAATATCTCGCGCTCGGCCGAGGGACCGTAGGACAACCCATGGGCCAGGCGCAATTGGCGATAGAGCGCCCAGTCCAGATAGTCCTTGAGCAGGTCGAAGGTTTCGTCATGCTGGTCTTCCAGCACCGGTTCCGGCACCAGCCAATGCAATTTGGCACCGCCGCCGACGAAACCGTTACTCAAATTGCGCTCGTGGGCCGCGCTGGCCTGAATGTCTGGCAGCGGCAGGTGAGCGCTAGGCTCAACCGCTTCGAGCGCACCATAGGCCCGCTCCAGATAGGCCGGCAGGAGGCGGTCCAGGTCGCCGACCACGATCAGGGTCATGTTGTTAGGCGCATACCAGTCCTTGCGCACCTTCTCCAATTGCTCGCGGGTCAGGTGATCGACTTGCGCGCGCTCGGGGCATTTGAGGCCCAGTTCCACCGCCAACTGATTACTGGCGGTATGACCCAGGTCCTGGCGATCCAACCAGCGTTGCAGGTGCGAGTAATGACCGCCGTCTTCGCGCTCGACCACTTGCTTGGCGACATTGATCGCATGGTCATCGATACGGGTCTGGGTCAACAGCGCCAACAGCAGGTCGAGGACCTTGCGCTGGTTTTTCGCCGGAGCTTCGATGACGAAGGTCGTGTCGGCATTGTTCGTATAAGCATTCCACTCGCCGCCCAGGGCCTGCATGCGCTCTTCCAGACCACCCTCGCCGGTGGCGTCGATGCCGCTGAACAGCAGATGTTCGAGTAGATGCGGCAGCTCCTTGTCGGCACAGCTGAAATCATCCCGGCCTACGCCAACCACCAACCGGATCGCCACATGCCCGCGCTCGGTGCCCGGTTTGAGGACCAATTGCAGGCCGTTGCGCAACGTGTAGCCCTCGACCTGAAAGCGATCCAGGGCAAATGAAGGCAGTGAGCCGAGCAGCAGACAAGCGAACAGCAAACAACGCATAACGAATTTCCGTACGACCCGCGTAAGTTCAACAGACTTCAGGCAACTGTGGACGTTCAGGGTGAATGAGTGATGTCAGTCAAATCGTCGACCGCCAGAGCGCCAGTATCCGAAGTACCCAACACTGCATAGGCGCTGCTGCAGAACAACGAATTCAAGCGTCTCATGTCAGCAATCAGTTCCAGGTGCAGCGAACTGGTCTCGATACTTTGTACGATCTTACGGTTTAAACGGCTGACATGAGCGTGGGCCAGACGGCGCTCCTGTGCGCGAAAGCGACGTTTCTCACGCAGTAACTGACGGGCACTTTCCAGGTCGGCACTAAGAAACACTGACAACCCCAGACGCAGATTGGAAATCAACTGACTGTGCAGCCCCGCCAACTCCTCCAGGCCCACCTCGGAAAAAGACCGGCGTTGCGAGGTTTTCTGCTGCTGAACCTTGCGCAGCATGCGCTCGATCAGATCGCTGGAGAGTTTCAGATTGATCGCCAGCTCGATGGTTTCCGCCCAGCGCCGGCTGTCCTGTTCGCTGAGGTCTTCGCGGGGCATTTGCGCCAGATAGAGTTTGATGGCGCTGTAGAGCGCTTCGACATCATCGGTCAGGCGACGAATTTCCTGGGTGACGGCGGTCTGTTTGCCGCGCAGCACGTCGAGCATGGCTTCGAGCATGCTGTCGACCAGATCGCCGATGCGCAGGGTTTCTCGGGCAGCGTTGGCCAGCGCCAGACTCGGGGTGACCAGGGCGGTCGGGTCGAGATGCCGTGGTTTGGCTGTGCCATTGATGTCCGGCCGCTCTGGCAGCAACCACGCACAGAGCTTGGCCATCGGCCCGACGCTGGGCAACAGGATCAGGCAACGCACGGTGTTGTAGAGCAGGTGGAAGCCGATGACCATTTCCTGAGGGCTGAAGTCGAGGCTGTCGATCCAGTGTACCAACGGGTCGAGCACCGGAATGATCAGTAGCAGGCCGATCAGTTTGTACAAGAGGCTGCCGAGCGCCACCTGACGGCCGGCCGCGTTCTGCATGCTGGTACTGAGGAAAGCCAGAATGCCGCTGCCGATGTTGGCGCCGATCACCAGGCCGATGGCCACTGGCAGGCTGATCACGCTGGCACCGGCGAGGGTCGCGGTCAGCAAAACGGCGGCCAGGCTGGAGTAGGAAATCATCGCAAACAGCGCGCCGACCAAGGCATCGAGCAGAATATCGCCGGTCAGGGAGGCGAAGATGACCTTCACCCCTTGCGCCTGAGTGATCGGCGCGGCGGCCTCGACGATCAGTTGCAACGCCAGAATGATCAGCCCCAGACCAATGCCGACCCGGCCCATCTGTCCGACCCGGGTTTGCTTGCGTGACAGAAAGAAAATCACCCCGAGGAAAATCAGCAGCGGCGACAGCCACGATAGATCGAGGGTCAGAACCCGCGCCATCAGCGCGGTACCCACATCGGCGCCGAGCATGGTCGCCAGGGCCGGGGTCAGCGCCATCAGGCCCTGACCGACAAACGAGGTCACGAGCATGGCGGTGGCATTGCTGCTCTGGACCATGGCGGTCACCATGATCCCGGCGACAAACGCCAGCCAGCGCCTGGACATGTTATGGGCGATCACGTGGCGCAAGTTGGAGCCATAAACCCGCAGGATGCCGGTTCGGACAATGTGCGTGCCCCAGATCAAAAGGGCCACGGCTGATAACAAATTGAGCAGGGTGAGCATACAGGCCCCCTGTGGTGGTAGCGCCCCAGTGGGGCAAGTCAACGGTGCCGCGCGTTTTTCTACGTATAAGCTGTAGTTGCCTAACGGTCTGGGCGCCAGCATCGCATAGCTAAAGAGGCGATTGAAACAAAACTGTCATGAAAACAGTTTGCTGCAGACATGACAAAGGGGCCTGAAGGCCCCTTTGTCATGGCAGAGTGTTCAGGTTACTGGCCCGGAACATCCTTGCGCAGTTTCACTGGCTCCTGCTGCTTCCTCTTTTTCATCATCGCGGTGCGCATCTTGATGTTGATCGCTTCCACCGCCAGCGAGAACGCCATGGCGAAGTAGACGTAGCCTTTTGGCAAGTGCACGTCGAGCGATTCGGCAATCAGCACGGTACCCACCAGCAACAGGAACGACAGCGCCAGCATCTTCAGCGACGGGTGCTTGTCGATGAACTCGCTGATGGTGCCAGAAGCCCACATCATCACTAGTACCGCTACGACAATCGCCGCGACCATGACCGGTACGTGGGACACCATGCCCACCGCGGTGATCACCGAGTCCAGCGAGAACACGATGTCGATGATCGCGATCTGGATGATGGTGTACAGGAAATTGCCGCCCTTGCCCGAAGGCTCGTCGCCGACTTCATCTTCACCTTCCAGCGCGTGGTACATCTCTTGCGAGCTCTTCCACAGCAGGAACAGACCACCGAAGAACAGGATCAAGTCACGCCCGGAAATACCCTGGCCGAACACTTCGAACAGGTCGGAGGTGAGACGCATGACCCAGGTGATCGACAGCAGCAACAGGATCCGCGTGATCATGGCCAGCGCCAGGCCGAAAATCCGGGTACGCGCCTGCATGTGTTTGGGCATGCGGCTGACCAGGATCGAGATCATGATGATGTTGTCGATGCCCAGGACGATCTCCAGGGCAGTCAGGGTGAAGAAGGCAACCCAGATTTCAGGGTTGGTCAGCCATTCCATGTGTATTCCTTTGAGCGAGTGTTTAAACCACAAAGGGCCCAGGCTTCAAACAACAAAGCCTGGACCCGTCATGGTGAGTCTTGGGCTTATAGAGTGCTGAACAGCGGAAAAATCCCCATCAGCAACGCAGCGACCAGTATGCACAGGCAAACCAATACTGCCCACTTCAGGGTGAACCGCTGATGATCACCGAATTCGATACCGGCCAGCGCCACCAACAGGTAAGTCGATGGTACCAGCGGGCTCAGCAAGTGGACGGGCTGACCGACGATCGAGGCACGTGCCATTTCCACCGCGGTTATACCGTAATGACTGGCGGCTTCGGCAAGTACCGGTAACACGCCGTAATAAAATGCATCGTTCGACATAAAGAACGTGAACGGCATGCTTACCAGCGCGGTAATCACAGCCAGGTACGGGCCGAGGAAATCGGGAATAACCGCCAGCAGGCTTTTCGACATGGCATCGACCATGCCGGTGCCCGACAGGATACCGGTGAAGATACCCGCGGCAAAGATCAACCCGACCACCGCCAGTACGCTACCGGCGTGGGCCGCAACGCGGTCCTTCTGCATTTGCAGGCAAGGGTAGTTGACGATCATCGCGATACTGAACGCCACCATGAACAGCACTGGCAGCGGCAACAGGCCGGCGACCAGCGTGCACATCAGTCCCAGGGTCAAGGCCCCGTTGAACCAGATCAGCTTTGGACGACGGGCATCCGGGAACTGCGAAACGCTGATTTCGCTGTGATCGACTTCATCACCGACCAGGTGCAGTTCACCCAGACGCGCACGTTCGCGTTTACCGTAGAAGTAGGCAATTGCCAGAATCGCCACCACGCCGGCCAGCATCGCCGGAATCATCGGTACGAAAATGGCGGACGGGTCGACATGCAGCGCACTGGCCGCACGAGCCGTCGGGCCACCCCAAGGGGTCATGTTCATCACGCCGCCGGCGAGGATGATCAGACCGGCCATGATCCGCGGGCTCATGCCGATGCGGCTGTAGAGCGGCAGCATGGCGGCGACGCAGATCATGTAAGTGGTCGCACCGTCACCGTCCATGGACACGATCAGCGCCAGTACGGCGGTACCGACCGAAACTTTCAACGGGTCGCCCTTGACCAGTTTGAGGATCTTGCGCACGGCCGGGTCGAACAGCCCGGAGTCGATCATCAGGGCGAAGTAGAGAATGGCGAACATCAGCATCACGCCGGTCGGCGCGAGCTTGGTGATGCCTTCAAGCATCATCGGACCGATCTTCGGCGAGAAACCGCCGAACAGGGCGAAGATAATCGGGATGATGATCAGAGCGATCAGCGCGGACAGGCGCTTGGTCATGATCAGGAACATGAACGTGATGACCATGGCGAAGCCAAGGAAAGTCAGCATAGGAATACTCCAGGCGTAGCGCGGCTAGGGAATGGCGAACCGGATGGGGGTCAGCGCAGAACGGGAAGCACGAGACGTACGGGCGGAGTGACAGCGAAGAGGCGGGTAGTAGCGGACATCAGAATCACCATTGTTGTTGTTTAATGGACCGGGCGGGCGATAAAACACTCGCATTGGCCAACCGGTCTGTTGCCGGCAGTGAGGGCGATCCTAATCGGGGAAGCTTTCAGCCAGCTTTCGCGAGTGAAAGCATTGACCGAATGTACGACCGGTCGTCGGCCGGGTTGAGGGTCCGTAAACACGGGGTCAGGAGCAAAAGACATGGGCAAACTTCACACTGGCGGCTGCCACTGCGGACAAATGCGCTATCAATTCAACGGGCCATTGCACGACATCGCGCACTGCCATTGCTCGATTTGCCGACGGGTCAGCGGAGGAATCGTGACCACCTGGATCACCGTGCCCGCCTCAGCATTTGAATGGATGGCGGGTATGCCATCCCGGTATGAGTCTTCGTCCACCTGCGTGCGGTATTTCTGCCGCAATTGTGGGGCACAACTGGCGTTGGTGACGAAGCTCAGCCCCAAGAGCATCGACGTGACCATCGCCACCCTTGACCATCCCGAGCAGGCTCCGGCCGAACGGCATATACGGACTGACAGTCGTTTGCCATGGCTGCATCTGGACGAGCATTTGCCCGGAGAGGCCCAAGAACAACTCTGATCAGAAAACAGACAGGTTCAGCGGCCGGATCGCGCCCATCCAGATCGCATGTTCGGTGTGGTCGAGCAAATCGTCGCCCGTTTCCGGGTGCAGGAATATCACTAATCCCTTGCGGTTGAGCGCCAGCCACGGCAATACCTCACCCAGGTATTGGGGCTCGAAAGCCAATTGGCAGCTCCAGTCCGGGTGCGGGCCCACCGGGCGTTCGTGCATGCGCCCCATTTTCAGTGGAAACAATTGCGCGGCCTGCTCACACAAGGCCCGTGCCTGTGGCAGGGTGCTGGCATCGAAGTAGACATGGGCGTGGTAACCCTTGATCTGTTGCATTTCAACCCCCCTCTAAAACTACTTGTCGAACCCACCCCACTTCCCGCAGGTCACACGCTATATAGGCAGCAAGTACGGAGCACATCCATGAAAAATGCCGAAACCCCAGTGGTGAAGGTGGTGCTTTATGGTGCCATGAGTAGCCTGGGCAGTGCGCTAATGGCTGAAATGCTGCGGCGCCAGCATGAAGTGATCGCGATTCTCGATGACCTGAACGCGCTCGCGCCGCGCCCTGGTTTACGCACCAAGGCGGGTGACCTGTTCGATGCCAAGCGGGTCAAGCAGAGCGTGGCCGGCTGTTCGGCGGTGATCTGCCTGCTCGATGCGCCAGGGTTGCCGATGAACAGTGAACACATCGAAAAATCCATCGTGCCCGGCCCGGTCGAGGAGGTGCTGGCGGTGGATGCACTGATCGACGGTATGCAGGCCGCAGGTATTGCCCGGCTGTTTGTGGTGGGCGATTTCGAGGTACTGGACGACCCGGAAATCGAAGACCCGTTGCAACGCCACGCCGCCGAAGAAATCCGCGAGTCTCTGCAAAGCAGCTCTTTGCACTGGACCTTGGTCAATGCACCACGGCGCGTGCCCGGGCTGACCATCGAGCATTTCAGTCACGTCAGCAGTAGCCTGGAACCTGGTCTGGCCGCAGCGCTGGAACAATTGAACAGGGTAGCCATAGGGATTGCCGATGAGCTGCACCTGAACCTGCATGTGGGTGAGCATGTGAGTTTTGTTGGGACTTCGGAATAGTAAAAGATCGCAGCCTTCGGCAGCGCCCACTGGCGCGTAGGAGCTGCCGAAGGCTGCGATCTTTTCGCTTTAGCTTTACACCGCAATCGAAGGCAAAGGAAGACCATTGAGCGATTGCGCACTGCTGGCCTGTTCCGCCATCAACCAATCCACAAACAGCTGAATCAACGCCCCACGCCGTTTGCGCTGGGGCAGGACCACGTAATAACCCAGCCTGGAAATCACCGTGTCGGCAATCGGGCGACACAACAGACCTTGCGTCAACAAGTTATCCACAAGGTGTCGCCACCCGATCGCAACGCCCTGGCCGCCAATCGCCGCCTGAATCAGCAAGGTGTAATTGTCGAAGCGCAGTTGCCCCGGAGCCGGGGCCGAGGTGATTCCCAGCTCGCGAAACACGCCGCTCCAGTCGAACCAGTTACTGCTGTGTTCGCCTCGCAAGTGCAACAACGGAAACTCCAGCAATGACTGGGCCGGCAAGGGCAGGGCGCGGTCCTTCAATAGCAGCGGGCTGCACACCGGAAACACCTCTTCGCTGAACAGCCAATAACTCTCGCCTTGCTTGAACCGGCCATCGCCGAACAGCACCGCCACATCGATATCGGTTCGCAGCATGTTGTGGCTACGCTCGCTGGTGACCAGACTGACGTCCACTTGAGGGTTGGCGCTATGGAAGCGGTGCAGGCGCGGCATCAGCCAGTACGCGGCGAAGGCAAAGTCAGTGGCCACTTGCAACACTTCGTGTTGCTGCTGTGCACTGATCGCGCTCAATCCTGCTTCGATATTCTGCAAACCGAGCTGAACTTGCTCGAACAGAATGGCCCCGGCCTCAGTCAGCTCAATCCCGCGATAGATACGATCGAACAACCGTGTAGCGAGCTGTTCTTCCAATCGCTTGATCTGCTGGCTGATGGCCGGTTGCGTGGTGCCGAGCTCTACCGCAGCGGCGGTGAAACTGCGCTGTCGAGCCGCGGCTTCAAAGGCACGCAGCAGGTCCAGAGACAAATCACCGAGAGCGTCATACATAAGCTGTGCTTATCCTAGTCATTGCCTGGCATGGGCTTTACCACAAAGATTATGGACTCCATGCTCGATCACAGCACTCTCGCATAAATATCCACTATGGAATGCCGCGATCACATGAAGCGCAAAAATATTCTTTTCATCATGGCCGATCAAATGGCCGCGCCAATGTTGCCGTTCTACGGCCCTTCGCCCATCAAACTGCCGAATCTGAGCCGCCTCGCCGCTGAAGGCGTGGTGTTCGACGCCGCTTATTGCAATAGCCCTCTTTGCGCGCCGTCGCGTTTTACTCTGGTCAGCGGTCAGTTGCCGAGCAAGATCGGCGCCTACGACAACGCGGCCGATTTCCCCGCCGATGTTCCGACCTATGCCCACTACCTGCGGCGCCTCGGTTATCGCACCGCGCTGTCGGGCAAGATGCATTTCTGCGGCCCGGACCAGTTGCACGGTTACGAAGAACGCCTGACCAGCGACATCTACCCGGCCGATTACGGTTGGGCGGTGAACTGGGACGAGCCGGACGTGCGTCCGACCTGGTACCACAACATGTCGTCGGTCCTGCAAGCCGGGCCCTGCGTGCGCACCAATCAGCTGGATTTCGACGAAGAGGTGGTGTTCAAGGCCCAGCAATACCTGTTCGACCACATACGCGAGGAGGGTGATCAGCCGTTCTGCCTGACAGTGTCGATGACTCACCCACACGACCCGTACACGATTCCCAAAGCTTTCTGGGATATGTACGACGACGCCGACATCCCTTTGCCCGAGACACCTGCACAGGATCAACTTGATCCTCACTCCCAGCGTTTGCTCAAGGTCTACGACCTGTGGGACAAGCCGCTGCCTGTGGATAAGATTCGCGATGCGCGCCGCGCCTATTTCGGTGCATGCAGCTATATCGACAGCAACGTCGGCAAACTGCTGCAAACACTCGAGGAAACCGGGCTGATCGATGACACCATCATCGTATTCTCCGGTGACCACGGCGACATGCTCGGCGAGCGCGGCCTCTGGTACAAAATGCACTGGTACGAAATGGCTGCCCGTGTACCGCTGTTGATCAGCGCACCAGGGCAATTCGGGACTGGGCGGGTCAGCGCAGCGGTGTCCACTGCCGACCTGCTACCGACCTTTGTGGAATTGGCCGGTGGCTCGCTGGAACCGGGTTTGCCGCTGGACGGCCGCTCGCTGGTTTCGCATCTGCAAGGGCAGGGCGGTCACGATGAAGTTTTCGGTGAATACATGGCTGAAGGCACCATCAGCCCGTTGATGATGATTCGCCGCGGCGCTTACAAATTCATCTACAGCGAAGACGACCCTTGCCTACTCTTCGATGTACATAACGATCCGAAGGAACAGGAAGAACTCAGCCAATCGCCGCAATATCGGCAGCTTTTCGAGGAGTTTCTCGCCGAAGCGCGAGCCAAATGGGACATCCCGGCGATCCACCGACAGGTGCTCGCCAGTCAGCGACGCCGGCGTTTCGTCGCTGATGCCCTGACGATCGGCAAGCTCAAGAGCTGGGATCACCAGCCACTGGTGGACGCCAGCCAGCAGTACATGCGCAACCACATCGACCTCGATGATCTGGAACGCAAAGCACGTTATCCACAACCCTGCCAAAACCAATAATGTTAAGGGGAAGTCCATGCAAAGGTTATCCACAGTACTGACGGTCGGGCTTCTGGCTCTGGGCAGTGCCTCGGCCTATGCCGAGCAAAGCTGCGAGACGGTAAAAATGGCCGACCCTGGCTGGAGTGACATCGCTGCAACCAACGCCATCACCGGGTTTCTGCTGGACGGCATGGGCTACAAGGCCAAGGTCGACACGCTGGCGGTGCCGATCACCTTTGGCGGTCTGAAGGATGGCCAGGTGGACGTGTTCCTGGGTAACTGGATGCCGGCACAACAAGGCTTCTATGACAAATTCGTGGCCAATGGCGACGTTACGCAACTGGCGAAGAACCTTGATGGCACCGAGTTCACCCTGGCGGTTCCGGATTACGTTTGGGACGCGGGTGTGCATAACTTTAATGATTTGAACAAGTACGCCGAGCTACACCCAAAAGAAGTCGACAAGAAGATCTATGGCATCGGCTCAGGCGCCCCGGCGAACATTTCACTGCAAGAGATCATCAAGAAGAACGACTTCGACCTGGGTCAGTGGAAGCTGATCGAGTCCAGCGAACAGGCGATGCTGGCCGAAGTGTCTCGCGCGGTGAAGAAACAGAAGTTCGTGACCTTCCTCGGCTGGACGCCGCACCCCATGAACGTTCAGCTGAAAATGCATTACCTGAAGGGCGGCGAGAAGTACTTCGGCGACACCGGCAGTGTTTATACACTGACCCGCAAAGGTTATGCACAGGCCTGCCCGAACGTCGGCAAACTGCTCACCAACCTGAGTTTTACCCAGGAAATGGAGAACAGCATCATGGCCGAAGTGGTGAACAAAAAGGTCACCAACGCCGAGGCGGCAAAGGCGTGGATCAAGGCTAATCCGGCGGTGCTGGATAAGTGGCTGGACGGGGTGAAGACCGTGGATGGAAAGGATGCTCTGGGGGCGGTGAAGGCGAAGCTGTAACTCCCTGCGCCGATCGTTCCCACGCTCCGCGTGGGAATGCATCCCGTGACGCTCCGCGTCACATTCAGAAGCGGACGCGGAGCGTCCATGGCGGCATTCCCACGCGGAGCGTGGGAACGATCAGCGATCGGTGTCTCGTCCTGCTACCCTTGCGCAAAATCCCACCCGAGAGGACCCATGGCCTTCCCCAGCCGCCATTCACTCTTTCCCTTCCTGACGTGGTTGCCCCGGCAAACCCGCGCCAGCGTCGGCCGTGACCTGATTGTCGGCCTGAGCGGTGCGATTCTCGCGTTGCCACAATCCATTGCCTACGCCCTGATCGCCGGTCTCCCACCGGAATACGGGTTGTACGCCGCGATTATCCCGGTGCTGATTGCCTGCCTCTGGGGTTCGTCGTGGCATTTGATCTGCGGTCCTACGGCAGCCATTTCCATCGTCCTGTACGCCAGCGTCAGTCCTCTGGCCGTCCCCGGGTCGCAGGACTACGTCACGCTGATCCTGCTTCTGACACTCCTGGCGGGCATTTTCCAGTGGCTGCTGGGTTTGCTGCGTTTCGGCGCCTTGGTGAATTTCGTCTCTCACTCGGTGGTGCTGGGCTTCACCCTTGGCGCAGCGGTGGTGATTGCCATTGGGCAACTGCCGAACTTGCTGGGGCTGGATGTGCCCAACCAGGCCACGGCGCTGAACAGCCTGCTGCTGTTGTTCAGTCATCTCAGTGAGGTGGACAAACCCTCGCTGGTACTGGGTCTGGCCACGGTCGGGGTGGGCATCGCGCTGAAACTACTGGTGCCGCGCTGGCCGACGTTGTTGATCGCTCTGGCCCTGAGCGGGTTGCTGGTGTGGTTGTGGCCAGCGATGTTCGGTCATGTGCAGTTGGTGAGCGCCTTTGTCGGGCGGCTGCCGCCCTTCAGCCCGCTGCCGCTGGATCTGGACCTGGTGTTGCGCCTGCTGCCCAGCGCGGTGGCGGTCGGCATGCTCGGGCTGGTGACGAGCCTGTCGATTGCCCGCTCCTTGTCGGCGCGTTCCCAGCAGTTGCTCGACGCCAATCAAGAAGTCCGCGCCCAGGGTTTTTCGAACATGGTCGGTGCGTTTTTTTCCGGCTCGCTGTCAGCTGGCTCCTTCACCCGCTCGGCCCTGAGCTACGACGCCGGTGCCTGCTCACCGCTGGCGGGCGTTTTTTCCGCGGTGTGGGTGGCGCTGTTCGCCATCTGTGGCGCGGTATTGATCGCGCATATCCCGATCCCGGCCATGGCCGGCAGCATTTTGTTGATCGCCTGGGGATTGGTTGACCATCGCGGCATTCGCGCCTTGCTGCGGGTCAGCCGTGCCGAGTTTCTGGTCATGGCGCTGACCTGTGTCGCGACGCTGTTGCTGGAGTTGCAAACAGCGATCTACGCCGGAGTGCTGGCTTCGCTGTTCTTCTACCTCAAACGCACCTCGCAACCTCGGGTGCAGCATTGGCGTGAGGGCGACGAAGACATTCTAAGAGTTGGCGGCTCGATCTTCTTCGGCGCCAGCCATTACCTGCAAGTGCGCCTGCAACGGATGCATGGTGCGCGGGTGGTGATCGAGGCGCAGCAGATCAACTTCATCGACTATTCGGGCGTGGAAATGCTGCATCAGGAAGCGCGACGGCTGCTGCGCCAGGATCGCAGCCTGACCCTGCGGCGGGCACGACCGCAGGTGGTGGAGGAATTGAGAAAGCTCGAAGGCGCAGAGAAATGCCCGATCCGATTCGAAGATTGAAACATCCCACCTTGGAATAAACACCGACCACTGTGGCGAGGGAGCTTGCTCTCGCTCGGGTGCGAAGCGCCCGCAGATTTTAGGGTCGCTTCGCAACCCAACGGGAGCAAGCTCCCTCGCCACAAAGAACTAAGCGGCCAACTGCCGGCGGAGTTCGGCCAGCACCGGCGCCGTATCCGGGCGCACACCGCGCCACAGGTAGAAAGCTTCCGCCGCCTGCTCGGCCAACATTCCCAGGCCATCCATCGCCACCGCCGCGCCGTGCTCGCTGGCCCAGCTGCAGAACGAGGTCGGGTCCTTGCCGTACATCATGTCGTAGCAAACCGTCTTGCCCGGCTCGATCAAGCTGCTGGCAATCGGCGGTACATCGCCTGACAGACTCGCCGACGTAGCGTTGATGATCAGGTCCACCGGCTCCTGCAACCAATCGAAACCACTGGCCGATACCGGCCCCAGATCCGCGAACAATTGCGCCAGCAATTCGGCCTTTTCCACCGTGCGGTTGGCGATGATCACTGACGCCGGTTGCTCCGCCAGCAACGGCTCCAGCGCCCCGCGCACTGCACCGCCGGCCCCGAGCAGCAGGATGCGTTTGCCCTTGAGACTGAAACCGGCATTGACCGTCAGGTCCCGCACCAACCCGGCGCCATCGGTGTTGTCGCCCAGCAGGCTGCCATCGGCCAGTTTGCTCAGGGTATTCACCGCGCCGGCCCGCTGCGCTCGCTTGGTCAAGCTGTTCGCCAAACGATAGGCGTCTTCCTTGAACGGCACCGTCACATTCGCCCCACGCCCTTCGCGGAAAAATGCCTGGGCACAGCCGGAAAAATCGTCAAGGGGCGCCAGCAAAGTGCTGTAGTCCAGTTTTTGCCCCGTCTGCTCGGCGAACAAACGGTGAATCAGCGGCGACTTGCTGTGGCCAATCGGGTTACCGAATACGACATAACGATCCATCAGAATTCCTCGTTCAGGCCTTGGCCAACCAATCGCGGTCTTGCAGGAAGTACTCGGTCAGACGCGCTTCTTCACTGCCCGGCTCGGCTTTCCAGTCGTAGGCCCAACGCACTTGCGGCGGCAGCGACATCAGGATCGACTCGGTACGCCCGCCCGACTGCAGGCCGAACAGCGTGCCACGGTCATAGACCAGGTTGAACTCGACATAACGACCACGGCGAAACTCCTGGAATTCACGCTGTTTGGCCGTGAACGCATCGTTCTTGCGGCGCTGCACGATCGGCAGGTAAGCGTCGATAAACGCATCGCCGATGGCGCGCATGAAGGCGAAGCTGGTATCGAAGTCCCACTCGTTCAAGTCATCGAAAAACAAGCCGCCGATGCCACGCGGCTCGTGGCGATGCTTGATGTGGAAGTAACTGTCGCACCAGGCTTTGTAGCGCGGGTAGACGTCTGGTCCGAACGGCGCGCAGGCCTGTTCGGCGACGCGGTGCCAGTGCACGCAGTCTTCTTCATTACCGTAATAAGGGGTCAGGTCGAAGCCGCCACCGAACCACCAGACCGGCTCTTCACCTTCTTTTTCAGCAATGAAAAAGCGCACATTGGCGTGGGACGTCGGTACATGGGGGTTGTGCGGGTGAATCACCAAAGACACGCCCAAGGCTTCGAAGCCTCGGCCGGCCAGTTCTGGCCGATGAGCGCTGGCGGAGGGTGGGAGACCACTGCCGAAGACGTGGGAAAAGTTGACGCCACCCTTTTCGATGACCGCGCCGTTTTCGATCACCCGGGTGCGACCGCCACCACCGGCAGGCCGGGTCCAGGCGTCTTCGACGAAACGCGCGCCGCCGTCTTCGGCTTCCAGGGCAGCGCAAATGCGGTCTTGCAGGTCGAGCAGGTAGGCTTTTACGGCCTCGGTGCGGGTAGTCATGGCATCACCTTGAATCGGGCAAAGCTACGCGGCGCTCATACAGGCCGGCGGCAAATTGCTGCGTAGGATAACACTGCACCTTGTGCCGTCGCAGTTGACGAAGATCAAGCTTGGGAGTTCGATAGAACGCTTCGCGCTACAACTCTAGAATCCAAGACCTAAGGAAAGTGCAGATGGCAAAGCGTATCCAGTTCCGCGCCCATGGCGGTCCCGAAGTGCTTGAGCACGTCGATTACCAGCCCGCCGAACCCGGCCCGCTGCAGGTGCGCGTGACCAACAAGGCTATCGGCCTGAACTTCATTGACACCTATTACCGCGGTGGCCTCTATGCGCCACCCGCCTTGCCGTCGGGCCTGGGCGCTGAAGGCGCGGGCGTGGTCGAAGCAGTCGGCAGCGAAGTCAGCCGCTTCAAGATCGGCGATCGCGTGGCGTACGGCAGCGGCCCGTTGGGCGCTTATAGCGACGTTCATGTATTGCCGGAAGCCAATCTGGTACATCTGCCAGATGCCATCAGCTTCGAACAAGCCGCCGGCGTGATGCTCAAAGGCCTGACCGTGCAGTACCTGCTGCGTCAGACATATGAACTCAAGGGTGGCGAAACCATTCTGTTCCACGCAGCAGCCGGAGGCGTCGGTTCCCTGGCCTGCCAATGGGCCAAGGCCTTGGACGTGAAGCTGATCGGCACAGTCAGTTCAGCAGAGAAAGCCGCCCTGGCGAAAGCCAATGGTGCCTGGGCGACCATCGATTACAGCCATGAAAACGTCGCACAACGCGTACTGGAATTGACTGACGGTAAAAAAGTGCCGGTGGTGTACGACGGCGTAGGCAAAGATACCTGGCTGACGTCACTCGACAGCGTCGCGCCTCGGGGGCTGGTGGTGAGTTTCGGTAATGCTTCGGGCGCAGTGGATGGCGTGAATCTGGGGATTCTCGCGGGGAAGGGTTCGCTGTACGTGACCCGACCGACTCTGGCGACCTACGCCAACAACGCTGAAAACCTGCAAAGCATGGCCGATGAGCTGTTCGAGATGATCATCACCGGGAAGCTTACGGTGGACATCAGTCAGCGGTATCCATTGGCTGAAGCGGCCAAAGCGCAGACCGAATTGTCGGCGCGGCGCACGACTGGCTCGACGGTTTTATTGCCCTGAGATTTGTGCTGCCTGTAAGGGCCTCTTCGCGAGCAAGCCCGCTCCCACACTGGATCAATGTCGAACACAAAGCCTGTGTTCACTGAAAATCTACTGTGGGAGCGGGCTTGCTCGCGAATGGGGCCACCACAGGTCTTAATCCGGGCGCACAACGTGGCCGGTCGCCAGATCGCGAATCACGCTCGGATTCTTGCGCCCGCCCAGATTGCCGCCCAGCACCCAATCAAGCTGCCCGCGAAAATACTGCTCCACGCGAAGCCGCGTCCGCGCCGCCGGCCGCCCCTGAGGGTTGGCCGAAGTTGAAACCAACGGCCCGACCAACGCACACAAATCCCGCACCAGTGGGTGATCGCTAACCCGCAACGCCACCGTTTCATGCACACCGGTAATCCACTGGGGCAACATATTCTGATGCGGCACCAGCCAGGTGTTCGGACCCGGCCAGGTGCTGGCCATGCGGTCCATCCACAATTCAGGGAAGTCTTCGAAGAGGAAGTCGAACTGGCGAATATTGTCGGCCACCAGAATCAGGCCTTTATCCACAGACCGCCCCTTGATCAGCAGCAGACGATCCACCGCCTCTTCGTTCCACGGGTCACAACCCAGGCCCCAGACAGCTTCGGTTGGATAGGCAATGACCGCCCCAGCGCGAATTTCTCGTGCGGCTTGTTGCACACGCCAACTGTTAACCATGAAAGACTCTCCGGAATAAGGCTCTGCGCAGTTTACCGATCTTCCATGCAAAACCTAGCGTCCCCGTGCAAGCCAGCGGCCACTTTCACAGACCGCACGGCCGTCCATTTCCAGTTCCGTCAGCGCTGCCAACACTTTCGACAATGCCCAGCCGCTGGTGATCGCCAAGGCTTCGCTGGTATGGGGCGCCGCGTGGAGCAACATGAGCAGCGGATGAGTCTCTGTCGTCTGCGGCGTTTCTGAGGATAACGGCAGCCGTTGCCAGCCGCGCAAGGCTTCGAGGATGTGCTCGATGGTTTCTACCAGCACCGCACCGTCGCGGATCAGTTGATGGCAACCCTTTGCCCCAGGGTGATGGATCGACCCTGGAATCGCATACACCTCACGCCCCTGTTCCGCCGCCAGCCTGGCGGTGATCAACGAACCACTGGCAACACTCGCCTCGACCACGAGCACGCCGAGGGACAAACCGCTGATGATTCGATTGCGCCGGGGGAAGTTGCTGGGGGAGGGGCCGGCGTCCAGCGGGAACTCCGAAAGGACCGTGCCTCCCGAAGCGATCATGGTGTCCGCCAGTCGCCGATTGCGCTGTGGATAAAAATTTTCCAGCCCCGTGCCAAGTACGCCGACCGTTTGCCCGCCAACATCCAGAGCCGCCTGATGCGCGGCAGCATCGATGCCCAGGGCCAGACCGCTGGTGATGACAAAACCGGCGCCGGCCAGCGTGCGGGAAAACGCGGCGGCGGTGTCCATGCCCGGTCGCGAAGCACGACGGCTGCCGACCATCGCCAGCTGTGGTTTTTCCAGTATTCCCGGATCGCCTGCGGCGAATAACAGCGGCGGCGCATCACTGATTTGCGCCAGCAACGCGGGGTAGTCAGGTTGGTCCCACATCAGTAAATGCTGGCCCGGGCGCTCTAACCAGGCCAATGCATGACTGGCGCCGTCACGAATTTCGCTGGAGCGCCGGGCTTCCGCGCAGGCGAGTGGCAGGCCCAATGCACGCCAGGCGCTAGCCGGTGCGCTGATGGCTTTGGAGGCAGAGCCGAAGGCCTCTAGCAACTTCTTGAAACGCGCAGGGCCGAGTCCCGGCAAACGGTGCAGGCGTAAACGAGCTTCCAGTTCCGCAGGGGAAATGGACGTACAGGCAGACAGCGACATAGATCATCCTTGATCGTTATAGAGTCCCATCGAATCGGGAATAAGCTGTGGATAACTCTGTTGGTAACTTGTGAGCAGGCTTAAGGATTTCGCACCTTGTCCATCACCGCCAGGGAGCGCGATGCGTTAAGGACAAGCCCGTAGCTGAGCTTGTCGTAGGTGCGAAAGACCATCAGCAAACCGGCCCGCTCGTCGGGAATTTTCAAAGGCTGACCGGTGATCCGGTCACGCACGGTTTCACCGGTTTTCATCACCACCAGCACATTGCCTTCGGCCAGGCCATCGCGCTGCCCTTTGTTCAGCGTGACGACATCCAGCGCGCCGATCTGGGTGACCCCTCGCGGTACATCAATGATCAAGCCGTTGATTTCGGTTGTCGGTGCACTGGGCATGAAGGTCGAATTGATCGAGCGCTCTTCACCGCCGAACAGCCGGTCGCCGAGTCGCACTTCCTGAGTGGTGCGTTGCAGGGCCAGGGTGGCGACGTCGCCTTCAGTGGCAATGATTTCGCCGCCCCCGATGTCGTCGGCGTTGATCCCCAGAAACTCCTTGCTCTGCGGATCGGTGTAGACCTTGCCCTGACGGAAGATGCCGTACACCGGTTGTGCCGGGTCGAAATGGCCACGCGCGAATATTCGATCACCGGTGCCGCTGAGCACCCGTTCGGCGTCGCCAGCAACGATGTAGGGCGCCTTGTCGAAATCCTCTGCCTTGTCGACGATGCGATTGCTCAGCAGAAAGCTGTTGATGGATTTCAGCGGAATGCTCGGAATGGCATCGGCCACCGGCGAGCTGCGGATTCGTGGCGAAAGCTTGATGGTGCCCCGGGAAGCGCCGCGATTGAGGGTCAGGCGTGGCTGACCGTTGACATAGACCAGCGACAGCGTATCGCCCGGATAGATGAGATTGGGGTTTTCGATCTGTGGATTGGCCTGCCAAAGCTGCGGCCACTCCCATGGCTCACGCAGGTATTTGGCGGAAATGTCCCAGAGTGTGTCCCCTGCCACCACGGTGTATTGCTGTGGAAAACCTTCCCTGAGTTGCACTTGCCCGTGCGCAAAACCGGCCGAGGCCAGAAGGAGCAAGGCGAGTAGTGATTTCCTCATGCGGTGAATCCCTTTATTATGTACGTTCGCGTGAAACGCCAGAGCCCTCGTGGCTCGCTTCCGGCTCATTATTGAAAAGCGGGAAGCTACGTTCACAACGGTAGCCTGCATCCTCGGACTCGCCAGGCCATCGACCCGACTTTACCTCACACGTGCAGCAATTGAGCTTATGGCCATTTTAGACATCCTCGAATTCCCCGACTCGCGCCTGCGCACTATCGCCAAACCAGTGGCCGTAGTGGACGACGAAGTGCGTCAGTTGGTCGATGACATGTTTGAAACAATGTATGAAGCGCCAGGCATCGGCCTCGCCGCGACCCAGGTCAACGTGCACAAACGTATCGTCGTAATGGACCTCTCCGAAGACCGCAGCGAACCGCGAGTGTTCATCAACCCAGAGTTCGAAGTCCTGACTGACGAGGTGGACCAATATCAGGAAGGCTGCCTCTCGGTGCCGGGCTTCTACGAAAACGTCGATCGCCCGCAAAAGGTCAGGATCAAGGCCCAGGACCGCGACGGCCAACCGTACGAACTGATCGCCGAAGGCCTGCTTGCGGTATGCATCCAGCATGAATGCGACCACCTCAACGGCAAATTGTTCGTTGATTACCTGTCCACGCTCAAACGCGACCGGATCAAGAAGAAACTGGAAAAGCTCCATCGCCAGAACGCTTGATGCCCTTCTTTCAAAGGCTTGCCGCGGCAAGCCTTTTTCTTTTGCGACTGCTTTGTAATTGAGAGCTTCCCATGACTGAGCCACTGCGCATTGTCTTTGCCGGTACCCCGGAATTCGCCGCCGAACACCTCAAGGCTCTGCTCGACAGTCCTTACGAGATCGTTGCGGTCTACACCCAACCGGACCGTCCGGCAGGCCGTGGGCAGAAGCTGATGCCGAGCCCGGTCAAGCAGTTGGCGCTGGAACACAACATCCAGGTGTTGCAACCTCCAACCCTGCGCAACGAAGACGCTCAGGCTGAACTGGCCGCACTGAAACCGGATTTGCTGGTGGTGGTCGCCTACGGGCTGATCCTGCCGCAAGTGGTGCTGGATATTCCGCGTCTGGGCTGCATCAACAGCCACGCTTCCTTGCTGCCACGCTGGCGCGGTGCGGCGCCGATCCAGCGCGCCGTTGAGGCGGGCGATAGCGAAAGCGGCGTGACCGTGATGCGTATGGAACTGGGTCTGGATACCGGGCCGATGTTGCTCAAAGTCACCACGCCGATCAGTGCCGAAGACACCGGCGGCAGCCTCCACGATCGCCTCGCAGAGATGGGCCCACCGGCCGTCGTGCAGGCGATTGCCGGCCTGGCTGCAGGCACTCTGGAAGGCGAAGTGCAGGACGACAGTCTCGCCACCTACGCACACAAATTGAACAAGGACGAAGCACGCATTGACTGGAGCCGCCCGGCGGTTGAGCTGGAGCGTCTGGTTCGTGCTTTCAACCCTTGGCCGATCACCCACAGCACGCTGAACGGCGAAGCGCTGAAAGTGTTGGCTGCGAGCCTGGCCGAAGGGCAGGGCGCGCCGGGTGAAATCCTCAGTGCCAGCAAGGACGGCTTGGTCGTCGCCTGCGGTGAACAGGCGCTGTGCCTGACCCGTCTGCAATTGCCCGGTGGCAAGGCGCTGAACTTCAGCGACTTGTTCAACAGCCGTCGTGAGAAATTCGCCGTCGGCACCGTTCTCGGTCAAGCGGCGGACGCTCAATGAATCCACGTCTGGCTGCCGCCAAGGCACTTGCTGCTGTTCTTAACGGAAAAGCCTCACTCAACAGTTCTCTGCCGACGCAAATGGACAAGGTCGAAGACCGTGATCGCGGCTTCACCCAGGACCTGGCGTTCGGCACGGCTCGCTGGCAGCCACGTTTGTCGGCGTTGGCGGCCAAATTGCTGCAAAAGCCGTTCAAGGCAGCTGATGCCGATGTCGAGGCGCTGTTGTTGGTCGGTCTCTACCAACTGCTCTACACCCGGGTTCCGGCCCACGCGGCCATCGGCGAAACCGTCGGTTGCGCCGACAAACTGAAAAAGCCGTGGGCCAAAGCCTTGCTCAACGCCGTTTTGCGCCGCGCCCAACGGGAAAGCGAAGCGCTGCTGGCCGAGCTGGAGCACGACCCGGTGGTGCGCACCGCTCACCCGCGCTGGCTGCAAAAATCCCTCAAAGCCTTCTGGCCCGAGCAGTGGGAAGCCATTTGCGCGGCGAACAACGCTCACCCGCCGATGATTTTGCGGGTCAACCGTCGCCATCACACCCGCGATGCTTATCTCGGGTTGCTGACTGAAGCGGGCATCGCTGCCACGCCGTGCATTTACAGTCAGGACGGCATTATCCTCGACGCCGCTGCCGACGTGCGCAGCTTGCCGGGTTTCGCCGAAGGCTGGATCAGCGTGCAGGACGAAGCCGCGCAACTGGCCGCCGATCTGCTGGACCTGGCGCCAGGCCAACGGGTGCTGGACGCCTGCTGCGCACCGGGCGGCAAGACCTGCCACATCCTTGAAGCCGAGCCCAAACTGACCGGCGTGGTGGCTGTAGATCTGGAAGCCAAGCGTCTGGTGCGGGTGCGGGAAAACCTTGCACGCCTGGGCCTGAGCGCCGAACTGATCGCCGCCGACGGCCGCGACACCGCGACCTGGTGGGACGGCAAACCGTTCCAGCGCATTTTGCTGGACGCGCCGTGCTCGGCCACCGGGGTGATCCGTCGTCACCCGGACATCAAACTGACCCGCCAACCCGATGACATCGCCGCGCTGGCGGTACTTCAGGGCGAATTGCTCGACGCTATGTGGATAACGTTGGAAATGGGCGGCATTCTGCTTTACGCCACCTGCTCCACGCTGCCGACCGAGAACACCGAAGTCATCGAAGCGTTCCTCGCTCGCACGCCGGGTGCCCGTGAACTCGATATCGCCAGTCAGGCCGGCATCAAGCAGCCCCATGGTCGCCAATTACTGGCCCAGGAGGGCGGCCACGACGGGTTCTACTACGCCAAGCTGATCAAGATTGCCGCCGCGCGCGGTTAACCGGATTTCAAGGGAGTGACTGGATGAAAATCATCATCCTCGGCGCAGGGCAGGTCGGCGGTTCGCTGGCGGAACACTTGGCCAGCGAGGCCAACGACATCACCGTGGTCGACACCGATGGCGAACGCCTGCGTGACCTCGGCGATCGGCTGGACATCCGCACCGTGCAGGGTCGCGGTTCGCTGCCGACCATCCTGCGTCAGGCCGGTGCCGACGACGCCGACATGTTGGTTGCAGTGACCAACAGTGACGAAACCAACATGGTGGCCTGTCAGGTCGCTCACACCTTGTTCCACACACCGACCAAGATCGCCCGGGTCCGCGAAGCCGCGTACCTGACCCGCGCCGAACTGTTTGATAACGAAGCGATTCCGGTCGATGTGCTGATCAGTCCGGAGCAAGTCGTTACCAACTACATCAAGCGCCTGATCCAGCATCCGGGTGCGTTGCAGGTAATCGACTTCGCCGAAGGCAAGGCGCAACTGGTGGCAGTGAAAGCCTATTACGGCGGTCCGTTGGTGGGTCAGCAACTGCGACAGCTGCGCGAACACATGCCGAATGTCGAAACGCGCGTTGCGGCGATTTTTCGTCGTGACCGACCGATCCTGCCCCAGGGCGATACGGTGATCGAAGCCGACGACGAAGTATTTTTCATCGCCGCCAAAGCGAATATTCGCGCGGTAATGAGTGAAATGCGCCGCCTCGACGAGAGCTATAAACGCATCGTCATCGCTGGCGGCGGGCAGATTGGCGAGCGTTTGGCCGAGGCCATCGAAAGCCGCTATCAGGTGAAGATCATCGAGATGAACCCGGCCCGCTGCCGCCATCTCTCAGACACCCTCGACAGCACCGTAGTGTTGCAGGGCAGTGCCTCCGACCGCGACTTGCTGATGGAAGAGAACATCGCCGACGCCGACATCTTCCTGGCACTGACCAACGACGACGAAGCCAACATCATGTCCTCGCTATTGGCCAAGCGCCTGGGCGCGAAGAAGGTGATGACGATCATCAACAACCCGGCCTACGTCGACCTGATCCAGGGCGGCGACATCGACATCGCCATCAGCCCGCAATTGGCAACCATCGGCACCTTGCTGGCCCACGTGCGGCGCGGCGATATCGTCAGCGTGCACTCATTGCGTCGAGGTGCGGCGGAAGCCATTGAGGCCATCGCCCACGGTGATTCGAAGTCGAGCAAGGTGATCGGCAAGGCCATTGAGAATATTGGCCTGCCACCAGGGACCACCATTGGCGCGATCATCCGTGATGAAGAAGTGATCATCGCCCACGACAATACAGTGATCGAAGCTGGCGACCATGTGATTCTGTTCCTTGTGGATAAGAAGCATATTCGGGATGTGGAGAAGCTATTCCATGTGGGGTTGAGCTTCTTCTGATGATCGTTCCCACGCTCTGCGTGGGAATGCCTCAACGGACGCTCCGCGTTCGGCTTTGAATGGGACGCAGAGCGTCCCGGGCTGCATTCCCACGCGGAGCGTGGGAACGATCACTGACTGAGGAAGCACCGATGATCGAATCCCTGGAAAAAATGCTCGCCAAGGGTGTGGATAACTCCCTGCTGCGTTTCGGGTTGGGCAAGGGTTATCTGGATCTGGGTGAAAATGCCAAGGCTGCAGAGCATTTCCAGCGCTGCGTCGAGTTCGATCCGAAGTATTCGGCGGCCTGGAAGCTATTGGGCAAGGCGCATCTGGCGCTGGCGGATTACGCGGCGGCGCGTCAGGCCTGGGAACAGGGCCTGGAAGCCGCCAGCAACCATGGCGACAAACAGGCCGAGAAGGAGATGACGGTGTTTCTGAAAAAGCTTGAGCGTCAGGCGCACTGATCAGAGGCCAAAGATCAAAAGATCGCAGCCTGCGGCAGCTCCTACGGGGGTGTACGCCCTGCCTTTTGTAGGAGCTGGCGAAGCCTGCGATCTTTTGATCTTACCGGGATTATCCGCAGCAGCATCAGTACCAGCGTTCTTCGCCCGGCGGACGCTTCTTGAAGCGTTTCATGCTCCACATGTACTGGCTCGGATAAGCTCGCACATAGCGCTCGACCACCTGACTCATCGCCGCACAGGAGGTTTCGGTATCGGTGCTGTACATAGCCTCCGGGGCGGCTTCGAGGATCACTTTGTAACCCGAACCGTCCGGTAGTCGCAGGGCATGCAGGAACACACCGACCGCTTTGCCGCCGGCCAGCATGTTCGGCACGAATTTACTGGTCAGGGCCTGAGTGGCGAAGAACGGCACGAAGATCCCGGCGGATTCGGCCGGTTCCGGATCAGCCGGAATGCCCACTGCCCCCCCTTTGCGCACTTCCTTGATCACGCTGAGGATGCCTTCCTTAGTGGAAGCGGCCACCCGGTTACCCAATTGCACCCGCTGCTTGCGCAGCAACTCATCCACCGCCTTGAGCTTGGGCGGACGGTAGAAAATGATCGGTTTGCACTGGTTGCAATAGAAGTGGTTCAACACTTCCCAGTTGCCCAGGTGGCTGGTGATGCCGACCACACCTTTGCCGGAGGCGAGGGCGTCTTTAAGCACATCGAGACCTTCGACTTCGCGCACCAGGTCGATGGAACGCTGAGCCGGCCAGATCCATGCGCAGGCGCTCTCGGTCAGGGACTTGCCGATGTCTTTCAGGCTCTGTCCGACCAAACGCTCGCGTTCGGCCGGGTCCATCTGCGGAAAGCATTTGGCGAGGTTGATCCGCACCACGTCGCGGGAACGGTTGGGGGTTTTCCACATGATCCAGCCAATTGCTGAACCCACCGCCTGCACTGCCCGCCATGGCAGCAGGGCAAACAGACGCAGAGCGCCTACCAGCAAGGCGCCTTTCAACTTATCCACAGGTCACTCCTGATCTTGTGCTGTGCGCGAGGCGGCTATTCTAACCGCCGTTCGCCAAGGTGGCGTAGCGATCGCAATCCCGGGTGTGGTCCATGACCATGCCGGAAGCCTGCATCAACGCGTAACAAATGGTCGGGCCGACGAACGTGAATCCGGCTTTTTTCAGGCCTTTGCTCATCTCGACGGCAACCGGTGTCACGGCCGGCACTTCACTGCGATCCTTGAAATGATTGATCACCGGCGCTCCGCCGACGAACGACCAGAGAAACGCCACCGGGTCCTCCAGCGCCAGCCAGGCCTGGGCATTGCGCCGGGCGGCATTGAGTTTGAGGCGATTGCGGATGATCCCCGGATCGAGCATCAATTCATCGATTTCCGCGTCGCTCATCTGTGCCACACGCTGCACGTCGAAGCCAAACAGCACCTCGCGATAACGCTCTCGTTTGCGCAACACAGTGATCCAGGAAAGCCCGGCCTGGAACCCTTCGAGCAAAAGCAACTCGAACAAACCCTGCGCATCGCGTAGCGGCGTGCCCCACTCCTGATCGTGATAAGCCATGTATAGCGGATCTTCGGTACACCAAAAGCAGCGTGGCATAAGGCTCCAGGGGGCGTGCGCAGGACCGAATCGGGTATACTCCCGCTCTTTAAATCGCAGCCCAAGAAACAGGTGAATTTCGTGAGCCAGCCTACGCCAGCCGTGCGTACCTTCCAAGACTTGATCCTCGCCCTCCAGCAATACTGGGCCGAGCAAGGTTGTGTGGTACTTCAGCCCTACGATATGGAAGTAGGCGCCGGCACTTTCCACACTGCCACGTTCCTGCGCGCCATTGGCCCGGAAACCTGGAACGCCGCTTATGTGCAGCCCAGTCGTCGCCCGACTGACGGCCGCTACGGCGAAAACCCGAACCGTCTGCAGCACTACTACCAGTTCCAGGTAGTCCTGAAGCCGAACCCGGACAACTTCCAGGAACTGTACCTGGGCTCCCTCAAGCACGTGGGCCTCGACCCGCTGGTGCACGACATCCGTTTCGTCGAAGACAACTGGGAGTCGCCAACGCTGGGCGCCTGGGGTCTGGGCTGGGAAGTCTGGCTCAACGGCATGGAAGTGACGCAGTTCACTTACTTCCAGCAAGCGGGCGGCATCGAGTGTTACCCGGTGACCGGCGAGATCACTTACGGTCTGGAGCGTCTGGCCATGTACCTGCAAGGCGTGGACTCGGTCTACGACCTGGTCTGGGCTGACGGTCCGTTCGGCAAAGTGACCTACGGCGACGTGTTCCACCAGAACGAAGTGGAGCAGTCGACCTACAACTTCGAACACGCCAACGTCGAGAAGCTGTTCGAGTTGTTCGACTTCTATGAAAGCGAAGCCAAGCGCCTGATCGAACTTGATCAGCCATTGCCGTTGCCGAGCTACGAAATGGTGTTGAAGGCTTCCCACACCTTCAACCTGCTGGATGCGCGCCGGGCGATCTCGGTGACCGCGCGTCAGCAATACATTCTGCGGGTCCGCACCCTGGCGCGTTCCGTTGCGCAAGCCTACCTGCTGGCTCGCGCCAAGCTGGGCTTCCCGATGGCGACCCCGGACCTGCGTGATGAAGTACTGGCCAAGCTGGAGGCTGCACAATGAGTGCTCAAGATTTTCTGGTTGAACTGGGCACCGAAGAACTGCCACCCAAAGCCCTGAATACCCTGGCCGAAGCGTTTATGGCCGGTATCGACAAAGGCCTGCAAGCTGCCGGCCTGAACTACGAAACCAAAACCGTCTACGCCGCGCCACGTCGTCTGGCCGTGCTGATTACCGCGCTGGCGACCCAACAGCCGGATCGCAGCATCAACCTCGACGGCCCGCCGCGTCAGGCCGCGTTCGATGCCGAAGGCAACCCGACTCAAGCAGCCCTGGGCTTCGCCAAGAAGTGCGGCGTCGACCTGAGCGAGATCGATCAGAGCGGTCCAAAACTGCGCTACAGCCAAAGCATCGCCGGCAAGCCGACCGCGAGCCTGATGCCGACCATCGTTGAAGACTCCCTGAACGACCTGCCTATCCCCAAGCGCATGCGCTGGGGTGCTCGCAAAGAAGAATTCGTTCGCCCGACCCAATGGCTGGTGATGCTGCTTGGTGACCATGTCATCGACTGCACCATCCTCGCCCAGAAGTCCGGCCGCGATTCCCGTGGTCACCGCTTCCACCATCCTGAAAGCGTGCGCATCACCTCGCCGGCCAACTACCTGAGCGATCTGCGTGCGGCTTATGTGCTGGCCGACGCCAACGAGCGTCGCGAGCTGATCAGCAAGCGCACCGAAGAACTGGCGACGCTGCAGGAAGGTACGGCGATCGTGCCGCCGAGCCTGCTCGACGAAGTGACCGCGCTGGTTGAATGGCCGGTGCCGCTGGTGTGCTCGTTCGAAGAACGCTTCCTGGACGTGCCGCAAGAAGCGCTGATCACCACCATGCAGGACAACCAGAAATATTTCTGCCTGCTGGATGCCGACGGCAAGTTGCTGCCTCGTTTCATTACCGTGGCCAACATCGAAAGCAAAGACCCGCAGCAGATCATCGCCGGTAACGAGAAAGTGGTTCGCCCACGCCTGACCGACGCCGAGTTCTTCTTCAAGCAAGACAAGAAGCAGAAACTCGAAGACTTCAACCTGCGTCTGCAGAATGTGGTGTTCCAGGAAAAACTCGGCAGCGTCTACGACAAGGCCGAACGTGTTTCCAGGCTCGCCGCGTTCATCGCTCAACGCATTGGTGGCAACCCGGCCTGGGCTTCCCGTGCCGGCCTGATGTCCAAGTGCGACCTGGCGACCGAAATGGTCGGCGAGTTCCCGGAGATGCAAGGTGTCGCCGGTTACTACTACGCCCTCAACGACGGCGAGCCGGAAGAAGTCGCCCTGGCGCTGAACGAGCAGTACATGCCGCGCGGTGCCGGTGCTGAACTGCCGACCACCCTGACCGGTGCGGCCGTGGCCATCGCCGACAAGCTCGACACGCTGGTGGGTATTTTCGGTATCGGCATGTTGCCAACCGGGAGCAAAGACCCATACGCCCTGCGCCGTGCTGCGCTGGGTGTGTTGCGGATCCTGATCGACAAGAAGCTCGACCTCGACCTGAACGACGCCGTGGCGTTTGCCGTGAATGCGTTCGGTACCAAGGTCAAAGCTGCCGGTCTGAATGACTCGGTGCTGGAATTCATCTTCGATCGTCTGCGTGCCCGTTATGAAGACGAAGGCGTTGATGTCGGGACTTACCTGTCGGTCCGTGCCCTGAAGCCGGGTTCGGCGCTGGATTTCGATCAGCGTGTACAAGCGGTAGAAGCGTTCCGCAAATTGCCGGAAGCCGCAGCCCTGGCCGCTGTGAACAAGCGTGTTTCGAACCTGCTGAGCAAGGTCGAAGGCTCTGTTCCTTCGGTCGTTGAAGCCAAGTACTTCGACAATGCCAACGAGTTCTCCCTGTATTCGGCGATCCAGCAGGCTGACCAGGCTGTTCAGCCAATGGCCGCTGCGCGTCAGTACAGCGAATCGCTGGCACGTCTGGCCGCCTTGCGCGAGCCGGTGGATGCGTTCTTCGAAGCGGTGATGGTCAACGCCGAAGATGCCAAGGTGCGAGCCAACCGCTATGCGCTGCTGGCGCGTCTGCGTGGCTTGTTCCTCGGCGTCGCCGACATTTCGCTGCTGGGCTAAGGGGTTGCTGTTGAAACTGCTGATTCTCGATCGGGACGGAGTGATCAATTACGACTCCGACGCATATATCAAGTCGGTGGAGGAGTGGATTCCGCTCCCCGGTTCGATCGAAGCGATCGCGCAGTTGAGCAAGGCCGGCTGGACGGTGGCGGTCGCTACCAACCAGTCGGGCATCGCTCGCGGCTATTACGACATCGCCACCCTGGATGCCATGCACGCTCGCTTGCGCGAGCTGGTGGCGGAGCAGGGTGGCGAAGTCGGGCTGATTGTCTATTGCCCGCACGGGCCAGACGATGGCTGCGATTGCCGCAAGCCAAAACCCGGGATGTTGAAAACCATCGCCGCGCATTACAACGTTTCGCTGACGAATCTATGGTTCGTCGGCGATACTCTCGGTGACCTGGAAGCCGCCAAAGCCGTCGACTGTCAGCCAGTTTTGGTAAAGACCGGGAAAGGCGAAAAGACTCAGGGCAAGACCCTACCGGCAGGCACCTTGATTTTTGACGATCTGGCGGCGATTGCCGCGGAACTTATCCACAACTAAGGCTCTTCTGACATCCTGGCCAAGGACTGATCGGGAGTGCGCTTGAATAGGCGGGCAGTGCCCGCAACGGTAAATATCGCCATGTCGATACTGCAGGCCATCAGAACTTTTCTCTTTTACCTGCTGCTGGGCACCAGCTCTTTGCTCTGGTGCACCCTGAGCTTTTTTATCGCGCCGTTTCTGCCGTTCAAGGCGCGTTATCGTTTTATCAACGTGTACTGGTGCCGCTGCGCCTTATGGCTGAGCAAAGTCTTTCTGGGTATCCGTTACGAAGTGAAGGGTGCCGAGAATGTGCCTGACCAGCCTTGCGTGATTCAGTCGAATCACCAGAGCACCTGGGAGACATTCTTTCTCTCGGCGTATTTCGAGCCGCTGAGCCAGGTGCTCAAGCGCGAACTGCTCTACGTTCCGTTCTTCGGCTGGGCCATGGCGATGCTGCGACCGATCGCCATCGATCGCGGCAATCCGAAAGCTGCGCTCAAGCATGTGGCGAAGAAGGGCGATGAGCTGCTCAAGGACAAGGTCTGGGTACTGATCTTCCCGGAAGGGACTCGCGTTCCCTATGGCACCATCGGCAAGTTTTCCCGCGGTGGCACCGCGTTGGCCGTCAATGCGTCATTACCGGTACTGCCGATTGCGCACAATGCCGGCAAGTTCTGGCCAAAAACCGGTTGGGCGAAACAGCAAGGCGTGATCACCGTGATCATTGGCGCGCCGATGTACGCCGAGGGCAGTGGGCCGCGAGCCATTGCCGACCTGAATGATCGGGTGCAGGCCTGGAACGAACAGATGCAGCGCGAGATGGGCTCGCTGCCAGCAGCCCCGGCAGCCCCGAGTGCGACCGATCAAGTGGCTGTCTGAGATTCTGTGGATAACCTGTGTACCGTTTTGTTGAAAAACGTCGTTTTTAGTTTTTAAGCTTATGATTTACATACATATTTCTTAAGCAAATAAAACGTCGAAAAAGGTGCATAAGTTTATTTCGGACGTAAAAAAACCGGCTGATATGCCGGTTTTTTTATGCTCGCTGAAAACGTCTGGATTACTCGCTCAATAGCGGTAACTGGATGCTGAACGTCGAGCCTTGCCCCACCACGCTACGACAGGAAATCCTCCCGCCATGACGATCCACCACCGCCTTGACCATGGACAAACCCAGCCCCAGGCCGTCACTGCCGTGAGCCGAGGTAAAACGCCGATACTGACTGAACAACTCAGGAAGTTCATCGACAGCAATCCCTCGCCCCTGATCGGCGATCTCGCACAGTAGCCAACCCTCGGCACAACTCACCCGCACTGAGATCCGCGAGCCCGCCGGACTGTACTTGATAGCGTTTTCCAACAGGTTGAACAGAGCCCGTGTCAGTAGCGATTGATCGGCCAGGACCAGCGCTTCAGCGTCTTCGTCGAGGTCATGCAGCAACTGAATGTTCTTCAGATGAGCGATGCTCGAGGCCTGGTCGAAGGTATCGAGTAACAACATCGCGAACATGCTCGGCTGAAACTGATAGGCCTCGGACTCGGCTTTTGCCAACTGCACAAAAGCCTCGGTCAGGTTCAGCGCCTTGCGCACTTGTAACTCGATCTGGCTGAACACTTGAGTGTCACCCGGCACCTGATGCCGCTGGACGTCGAGCAAGGCGAGTATCGCCGAATGGGGAGCCCTGAGGTCATGGGACAAAAAGCGCAGCAACACGGCTCGCTGTTCTTCGGCGTCGCGCTCGACGCTCAAGTCAGTGAGGCTCAGTAGCCAGCCAATTACAGAGTCGCCTTCGGCCGGCAACAGTGGTGCCAGGTCCAGACGCAGGCTGCGTGCCTGGGTGTCACGAAACTCCAGCGGCTCCAGGGTCGACAACGCAGATGGCATTCCGTTGGACGGCACCGGGTAACCCAAGTCGCTCAGTTGCTCGAGCATGTCCTCGCCCACCAGGCCACGACCGAATACCTCTCGAGCCTTGCGGTTGGCCAGCAGAATACGCCCGTGCGGATCGCTGATCAGCGTCGCCACCGGCAGGTATTCAAGCCCGTCGGCAATGAAACGTCGGGTATCACGGGTCCGGCTCATGGCCTGCTCCAGCGCGACGATTTGCCCTTGCAGCACATCACCGGCCGGGGCCTGGGTGCGACGACGTTCGGGAAAGACTTTTGGCTCGCCATCCAGGCGCGCCAGTTCCCAGCCGAAATAGGCGAGCACCGCGTTCAGTCTTCGCCAATTCCAGATCAGGTAGCCCAGCATCATCCCTAGCAGGCTCGCCGCCGGTGACCACCACCAGCCAAGCCTCAACAGTACACCCGAGCCCAGCAGAGCTGCCGCCATTGCACCCAAAGTCAGCCATAAGGCGCGACGCGGACGCACCAGCAACAGGCCCAGCAACTCCCCGACAATCATCATCGACAGTAACGCCGCCAAGCGCTCATCGAGCTCCACGATGTTGCGCTGTTGCAGCAGCCCGTTGAGGATATTCGCCTGAATCTCAACGCCCGGTGTGGTGCCGATGCTGGCCGATTGCGGTGTCACGTAGCGGTCGCCCAGGCCTGCAGCGGTTGAGCCGATCAGGATCAAGCGATCGCGCAGCAACTCGGGCGGAACTTCGCCGCGCAATACGCTGACGTAGGGCACCGTGGGAAACCCCACGTCGGTATGGATGAAAGGAATCCGTATTTCATGGGCTCGCTGCCAGCCTTGTGCCGATGGCAGGGCCGGGGTACCAGGCATCGGTACATTTCCCTTATCGGTAAGGGATTCTTCGTACAGCAGCCAGGCCAGTTGCGGGCGTGCTTTTTGCGCCGGGCCTTCGCTTAAATACACGCTGCGCACGATCCCATCGGCGTCCGCTTCGGCATTGATGTGCCCGACGCCTTTAGCGCAATGGCTCAGCGCAGCCACCGGTTCAATTTCTCCCAAGGGCTGCCCATAACGTGCGACGCCTTCGCGCAACAGCGGCACGAAAACATTCCCGGCCCGACAGACCGCCTGGACCAAAAGCTGATCGTTGGCGGGATGGCTATCGGGTTCGCTGAAAATAACGTCGAATAGAACGCCTTTAACGTTCGCAGCGCTGAGCCGATCCAGCAGTTGCGCGTGCATGGCCCGCGACCACGGCCATTGGCCAAGCTGCTGCAAGCTGTAGTCATCGATCGTGACGATGAGTATTCGCGGATCCACCGGCAGCGGACTCAACCGACGCAGGTTGTCATACAGCAGATTGCTCAGGGCCAGCCCCTGATTCATGGACAGCATCGCCGTCAGCGGCAACAGGATCAGACAGACCCACAGCCACTCGCGGACCATCCGCTGAAACAATCGCTGAGCCTGGGTCGGCTCGCGGTCATCCTTCCTTGGTCGTCTCTTCATCGGTCGTCGGCCAGGGCGCTATTGGACACGCGTGGTCCTGGGGTAATAGAAAATGTCATACACCCCGGTCTCTCCCTCTAAACCCTGAGCGTCATAGGCCGACAGGCGAACATGATAGAAAAACGCTTTCAGCCCGCGGAACTTGACCTCTGGTGTGCTGGAAAACTGCTCTTGCTTGATGTCCAGAAAGGCTGCGTCGGTCGCCACTTGCGCCCGGTAACGCTTAGCTCCTTCGATCGGCTTCATGATCAATTGCCAGACAGGCACATTCCCCGTCTGACCGGCCTGACCTAATAAACGTGGAGCGGGTAACAAGTCGATTGGCGTCAGCGTGCCTTGTTTCTGAATACGCAAACCCTGGCGGGCCATGACCTGGACTTCGTCAGCTTCAACGCCCTTGGGGCGTTTGGCAACGGGCCGGGCAGGGCGGAAATCCGACGTTTTTTCATCACGATTGACCGCCACTTGCCCGTTCAACACTTCCAGCAGCGCCTCGCCACCGCCATCGTTGCGCACCCGAAAGTGCGTCCCCCTCACGCCCAGTACACCGACCGGCGTGACGATCTGAAAGCGATCATGGTCGCTGGCACGTTTGATCACATACGACTCAACCTGGCCCTGCTCAAGAATGACCTGAGGGATCGAATGTTCTTCATTGAGGTGCAGGGTGATATGGGAACTGGAGGGCAACACTACCCGCGAACCATCACCCAGGGCCAGGCTGACAAATGCCGAAGGCGAGGTTTTGACGCCTTCCTGCTCGTCGATCGACATACCTTCCTGCAGCGGCGTCTGCTTGCCTTTGGCGTCCAGCTTCCAGGCTTCGCCGGTCAGATGCTCGACCGTTGCCGGCAGCGGTTGACCACGACATTGTTGGTTTTGATCGATATAAGGCAAGCGTTTTGCCAAAGAGACTGCCGCCGATGCACTCTGGGAGAGCAATCCCATCAGGCCGGCAACCAGTAAAAGACAGACGCCAGAATGGCGTGGGAGCAATAAGGTCATGGGGTTCATGGATTGGCTTTTATGCTCTTATGAAAATCACGCCGGGTAACGCACACAAGTATTTGACGCACGATACCTGAGCGGACGCTCTGGCAGATAGCCATGGGAGCAAGGATATTGGAGATGACACATCCCTGTGTCGGAGCCGAGCAGGCACTCCGTGTGTTTCCCCTGAGCAGGGTACCGCCGAAAACCGGCGATCGACGGGCCTGCAAAGTGACTTGGCGCTCCCTGCGCCGGAGCACATCCCAATGCCCCTGTGCCGCTCAGCGACAACGAATTTACCGGCATAAATGACCTTCGCAGCAATTCGCCACAATTGTTCAGATTCGATCAATCAGCCTAAACTCCCGTAGGAATTTCACTAACGAGATGAAGGAACTACTCGGCATGCGTGTCGCAATACTGGATGACGAGCCCGCTGAACTGCGCCGGGTTGAACAGACACTGCGACAGATCCCCGTCACGGGTGAGCAGGCATGGACGCTGCATTGTTTCGAGCGGGGAGAGGACTTGCGACGGCAACTCCGGCGCGAAACCTTCGATCTGCTGATCCTCGATTGGCAACTGCCCGATATCAGCGGTCTGGCTTTGTTGCGTTGGACCCGTGAACACATGGATGTGCCACCGGCCGCGATCATGCTCACCAGTCGCGATACCGAAAGCGATATCGTCCAGGCGTTGAACGCCGGGGCCGATGATTACGTGAGCAAACCGTTTCGTCCCAATGAGTTGATGGCTCGGGTCAGCGCGGTGCTTCGTCGGCATGGGCTGCAACGCGCCGCGGCCACCGAAATACTGACCTTCAATGACCTCGAATTCGATGACGCCGAACTCACCGTCACCCGCGCCGCCACCCCCATCAGCATGACCGAACGGGAATACCGTCTCGCCCGTTGCCTGTTCGCCAATCTGGGCCGACCTTTGTCCCGCGAATACTTGTATGAGCGCTTTTGGACCCACGAAGAAATAGTATCTTCCCGCCCGTTGGATACTCATATTTATCGCCTGCGCAACAAGCTGGGCCTGACGGCCGATCGCGGTTGGCAACTGCTGACGATTTACGGGTATGGGTATCGGCTTGAGAGCGTGGCCAACACTAGCGCGTGACGACTTTTCGGCGATCAATAAAAAAGGCCAACGCTAAGCGTTGGCCTTTTTCGTTTTAGCGGTCCTGCCGGATCAGAAGTCCAGGTTGGAAACCGCCAAGGCGTTACTTTCGATGAAGTCACGACGAGGTTCGACCGCATCCCCCATCAGGGTGTTGAAGATCTGGTCTGCGCCAATGGCGTCTTCGATGGTCACTTTGAGCATCCGGCGCTGGCTCGGGTCCATGGTGGTTTCCCACAGCTGATCGGGGTTCATTTCGCCCAGACCTTTGTAGCGCTGGATGGTATGACGCTTGGTGCTTTCAGCCATCAGCCATTCAAGTGCTTCCTTGAACTCGGTGACCGGCTTCTTGCGCTCGCCACGCTGGATGTACGCACCGTCGTCCAGCAAGGTGCTCAATTGAGCGCCCAACGACACGACCGTCTTGTAATCGTTGCTGCCGAAGAAATCGCGGTTGAAGGTGATGTAGTTCGACAGGCCGTGGGAGATCAGCTCGACCTCTGGCAGCCAGACGTTACGTTCACGGTCTTCACGCAGGCTGGCTTTGTAAACCAGGCCGGATTTCTCGACGGTGCGCAGGCGAACTTCGAACTGAGCCATCCAATCCTGCATCGCTGCATGATCGGACAGTTGCTCCATGCTCACCGCTGGCAGGTAGATGAAGTGCTCGGTCAGTTCCTGTGGGTACAGGCGCGACAGGCGCTTGAGGGTCTTCATCACCAGACGGAAGTCATTCACCAGACGCTCGAGGGCTTCGCCGGAGATACCCGGGGCTTCTTCGTTCAGGTGCAGGCTCGCGTCTTCCAGGGCCGACTGCGTCATGTACTCTTCCATGGCGTCGTCGTCTTTGATGTATTGCTCTTGCTTGCCTTTCTTGACCTTGTACAGCGGCGGCTGAGCGATGTAGATATAACCGCGTTCAATCAACTCCGGCAACTGACGGAAGAAGAAGGTCAGCAACAGGGTACGGATGTGCGAACCGTCGACGTCAGCATCGGTCATGATGATGATGTTGTGATAACGCAGCTTGTCGATGTTGTACTCGTCGCGGCCAATGCCGCAGCCCAGCGCGGTGATCAAGGTGCCCACTTCTTGCGAAGAGATCATCTTGTCGAAGCGTGCCTTCTCGACGTTCAGGATCTTGCCCTTGAGCGGCAGGATGGCCTGGGTGCGGCGGTTGCGTCCCTGCTTGGCGGAACCGCCAGCAGAGTCACCCTCCACGAGGTACAGTTCGGAGAGGGCAGGGTCTTTTTCCTGGCAGTCAGCCAGTTTGCCCGGCAGGCCGGCGATGTCCAGCGCGCCTTTACGGCGGGTCATCTCACGGGCCTTACGCGCCGCTTCACGCGCACGCGCCGCGTCGATCATCTTGCCGACGACCAGTTTGGCTTCGTTCGGGTTTTCCAGCAGGAAGTCAGAGAAGTACTTGCCCATTTCCTGTTCGACCGCGGTCTTCACTTCGGAAGACACCAGCTTGTCTTTGGTCTGGGAGCTGAACTTCGGATCCGGCACTTTTACCGAAATGATCGCTGTCAGGCCTTCGCGGGCATCATCACCGGTGGTGGCAACTTTGTGCTTCTTCGCCAGACCTTCAGCTTCGATGTAAGTGTTCAGGTTACGCGTCAGTGCGGAACGGAAACCCACCAGGTGAGTACCGCCATCGCGCTGAGGGATGTTGTTGGTGAAGCACAACAGATTCTCGTTGAAGCTATCGTTCCACTGCAGGGCGATTTCCACGCCGATGCCATCTTCACGCTGGATGTTGAAGTGGAACACCTGGTTGACCGCAGTCTTGTTGGTGTTCAGGTATTCAACGAACGCACGCAGGCCACCTTCATACTTGAACAACTCTTCCTTGCCGCTGCGCTCGTCCTTGAGGACGATGCCGACACCGGAGTTGAGGAAGGACAGTTCACGAATCCGCTTGGCCAGGATGTCCCAGCTGAAGTGGATGTTCTTGAAGGTTTCAGCCGAAGGCTTGAAGTGGATCTGGGTGCCGGTGGTTTCGCTTTCGCCAACGATCTTCATCGGCTCTTGCGGAACACCGTGGACGTAAGTCTGTTCCCAGATCTTGCCGCTGCGGCGAACGGTCAGGATCAGTTCTTTGGACAGTGCGTTCACCACCGACACACCTACACCGTGCAGACCGCCGGATACCTTGTAGGAGTTGTCGTCGAACTTACCGCCGGCGTGCAGCACAGTCATGATGACCTCGGCCGCCGAGACGCCTTCTTCTTTATGCACGTCTACCGGGATGCCACGACCGTTGTCGCGAACGGTGATGGACTCGTCCGGGTGGATGATGATGCTGATGTCATCGCAATGGCCGGCCAAAGCTTCGTCGATCGAGTTATCGACCACCTCGAACACCATGTGGTGCAGACCACTGCCATCGTCAGTGTCACCAATGTACATACCGGGACGTTTGCGTACGGCATCCAGGCCTTTCAGCACTTTAATGCTCGTTGAGTCGTACGTATTTTCTTCGCTCAATGCCTTCACTCCCGATGGTCGTGGGTCTGGGTGATACGGCCCTGTTCCACGTGGAACAGAGCGACTGGCGTTTCCGTCTGCCAGCCTTCCCTCAATAATTCGTGATCTACACAGGTGATAAAGACCTGGCAGCGTAAGTCTTCCAGCAAGCGGCAAAGCGCGCGACGGTGGTGCTCGTCCAGTTCGGACGGCAGGTCATCCACCAGATAAATACACTGGCCGCGACGGGCCTGGCTAACCAAGTGCCCTTGGGCGATCCGCAATGCACAGACCACCAACTTCTGCTGGCCACGAGACAAGATGTCCGCGGCGTTATGTGCGCCCAATCTAAGACGCAAATCAGCGCGTTGTGGTCCGGCTTGGGTATGACCCATTTGCTGATCCCGCTGAAGGGACCCGGCGAGCACTGCACTCAACTCACGGTCTTTGTCCCAACCTCGGTAATAGCTGAGCGTTAAGCCCTCAAGCTCAACCAGCTCGCTCAAGGTCTGTTCAAAGACTGGTTTCAAGGCTTTGATGTAAGCGCGGCGGTATTCATCTATTTCAGCGCTGGCCTGGCACAGTTCCCTGTCCCAAACCGCTTGCGAAACGGCGTCAAGTGTACCATGTCGCAGCCAAGAGTTTCTCTGGCGCAAGGCCTTCTGCAAGCGCTGCCACGTGGACATGAATCGGGGTTCCACGTGGAACACGCCCCAGTCGAGAAACTGTCGGCGAATCTTCGGCGCACCTTCCAGCAGGCGGAAGCTGTCCGGGTTGATCAACTGCAACGGCAGGATCTCTGCCAGCTGCGCAGCACTTCGGGCGTTCTGCCCATCGATGCGGATCTGGAACTCACCCTGCCGGTCACGAGATATCCCCAACGCGCTGTGTCCACCCTCGGCCAGTTCGACCTGGCCAAACACCGTGCACGCCAATTGCTCGTATTGAATGACGGGTAATAGACGGCTGCTACGAAACGAACGGGCAAGCCCCAGCAGATGAATGGCTTCCAGAACACTGGTTTTGCCGCTGCCGTTGGCGCCGTAAAGAATGTTGATTCGGGGGGAAGGGGAGAAGGTCACCGGGTGCAGATTACGCACCGCGGTGACCGAGACGCGACTTAAGGACATCTAGGTTCTGCTGAGCATGTTTACAGACGCATCGGCATGACAACGTAAGCCGAGTCGTCGTTGTCGGACTCTTGTACCAGCGCACTGCTGTTGGAGTCGGACAGAATCAAGCGAACCTGCTCTGTGGTCATCACGCCCAGTACGTCGAGCAGATAGCTCACGTTGAAGCCGATTTCCAGAGAGCCGCCGTTGTACTCAACGCCCACTTCTTCTTCCGCTTCTTCCTGCTCCGGGTTGTTCGCCTGGATCTTCAGCTGACCATTGGCCAGTTGCAGACGGATGCCACGGTACTTCTCGTTGGACAGAATCGCGGTACGGCTGAACGCCTCACGCAATGCCTGACGATCGCCGAGTACCAGCTTGTCGCCGCCTTTAGGCAGAACACGCTCGTAGTCAGGGAATTTACCGTCGACCAGTTTCGAGGTGAAAGTGAACTCGCCGGTGGTGGCGCGAATGTGGTGCTGGCCCAGCACGATGCTGACATTGCCGTCCGGTTCAGTCAGCAGACGCGCCAGCTCAAGGATACCCTTGCGTGGCACGATCACCTGATGACGATCCGGCTGACCGATATCGGCCTGCATCGAACACATGGCCAGACGGTGACCGTCGGTGGCCACAGCGCGGATAATCCCGGCCGAGACTTCCAGCAGCATGCCGTTGAGGTAGTAGCGTACGTCCTGCTGCGCCATCGCGAAGCTGGTGCGTTCAATCAGACGACGCAGTTTGCTTTGCTCAAGGCTGCAGGTCAGCGAGCCTGGGCCTTCTTCCACCGTCGGGAAGTCATTGGCTGGCAGGGTCGAAAGGGTGAAGCGGCTTCGGCCGGCCTTCACCACGAGCTTCTGCTCGTCGACCTTGATGTCGATCAGCGCATCGTTCGGCAAGCTCTTGCAGATGTCCATCAGCTTGCGCGCAGGCACAGTGATGGAACCCGGGTCCGCAGGCTCTTCGAGTTGTACACGACCGACCAGCTCGACTTCCAGGTCGGTACCGGTCAGCGACAATTGCTGGCCTTCGACAACCAGCAGCACGTTGGAGAGCACCGGCAAGGTCTGTCGGCGCTCGACGACGCCTGCGACCAGTTGCAGGGGTTTCAACAGGGCTTCGCGTTGAATGGTGAAATGCATGGTCTAGTCCCTTGCCTTAATAAGCTGCGCTGGTGTTCATCAAGTAGTCAGTGTACGCAGCAGGTTCTTATAGTCCTCGCGGATGTCCGCGTCGGATTCCTTAAGCTCGTTGATCTTGCGGCAGGCGTGCAAAACAGTCGTGTGATCGCGGCCGCCAAACACATCGCCGATTTCCGGCAGGCTGTGGTTGGTCAATTCCTTGGACAACGCCATGGCGACCTGACGCGGACGTGCTACCGAGCGTGAACGACGCTTGGACAGCAAGTCGGAGATCTTGATCTTGTAATACTCGGCGACGGTGCGCTGAATGTTATCCACAGACACCAGTTTGTCTTGCAGCGCCAACAAGTCTTTCAGGGATTCGCGAATCAGCTCGATGGTGATATCGCGGCCCATGAAGTGCGAGTGGGCGATCACGCGTTTGAGCGCGCCTTCCAGTTCGCGGACGTTGGAGCGAATACGCTGGGCAATGAAGAACGCCGCGTCGTGTGGCAGATCGACTTTGGCCTGGTCGGCCTTTTTCATCAGGATCGCCACGCGGGTTTCCAGCTCCGGCGGCTCGACGGCAACCGTCAGGCCCCAGCCGAAACGTGACTTCAGGCGTTCTTCAAGGCCTTCGATTTCTTTCGGATAGCGGTCACTGGTAAGAATGACCTGCTGGCCACCTTCAAGCAGGGCGTTGAAGGTGTGGAAAAACTCTTCCTGGGAACGTTCCTTGCGGGCGAAGAACTGAATGTCATCGATCAGCAACGCATCCACCGAGCGGTAGAAGCGCTTGAACTCGTTGATCGCATTCAGCTGCAAGGCCTTGACCATGTCCGCGACGAAACGCTCGGAATGCAGGTACACAACCTTGGCATTCGGATTCTTCTTTAACAGGTGGTTACCCACAGCGTGCATCAAGTGGGTTTTACCCAAGCCGACCCCGCCATAAAGGAAGAGCGGGTTATAGCCGTGCTTGGGGTTGTCCGCCACCTGCCAGGCCGCAGCCCGGGCCAGTTGGTTGGACTTGCCTTCGACGAAGTTCTCGAAGGTAAAGGTGCGGTTCAGGTAACTGGTGTGCTTGAGCGCGCCTTCCACCTGCACCGTCCGCTGTTCGGAGCGAACCGGGGCTTGTTGCGAACTGGCGCCTGCCATTGGATCGAAGCTGTCGCGAGACGGCTCTTCACTGACCTCAGCTACTTTTTGTGTCGCACGTTTGGTCGATGCAGCTGCCGGGGCTGGCGCCGGAGCGCTGACAGGCGCTTGAGCGGCCTGAGCCTGAGACGCCGCGGCGGCCAATGGAGCATTAGGTGCCGCACGCGGTGCCGAACTGCGTTTGCTGCCTATTAATAAGGAGAGCGCCGGCGCCAGGCCATTGCCATGCTCATCGAGCAGTTCAAGGACGCGCCCCAGGTACTTTTCATTGACCCAATCGAGAACAAAACGATTCGGCGCGTAGACACGCAGCTCGTCGCCTTCGGCTTCGACCTGTAGTGGACGGATCCAAGTGTTGAATTGTTGGGCAGGCAGCTCATCGCGCAAAAGGTCTACGCACTGCTGCCAAAGTTCCACTGACACGGATATCCCCTAAGTTGAAAGCCGGTGAGGCAAAAACAAGCGGTCATTGTAGCGACCAGTCGTCCACTTATCCACATGCAGGTTGCGCACAGGACATGATTTATCAATGCGTTAACCTTTGAAAAGAAGACCAACGGTATGTGCATAAGCTCTGTGGATAACCGCCCATGAGGGCACTGGACAAGTGGGGGCGAAACTCGGTGGATAACCTGCCTGTGGATAACTGGCCTTTCCACACACAGCTTATCCGATAGCGCAGCACAGGCTGACCACCGTTTTCCACCGTAGTTGTCATTCTCTGTACATCACGGTTTAGAAGGGCTAAAGACAGTTATCCACAGATGAACGTGCCTCTAGCTTTTATAAGCTTTACAGAAAAGCTTTAAATAATTCCCTTCTTTATTTCTATATCTGGCGAACGACCTTCGCCGGGTAAATCGTCTGGAGATCTATTTATAAGGAAACGCTGGTTGGAAATTGACCTAGAGGCTTGCTTTCTCTAGAATCCCCGGTCTCTTAAAACGGGGGCCATTCCGGCCCGTTGTGGACGAACCAGGTAACACGACAATGAAACGTACTTTCCAACCAAGCACTATCAAACGCGCTCGTACCCACGGTTTCCGTGCTCGCATGGCTACCAAGAACGGTCGTGCCGTTCTGTCGCGTCGCCGCGCCAAAGGTCGTGCGCGTCTGGCAGTTTGATAAGCCGGCACTGGAGGTGAGTCAGGACTTCAGTCGGGAAAAGCGTCTGCTTACCCCCCGGCATTTCAAGGCAGTCTTTGACTCCCCTACCGGCAAGGTTCCGGGGAAAAATCTCCTGCTCCTTGCGCGCAATAACGATCTTGATCACCCCCGTCTCGGGCTGGTTATCGGGAAAAAGAGCGTAAAGCTCTCCGTCGAGCGCAATCGCCTCAAACGTCTGATGCGCGAATCGTTTCGCCTGAACCAGGATTTACTGGTCGGTTGGGACATCGTTATCGTCGCGCGCAAAGGTTTGGGTGACGTAGAAAGCCCCGAATTGATTCAGCATTTCGACAAACTCTGGAAACGTCTGGCACGCAGCAAGCCGGTACCAGCAGTCAAAACCGAAACTGTAGGGGTAGACAGTACCGATGCGTAAACTGGCACTCGTTCCGATCCAGTTTTATCGCTATGCCATCAGTCCCCTGATGGCCAGTCACTGTCGTTTCTACCCCAGTTGTTCCTGCTACGCGTATGAAGCCATAGAAAATCATGGCCTTCTGCGCGGTGGCTGGCTGACCTTTCGTCGTTTAGGTCGCTGTCATCCGTGGAATCCCGGTGGTTATGACCCGGTTCCATCTATCCCTACCTCCCGTTCTTCTTCGATGGCCGAGTAATCATGGATATCAAACGCACGATCCTGATCGTCGCCCTGGCAATCGTGTCCTACGTTATGGTCCTTAAATGGAACCAGGACTATGGTCAGGCTGCCCTGCCGACTCAGAATGTTGCTTCCAGTACTACCGCACCGGGCCTACCGGATACGGCGACTGGCAATAATGCTTCTGTCAGTGACGACATCCCACGCGCCACAAGCGATACCAGTGCAACTGCACCTGCTGAAACACCAGTAGCTGCAAGCAAAGACCTCATCCAGATCAAAACGGATGTGCTCAACCTGGCAATCGACCCACAAGGTGGCGATGTTGCCCAGTTGACGTTGCCACTGTATCCACGTCGTCAGGATCATCCGGAAATTCCATTCCAGCTGTTTGATAACGGCAACGAGCGGACTTATCTGGCTCAGAGTGGCCTGATCGGCACCAACGGTCCGGATGCAAGTCCTGCCGGTCGTCCGGTTTACTCCTCCGAGAAGAAGATTTATCAACTGGCTGACGGTCAAGACCAATTGGTTGTTGACCTGAAGTTCAGCAAGGACGGTGTCAACTACATCAAGCGTTTCACGCTGAAACGTGGCCTGTATGACGTAACCGTTTCCTACCTGATCGACAACCAGAGCGCTCAGCCCTGGTCCGGTGCAATGTTCGCGCAATTGAAGCGTGATGCCAGCTCCGATCCTTCTTCCAGCACCGCCACCGGCACCGCGACTTACCTGGGTGCCGCCCTGTGGACAAGTAACGAGCCGTACAAGAAAGTGTCGATGAGCGACATGGACAAGGCTCAGCTGAAAGAAACCGTCACCGGTGGTTGGGTTGCCTGGTTGCAGCACTACTTCGTGACTGCGTGGATTCCGGTCAAGGGCGAAAACAACATCGTCCAGACCCGTAAAGACAGCAAAGGCAACTACATCATCGGCTACACCGCCCCGGCAATGACTGTCGCGCCAGGTGCAAAAGCCGAAACCAGTGCCGTTCTGTACGCAGGTCCGAAAAGCCAGGCTGTCCTGAAAGAGTTGTCCCCAGGTCTGGAACTGACCGTCGACTACGGCATTCTGTGGTTCATTGCCCAGCCAATCTTCTGGTTGCTGCAACATATCCACGCGCTGGTCGGTAACTGGGGCTGGTCGATCATCTTCCTGACCATGCTGATCAAGGGGATTTTCTTCCCTCTGTCGGCAGCCAGCTACAAATCCATGGCGCGCATGCGTGCAGTGGCACCGAAACTGGCCGCGCTGAAAGAGCAACATGGCGACGACCGGCAGAAAATGTCGCAAGCCATGATGGAGCTGTACAAGAAAGAGAAGATCAATCCGCTGGGTGGCTGCTTGCCAATCCTGGTGCAGATGCCGGTTTTCCTTTCGCTGTACTGGGTTCTGCTGGAAAGCGTGGAAATGCGCCAAGCGCCGTTCATGCTGTGGATTACTGACCTGTCGATCAAGGATCCGTTCTTCATTCTGCCGATCATCATGGGTGCAACCATGTTCATCCAGCAGCAGTTGAACCCGACTCCTCCGGATCCGATGCAGGCGAAGGTCATGAAAATGATGCCAATCATCTTCACCTTCTTCTTCCTGTGGTTCCCGGCGGGTCTGGTGCTGTACTGGGTTGTGAACAACTGCCTGTCCATCGCCCAACAGTGGTACATCACGCGTAAGATCGAAGCGGCTACCAAAAAAGCCGAGGCGTAACTTACTCTGTGGATAACCACTCAAAACGCCCCCTAGTGGGGCGTTTTGCTATCTGTCACTTTTGTCTGGATACCGGTTTATGAGCGTTCCTCGTGAAACCATCGCTGCCGTCGCCACCGCTCAAGGTCGCGGCGGGGTGGGCATCGTCCGTATTTCCGGGCCGCTGGCGAGTCTGGCGGCCAAAGCCATCAGCGGCCGTGAATTGAAACCGCGGTTTGCCCATTACGGCCCATTCCTCAGTGCAAACGAAGAGGTGCTGGACGAAGGCATCGCGCTTTATTTCCCTGGACCGAACTCGTTCACCGGCGAAGATGTGCTTGAACTGCAGGGCCACGGCGGGCCGATCGTTCTGGATATGCTGCTCAAGCGTTGCCTGGAACTTGGCTGTCGTCTGGCCCGGCCGGGTGAATTCAGCGAGCGTGCCTTCCTCAACGACAAGCTCGATCTGGCTCAGGCCGAAGCCATTGCCGACTTGATCGAGGCAAGTTCTGCACAGGCGGCACGAAATGCCCTGCGTTCGTTGCAGGGGGCGTTTTCCCAGCGTGTGCATAACCTCACCGAGCAACTGATAGGCCTGCGTATTTACGTCGAAGCAGCCATCGACTTCCCCGAAGAAGAAATCGACTTCCTCGCCGATGGTCATGTCCTGAGCATGCTCGACAAAGTGCGCGACGAATTATCCACAGTGCTGCGTGAAGCCGGGCAGGGGGCCTTGCTGCGTGACGGCATGACCGTGGTGATCGCCGGCCGGCCGAATGCCGGCAAGTCCAGCCTTCTGAATGCCTTGGCCGGACGCGAAGCCGCGATCGTGACCGAGATTGCCGGCACGACCCGGGATATTCTTCGCGAACATATCCACATTGATGGCATGCCGTTGCACGTGGTCGACACTGCCGGCTTGCGCGACACCGATGATCAGGTGGAAAAAATTGGCGTCGAACGGGCATTGAAAGCTATCGGCGAGGCAGATCGGGTCTTGCTGGTGGTCGATGCCACAGCTCCCGAGGCCCTTGATCCCTTTGCCTTGTGGCCTGAATTCCTCGAAACCCGCCCGGACCCGGCAAAAGTTACCCTTATCCGCAACAAGGCTGACCTGACGGGGGAAGCGATTGCCCTGGAGGTCAGTGGCGATGGCCATGTCACAATCAGTCTCAGTGCCAAATCCGCTGGCATGGGACTGGAACTGTTACGCGAACACCTCAAGGCCTGCATGGGTTACGAGCAAACCTCCGAAAGCAGCTTCAGTGCTCGCAGGCGTCACCTGGAGGCACTGCGTCATGCGAGTGCGTCCCTTGAGCATGGCCGTGCGCAGCTGACGTTAGCGGGTGCTGGTGAACTGTTGGCCGAAGATTTGCGGCAGGCGCAGCAGTCTTTGGGCGAAATCACCGGCGCATTCAGCTCCGATGATCTGCTGGGAAGGATCTTTTCCAGCTTCTGTATCGGTAAATAGTCCCTTCCGCAGTTCACAGACAGGCCATTCGGGCCTGTCTGTTCTCTCCTTTCTGAAATTTTTTCCCAGTGCCGAAGCAGATTCTTCGCTTGAGCGGATTCCCCTTGCCCGGGATTTGCTCATTCGGCGGCTTTTCTGTGGATTAAGCCCTGTGAATAAGTGCCGCTAAGGGCAGTTGATAACAGGGCCTCAAAACTGAAGATAACCACCTCTGTGGATAACAACCCCTTTCATCCACAGGCTTACACCGGTTATCCAAGGGCCTCCTTGGTACATGACCACAGGGTTTTGAATCGCTGTACATATTGAAAATAAAGGGCTGTAGCAATCTATCCACAGAAAGGTGGCTCAGTAGAAATAAACATAAAAACAAAGATTTAATAAATTTCTCTCTTTTTAATTTCTATAACCCCGACTTCTCCACAGCTGGTTAAATTTTGTGCAAAGGGTTCTTTAGGAAGGGCGAAGTCCCTATACTTGCCGACCAGGTCCAAAAACCTGAGCTCAAACTATTTCCGGATTACCTGACTGAAGCAGGCACGAGGTGCGTGGTGGATTTCCCTTCCCGTTTTGAAGTGATCGTCATCGGCGGCGGTCATGCCGGTACCGAGGCAGCACTGGCGTCAGCACGTATGGGGGCAAAAACCCTGTTGCTGACGCATAACGTGGAAACCCTCGGTGCCATGAGTTGCAACCCAGCCATTGGCGGGATCGGCAAAAGCCATCTCGTTAAAGAAATCGATGCCCTGGGCGGCGCGATGGCCATGGCTACCGATAAAGGCGGTATTCAGTTTCGCGTATTGAACAGCCGCAAAGGCCCAGCCGTGCGTGCAACCCGCGCTCAGGCAGATCGAGTTCTGTACAAGGCCGCTGTCCGCGAAGCTTTGGAAAACCAGCCGAACCTGTGGATATTTCAACAGGCTGCTGACGACCTGATCGTCGAGCAGGAACAAGTGCGCGGTGTTGTCACCCAAATGGGCCTGCGTTTCTTCGCAGATTCCGTGGTGTTGACCACCGGCACCTTCCTCGGTGGACTTATCCACATCGGCATGCAGAATTATTCCGGCGGTCGCGCCGGTGATCCGCCGTCGATTGCCCTCGCTCATCGTCTGCGTGAACTGCCATTGCGTGTCGGTCGCCTGAAAACCGGTACGCCGCCGCGTATTGACGGTCGCTCTGTGGATTTCTCGGTGATGACCGAGCAAGCGGGGGATACACCGATTCCGGTGATGTCGTTCATGGGTTCCAAAGAGCAGCATCCGAAACAGGTCAGCTGCTGGATTACCCACACTAACGCCCGTACTCACGAAATCATTGCTTCGAACCTTGATCGTTCGCCGATGTATTCCGGCGTGATCGAAGGCATCGGCCCGCGTTATTGCCCATCGATCGAAGACAAGATCCACCGCTTTGCCGACAAGGAAAGCCACCAGGTCTTCATCGAGCCGGAAGGTCTGACCACCCACGAGCTGTACCCGAATGGGATATCCACATCCTTGCCGTTCGATGTGCAATTGCAGATCGTGCAATCGATCCGTGGCATGGAAAACGCGCACATCGTTCGTCCGGGCTACGCCATCGAGTACGACTACTTCGACCCGCGTGACCTGAAGTACAGCCTGGAAACCAAAGTGATCGGCGGTCTGTTCTTCGCCGGGCAAATCAATGGCACCACCGGTTACGAAGAAGCCGGCGCCCAGGGTTTGCTGGCCGGAGCCAACGCCGCACTGCGCGCCCAAGGCAAAGATGCCTGGTGCCCGCGTCGTGACGAAGCGTATATCGGCGTTTTGGTCGATGACCTGATTACCCTGGGAACCCAGGAACCGTATCGGATGTTCACGTCCCGCGCCGAATACCGTTTGATCCTTCGCGAAGACAACGCCGACCTGCGCTTGACCGAAAAAGGTCGCGAGTTGGGTCTGGTGGATGACGTGCGTTGGGCCGCGTTCTGCAAAAAACGCGAAAGCATCGATCTGGAAGAGCAACGCCTGAAAAGTACTTGGGTTCGCCCGGGCACGGAGCAGGGCGATGCGATTTCCGAGAAATTCGGTACGCCGCTAACCCACGAATACAATTTGCTCAACCTGCTGAGCCGTCCGGAAATCGACTACGCTGGTCTGATCGCTGTGACCGGTGGGGGCGCAGAAGATCCACAGGTCGCCGAACAGGTCGAAATCAAGACCAAATATGCCGGTTACATCGATCGTCAACAGGATGAAATCGCGCGTCTGCGAGCCAGCGAAGACACCAAACTGCCTGTGGATATCGATTACACGAACATCTCCGGGCTCTCGAAAGAGATCCAGAGCAAGCTCGGCGTGACCCGTCCAGAGACCCTGGGCCAGGCGTCGCGTATTCCGGGGGTGACCCCGGCAGCGATTTCGCTGTTGATGATTCATTTGAAAAAACGCGGCGCGGGCCGTCAGTTGGAGCAAAGCGCTTGAGTTCGTTGGTCACCTCGCAACACGCCGAAGAGTTATCCACAGGTGCTCGCCAGCTCGGTGTCAACCTGACGGAAGCCCAGCATGCACAGCTGCTGGGTTATCTGGCCCTGTTGATAAAATGGAACAAGGCCTACAACCTCACGGCCGTGCGTGATCCGGACGAAATGGTTTCACGGCATTTGCTCGACAGCCTGAGCGTTATGTCCTTCATCGAAAACGGCCGTTGGCTGGATGTGGGCAGTGGCGGCGGCATGCCAGGGATTCCCCTGGCGATCCTGTTTCCCGAGTCGCAAGTGACCTGCCTGGACAGCAACGGCAAGAAAACCCGCTTCCTGACCCAGGTCAAACTCGAACTCAAACTGGATAACCTGCAAGTTATCCACAGTCGCGTCGAAGCCTTCCAACCTGAACTGCCATTCAACGGGATCATTTCCCGGGCGTTCAGCAGCATGGAGAACTTCAGCAACTGGACTCGCCATTTGGGCGACGCCGAAACACGTTGGCTGGCAATGAAGGGCGTTCATCCCGCTGATGAGCTGGTAGCATTGCCGGCAGACTTCCACCTCGATAGCGAACACGCCCTGGCCGTACCCGGTTGCCAAGGCCAACGCCATCTGCTGATACTGCGCCGCACGGCATGATTGGGAACACAAGCAAGAATGGCTAAGGTATTCGCGATAGCGAACCAAAAGGGCGGTGTGGGCAAGACCACCACCTGCATCAACCTCGCAGCTTCCCTGGTCGCTACCAAGCGTCGGGTGCTGTTGATCGATCTCGATCCACAGGGCAACGCCACCATGGGTAGCGGTGTGGATAAACACGGCCTGGAAAACTCGGTCTACGACCTGCTGATCGGCGAATGCGATCTGGCCCAGGCCATGCACTATTCCGAGCATGGCGGTTATCAATTGCTGCCGGCCAACCGCGACCTGACCGCGGCCGAAGTCGTTCTGCTGGAAATGCAGATGAAGGAAAGTCGTCTGCGCAGTGCGTTGGCGCCGATCCGTGAAAACTACGATTACATTTTGATCGACTGCCCGCCGTCGCTGTCGATGTTGACGCTCAATGCGCTGGTTGCCGCCGACGGGGTGATTATCCCCATGCAGTGCGAGTACTTCGCGCTTGAAGGGTTGAGCGACCTTGTGGATAACATCAAGCGCATTGCCGAACTGCTGAACCCGAACCTGAAAGTCGAAGGCCTGTTGCGAACCATGTACGACCCGCGCCTGAGCCTGATGAACGACGTATCGGCGCAGCTCAAGGAACACTTCGGCGATCAGCTCTACGACACCGTCATTCCACGCAACATCCGCTTGGCCGAAGCGCCAAGCTATGGCATGCCGGCGCTGGCGTACGACAAATCATCGCGGGGCGCGATTGCTTATCTGGCATTGGCTGGCGAGATGGTTCGCCGTCAGCGCAAAAACTCACGCATCGCCGCTGCTCAGGCAACTTAAGGAATCCCCATGGCCGTCAAGAAACGAGGTCTCGGACGTGGACTGGATGCACTGCTGAGTGGTCCGACTGTCAGCTCGCTGGAAGAGCAAGCGGTACAAGCCGATCAGCGTGAGCTGCAGCACCTGCCCCTGGACCTGATCCAGCGTGGCAAGTACCAGCCGCGTCGGGACATGGATCCTCAGGCGCTGGAAGAGCTGGCGCAGTCGATCAGGGCCCAGGGCGTGATGCAGCCGATCGTGGTGCGCCCGATCGGCAGCGGGCGCTTCGAAATCATCGCCGGCGAACGCCGCTGGCGTGCCAGCCAGCAGGCTGGCCAGGAAACCATCCCGGCAATGGTTCGCGATGTGCCGGATGAAACTGCCATCGCCATGGCGCTGATCGAGAACATCCAGCGTGAAGACCTCAATCCGATCGAAGAAGCGGTGGCCTTGCAGCGTTTGCAGCAGGAATTCCAGCTGACTCAGCAACAAGTTGCCGAGGCTGTGGGTAAGTCCCGCGTCACCGTGGCCAATCTGTTGCGTCTGATTGCGCTGCCGGAAGTCATCAAGACCATGCTGTCTCACGGCGACCTGGAAATGGGTCATGCCCGTGCCTTGCTCGGTTTGCCGGAAAATCAACAAGTTGAAGGGGCGCGACACGTTGTCGCACGGGGGCTGACTGTGCGCCAGACTGAAGCACTGGTTCGCCAGTGGTTGAGTGGCAAACCGGAGCCTGTGGAACCGGCAAAACCGGACCCGGATATCACCCGACTCGAGCAGCGTCTGGCCGAGCGCCTAGGCTCTGCGGTGCAGATCCGCCACGGAAAGAAGGGTAAGGGGCAGCTGGTGATCGGCTACAACTCTCTTGATGAGCTTCAAGGTGTGCTCGCACACATCCGCTGAAACAATTCCTCATGTAGCGTGAAGTCGGAAATCACTACCTGACAGTTGAATAGGGGCAGAACCGCCCCTATACTCTGCGCGCATTTTGTCGGCACAAATTATGCCAAGTTATTGAATTCTGGCAGCCGACCATTGGGGAGCAAAAGAGATGGAAAACCGCACGCCAGACCGCTTGCCGTTCCATCGCCTGGCAGTTTTTCCGGTGTTAATGGCTCAATTTGTCGTTTTGCTGATTGCCGCTTTGGCGCTCTGGCAATGGCATGGAGTCGTTGCCGGGTACTCGGGGCTCTGCGGAGGCCTGATAGCCTTGCTTCCCAATATTTATTTCGCTCACCGGGCATTTCGGTTTTCCGGCGCCCGAGCAGCTCAAGCCATCGTCCGGTCTTTTTATGCCGGCGAGGCGGGCAAACTGATTTTGACGGCAGTGCTGTTTGCATTGACGTTCGCAGGTGTGAAGCCATTGGCGCCGTTAGCAGTATTCGGCGTCTTCGTGCTGACCCAACTGGTTAGCTGGTTCGCTCCCCTGCTAATGAGAACAAGACTTTCGAGACCTTAGGGCGTTTGAGGCAACCATGGCAGAGACAACCGCTTCGGGCTATATCCAGCACCACTTGCAGAACCTGACCTTCGGTCAGCATCCAACTGGCGGGTGGGGTTTTGCCCACACCGCAGCAGAAGCCAAAGAAATGGGCTTCTGGGCTTTCCACGTCGATACGCTCGGCTGGTCGGTCGCGTTGGGTCTGATTTTCGTTCTTCTTTTCCGCATGGCGGCAAAGAAGGCGACTTCCGGTCAGCCTGGCGGCCTGCAGAACTTCGTCGAGGTTCTGATCGAGTTCGTCGACGGCAGCGTGAAAGATACTTTCCACGGCCGTAATCCATTGATCGCGCCATTGGCCCTGACGATTTTTGTCTGGGTGTTTCTGATGAACGCCGTCGACCTGGTACCGGTTGACTGGATTCCGAAGCTGGCTGCCATCATTACCGGCGACCCGCATCTGGTCTTCCGTGCCGTTCCTACCACTGACCCGAATGCGACCCTGGGTATGTCCCTGTCGGTATTCGCGTTGATCATTTTCTACAGCATCAAGGTCAAGGGCATCAGCGGTTTCATTGGCGAACTGACCCTGCACCCGTTCGGCAGCAAGAACATCTTCGTTCAAGCCCTGCTGATTCCGGTGAACTTCCTGCTTGAGTTCGTGACGCTGGTGGCCAAGCCAATCTCTCTGGCACTGCGTCTGTTCGGCAACATGTACGCCGGCGAGCTGGTCTTCATTCTGATTGCTGTGATGTTCGGCAGCGGTCTGCTCTGGCTTAGCGGCCTGGGCGTAGTTCTGCAGTGGGCGTGGGCTGTGTTCCACATCCTGATCATCACCCTGCAGGCGTTTATCTTCATGATGCTGACCATCGTCTACCTGTCGATGGCGCACGAAGAGAACCATTAAGACCAGTCTCGACTAGTCTGATGTCCCACCCGGTAAAACGGGTGGGTGCCCGAACAGGGCTATGAAACGATTTGTTTTACCGCTTTAAAATCTAAAAAACCTAAACCATACGACGTAAAAGTCGGGAGGAAAGATGGAAACTGTAGTTGGTCTAACCGCTATCGCTGTTGCACTGTTGATCGGCCTGGGCGCACTGGGTACCGCAATTGGTTTCGGCCTGTTGGGCGGCAAGTTCCTGGAAGGCGCAGCGCGTCAGCCAGAAATGGTTCCAATGCTGCAAGTCAAAATGTTCATCGTTGCCGGTCTGCTCGACGCCGTAACCATGATCGGTGTTGGTATCGCTTTGTTCTTCACCTTCGCGAACCCATTCGTTGGTCAACTCGCTGGCTAATCACTCGAACCTTCGAGTTGATTGGTGTGATGTGCAACGAACGAGCGAGGTGTTGGCGTGAACATTAATGCAACCCTGATTGGCCAGTCCGTTGCGTTCTTCATTTTTGTACTGTTTTGCATGAAGTTCGTGTGGCCTCCGGTCATCGCGGCTTTGCACGAACGTCAGAAGAAGATCGCGGATGGACTGGACGCTGCCAGCCGAGCAGCTCGCGACCTGGAGTTGGCCCATGAGAAAGTGGGTCAGCAACTGCGCGAAGCGAAAGCTCAGGCAGCTGAAATCATTGAGCAAGCCAAGAAACGCGGTAATCAGATCGTTGACGAGGCTGTTGAAAAAGCCCGTATCGACGCTGACCGTGTGAAGGTACAGGCTCAGGCCGAGATCGAGCAGGAACTGAACAGTGTCAAAGACGCGCTGCGTGCCCAACTGGGTGCACTGGCTGTCGGCGGCGCCGAGAAGATCCTGGGTGCCACAATCGATCAAAACGCGCACGCGGAGCTGGTAAACAAACTGGCTGCTGAAATTTAAGCGAGGGCGATCATGGCAGAATTGACCACGTTGGCCCGACCTTACGCTAAGGCAGCCTTCGAGCACGCCCAGGCCCACCAGCAACTGGCCTCTTGGTCAGCCATGCTCGGCCTGGCTGCAGCAGTGTCGCAAGACGACACCATGCAGCGCGTGCTCAAGGCCCCGCGACTGACGAGCGCAAACAAGGCCGCCACGTTTATTGACGTGTGCGGCGACAAGTTTGATGCCAAGGCACAGAACTTCATTAACGTCGTTGCCGAAAACGACCGTCTCCCGCTTTTGCCGGAGATATCCGCTCTGTTCGACCTGTACAAGGCTGAACAAGAGAAGTCGGTAGACGTTGAAGTGACCAGTGCTTTTGCATTGAACCAAGAACAGCAAGACAAACTCGCCAAGGTTCTCAGTGCACGACTCAACCGGGAAGTGCGCCTGCAAGTCGAGGAAGACAAATCCCTGATTGGGGGCATTGTCATCCGCGCCGGCGACCTGGTTATCGATGGCTCGGTTCGCGGCAAACTCGCGAACCTTGCCGAAGCATTGAAATCTTGAGTTTGAAGGGGCAGCAGAGCAATGCAGCAACTCAATCCTTCCGAAATAAGTGAAATTATCAAGGGCCGCATCGATAAGCTCGATGTGACCTCTCAAGCCCGTAACGAAGGCACTGTCGTCAGCGTATCTGACGGTATCGTGCGGATTCACGGTCTGGCCGACGTCATGTACGGCGAGATGATCGAGTTTCCGGGCGGCGTCTTCGGTATGGCTCTCAACCTTGAGCAAGACTCTGTAGGTGCCGTTGTATTGGGCTCCTACCAGTCTCTGGCTGAAGGCATGAGCGCCAAGTGCACCGGCCGCATCCTCGAAGTTCCGGTTGGTAAGGAACTGCTGGGTCGCGTAGTCGACGCACTGGGTAACCCAGTTGACGGCAAAGGTCCGCTGAACAACACCGAGACCGATGCGGTCGAGAAAGTTGCTCCAGGCGTGATCTGGCGTAAGTCGGTAGACCAGCCTGTACAGACTGGCTACAAGGCTGTCGATGCCATGATCCCTGTCGGCCGTGGCCAGCGTGAGCTGATCATCGGTGACCGTCAGATCGGTAAAACCGCTCTGGCGATCGACGCGATCATCAACCAGAAAGACAGCGGCATTTTCTGTGTCTACGTAGCCATCGGTCAGAAGCAATCGACCATCGCCAACGTGGTTCGCAAGCTGGAAGAAAACGGCGCACTGGCTAACACCATCGTCGTGGCGGCGAGCGCTTCGGAATCTGCAGCACTGCAGTTCCTGGCTCCGTACTCCGGTTGCACCATGGGTGAATTCTTCCGCGACCGCGGTGAAGACGCGCTGATCGTTTATGACGATCTGTCCAAGCAAGCAGTGGCTTACCGCCAGATTTCCCTGCTGCTGCGCCGTCCACCAGGCCGTGAAGCTTACCCAGGCGACGTGTTCTATCTCCACTCCCGTCTGCTGGAGCGCGCATCCCGCGTTTCGGAAGAGTACGTAGAGAAGTTCACCAACGGCGCAGTGACCGGCAAAACCGGTTCCCTGACCGCACTGCCGATCATCGAAACCCAGGCTGGCGACGTTTCCGCGTTCGTTCCGACCAACGTGATTTCCATCACCGACGGTCAGATCTTCCTGGAATCGGCCATGTTCAACTCCGGGATCCGTCCTGCAGTGAACGCCGGTGTTTCGGTATCCCGTGTGGGTGGTGCCGCTCAGACCAAGATTATCAAGAAGCTCTCCGGTGGTATCCGTACCGCTCTGGCTCAGTACCGTGAACTGGCGGCATTCGCCCAGTTCGCTTCTGACCTGGACGAAGCGACCCGTAAGCAACTTGAGCATGGTCAGCGCGTTACCGAGCTGATGAAGCAGAAGCAATACGCACCAATGTCGATCGCTGACATGGCGCTGTCGCTGTATGCCGCTGAGCGTGGGTTCCTGACTGACGTCGAAATCGCCAAGATCGGCAGCTTTGAACAAGCGCTGATTGCTTTCTTCAACCGCGATCACGCCGAATTGATGGCGAAGATCAACGTGAAGGGTGACTTCAATGACGAAATCGACGCTGGCATGAAAGCCGGTATCGAGAAGTTCAAGGCCACCCAAACCTGGTAAGCCGCAGCGGGAGCCGCAAGGCTCCCGCTTGCTAACCTGATAGGTGTTACATGGCAGGCGCAAAAGAGATTCGCAGTAAGATTGCGAGCATCAAAAGCACGCAAAAGATTACCAGCGCCATGGAAAAAGTGGCGGTCAGCAAAATGCGCAAGGCACAAATGCGCATGGCTGCTAGCCGTCCTTACGCGGAGCGCATCCGCCAGGTTATTGGCCATCTGGCCAACGCCAACCCGGAATATCGCCACCCATTCATGATCGACCGTGAAGTAAAGCGCGTCGGTTACGTTGTGGTGAGCAGTGACCGTGGTCTGTGTGGTGGCTTGAACACCAACCTGTTCAAGGCCCTGGTCAAGGACATGGCGGTAAACCGCGAAAACGGCGTCGAGATTGATCTGTGTGTAGTTGGTAGCAAAGGTGCGGCTTTCTTCCGCAACTTCGGCGGTAACGTCGTTGCAGCTATCAGCCACCTGGGTGAAGAGCCGTCGATCAATGATCTGATCGGCAGCGTCAAGGTGATGCTGGATGCCTACCTGGACGGCCGTATTGATCGCCTGTCCGTGGTGTCCAACAAGTTCATCAACACCATGACGCAATCGCCTACCGTGGAGCAGTTGATTCCACTGGTGGCAACCCCGGATCAAGAACTCAAGCACCACTGGGATTATCTGTACGAACCGGACGCCAAAGAGCTGCTTGACGGCTTGATGGTCCGTTACGTGGAGTCGCAGGTCTACCAGGCGGTGGTCGAGAACAACGCGGCTGAACAAGCTGCGCGGATGATCGCGATGAAGAACGCTACCGACAACGCCGGTGATTTGATCAGCGATTTGCAGCTGGTCTACAACAAGGCGCGTCAGGCTGCGATCACCCAAGAGATCTCGGAAATCGTCGGCGGCGCTGCCGCGGTTTAACGGTTCAAATATTCAGAGGATCCAGCTATGAGTAGCGGACGTATCGTTCAAATCATCGGCGCCGTTATCGACGTGGAATTTCCACGCGACAGCGTACCGAGCATCTACAACGCGCTGAAAGTAGTGAGCGCGGCCGAAACCACCCTGGAAGTTCAGCAGCAGCTGGGCGACGGCGTGGTTCGTACCATTGCGATGGGTTCCACCGAGGGCTTGAAGCGCGGTCTGGAAGTCAATGACTCTGGCGCAGCCATCTCCGTACCAGTCGGTAAAGCGACCCTGGGCCGGATCATGGACGTTCTGGGTAACCCGATCGACGAAGCTGGCCCGATCGACACCGAAGAGCGCTGGGGCATTCACCGTCCTGCGCCAACCTTCGCTGAACAAGCGGGCGGCAACGACCTGCTGGAAACCGGCATCAAGGTTATCGACCTGGTTTGCCCGTTCGCCAAGGGTGGTAAAGTCGGTCTGTTCGGTGGTGCCGGTGTAGGCAAAACCGTAAACATGATGGAACTGATCCGTAACATCGCCATCGAGCACAGCGGTTATTCCGTGTTCGCCGGTGTGGGTGAGCGTACTCGTGAGGGTAACGACTTCTACCACGAGATGAAGGATTCCAACGTTCTGGACAAAGTGGCACTGGTTTACGGTCAGATGAACGAGCCGCCGGGTAACCGTCTGCGCGTAGCATTGACCGGCCTGACCATGGCCGAGAAGTTCCGTGACGAAGGTAACGACGTTCTGCTGTTCGTCGACAACATCTATCGTTACACCCTGGCCGGTACTGAAGTATCCGCACTGCTGGGCCGTATGCCTTCGGCAGTAGGTTACCAGCCGACCCTGGCCGAAGAGATGGGTACTCTGCAAGAGCGTATCACTTCGACCAAAAACGGTTCGATCACCTCGATCCAGGCGGTATACGTACCGGCGGATGACTTGACTGACCCGTCGCCAGCGACCACCTTCGCCCACTTGGACGCCACCGTCGTTCTGTCCCGTGACATCGCCTCCCTGGGTATCTACCCGGCGGTCGATCCACTCGACTCGACTTCGCGTCAGCTGGACCCGAACGTAATCGGCCAGGACCACTACGACACCGCTCGCGGCGTACAGTATGTTCTGCAGCGTTACAAAGAACTGAAGGACATCATTGCGATCCTGGGTATGGACGAGCTGTCGGAAGCCGACAAGCAGTTGGTAAACCGTGCTCGTAAGATCCAGCGTTTCTTGTCGCAGCCGTTCTTCGTGGCTGAAGTCTTCACCGGTGCATCGGGTAAATACGTTTCCCTGAAAGACACCATTGCTGGCTTCAAAGGCATCCTCAACGGTGACTACGACCACCTGCCAGAACAAGCGTTCTACATGGTCGGCGGCATCGAAGAAGCGATCGAGAAAGCCAAGAAACTGTAATCCCGGCGCCCGGCAACGGGCGCTAATTTAGGTTGAGGCAATCAGATGGCTATGACAGTCCATTGCGATATCGTCAGCGCGGAAGGGGAAATCTTTTCCGGCCTGGTCGAGATGGTGGTTGCGCACGGTGCACTGGGTGATCTTGGTATCGCCCTGGGTCACGCGCCGCTGATCACTAATCTCAAGCCGGGTCCTATCCGCTTGATCAAGCAGGGCGGGGAAGAGGAGGTGTATTACATCTCCGGCGGTTTCCTCGAGGTTCAGCCGAACATGGTCAAGGTTCTTGCCGACACCGTGCAACGTGCTGCCGACCTGGACGAAGCCTCCGCTCAGGAAGCCGTTAAGGCTGCCGAGAAGGCCTTGCATGAGCGAGGCGCGGAATTCGATTACGGTTCTGCTGCCGCACGTCTGGCCGAGGCTGCAGCTCAGCTGCGCACCGTCCAGCAGATCCGCAAGAAGTTCGGCCACTAATAGGCCATCGACTTATTGCGCGATTGATTAAAAAGGGTAGCCTCGGCTACCCTTTTTTCTTTTCCGACTTTCATCACCCGGTCGCAGCCGCTGACCCCCCAGGATTAGTAGCCTGTCATGTCTCTTGAAATTGTTATCCTCGCTGCCGGCCAAGGCACGCGCATGCGTTCGGCCTTGCCTAAAGTCCTGCATCCTGTTGCCGGTAACTCAATGCTTGGCCATGTTATCCACACGGCCCGGCAACTGGATCCACAACGCATCCATGTGGTGATCGGACACGGAGCCGAAGCGGTGCGCGAGCGTCTGGCGGCCGATGACCTGAATTTCGTCCTGCAGGATCAACAGCTGGGTACCGGACATGCGGTGGCCCAGGCTGTGCCGTTCATCGAGTCCGATACCGTGCTGATTCTGTACGGCGATGTACCCTTGATCGAAGTCGAAACCCTGCAACGGTTGCTCAAGCTGGCTGCACCGCAGCAACTGGGCCTGTTGACTGTCGAGCTGGATGACCCGACGGGTTACGGCCGCATCGTCCGCGATGCCGCCGGCAAGGTTACCGCCATCGTCGAGCAGAAAGACGCCAACGACGCCGAACGCGCCATTACTGAAGGTAATACAGGCATCCTGGCAGTTCCTTTTGAGCGCTTGGGCGACTGGATGAGCCGGCTGTCCAACAATAATGCCCAAGGCGAGTACTACCTGACTGACGTGATCGCCATGGCGGTCAGTGATGGTCTGGTGGTGGCTACCGAACACCCCCATGACGCTATGGAAGTGCAGGGCGCCAACGATCGCAAGCAACTGGCCGAGCTTGAGCGTCACTATCAGCTGCGCGCCGCTCGTCGTTTGATGGCTCAGGGCGTGACCCTGCGCGACCCGGCACGTTTCGATGTGCGTGGTGAGGTCACCGTCGGTCGGGATGTTCTGATCGACATCAACGTCATCCTCGAAGGCAAAGTGGTCATCGAGGACGACGTGGTGATTGGCCCGAACTGCGTGATCAAGGACAGCACCTTGCGCAGAGGCGTGGTGATCAAGGCCAACAGCCATATTGAAGGCGCGATGCTCGGTGAAGGCAGCGATGCCGGCCCGTTCGCTCGTTTGCGCCCGGGTACGGTGCTGGAAGCTCGCGCGCATGTGGGTAACTTCGTTGAACTGAAGAACGCCCATATGGGCGAGGGCGCCAAGGCCGGTCATTTGACGTATTTGGGCGATGCCGAGATCGGTGCGCGCACCAACATTGGCGCAGGCACCATCACCTGTAACTATGACGGCGCCAACAAGTGGAAAACCGTGTTGGGCGAAGATGTATTCATCGGCTCCAATAACTCGTTGGTAGCGCCTGTGGATATCTCAGCGGGTGCGACCACGGCGGCGGGTTCGACCATTACCCAGAATGTGGATAAGGCTCAGTTGGCCGTGGGTCGGGCTCGGCAGAAGAACATCGATGGCTGGAAACGGCCGGAGAAGATCAAGAAGAGCTGAGTTATCCACAGAAAGATCAAAAGATCGCAGCCTTCGGCAGCTCCTACAAGGAATATGTGTTCATCCTGGAGGAGCTGGCGAAGGCTGCGATCTTTTTTATGGGTTATCCACACTCTTTTTTCTGACGCTGACTTGACGAAGTTTCGCTAATAGGTTTTGATTGCTTACGTTATCTTTCGAATCGAAACTTACCAAGCCATGTCAAAGCGCAACACGCCCCAACGCCGCCATAACATCCTCGCCTTGCTCAATGAGCAGGGGGAAGTCAGTGTGGATGAGTTGGCCAAGCGCTTCGAAACTTCGGAAGTTACGATTCGCAAGGACTTGGCCGCGCTTGAAAGCAACGGTCTGTTGCTGCGTCGTTATGGTGGGGCGGTCACCATGCCTCAGGAACTGGTCGCCGATCTCGGCCAACCGGTTTCCAAATACAAGCAGGCCATCGCCCGCGCCGCCGTCACGCGAATCCGCGAGCATGCGCGAATCATCATCGACAGCGGCAGCACCACCGCGGCAATGATCCCGGAACTCGGTCAGCAACCGGGTCTGGTGGTGATGACCAACTCCCTGTATGTCGCCAACGCTTTGAGCGAACTCGAGCATGAGCCGGTGCTGTTGATGACCGGCGGGACCTGGGACCCGCATTCCGAGTCCTTCCAGGGTCAGGTGGCCGAGCAAGTACTACGCTCATATGACTTTGATCAGCTATTTATCGGTGCCGATGGCATCGATCTGGTGCGCGGGACCACCACCTTCAATGAATTGCTGGGCTTGAGCCGTGTCATGGCTGAGGTTGCCCGCGAAGTGATCGTGATGGTCGAGGCCGACAAGATCGGCCGCAAAATTCCCAATCTGGAACTGCCATGGAGCAGCGTCCATACCCTCATTACCGATGATCGTCTGCCACTTGCGGCACGCGATCAGATTCAGGCCCGCGGCATTAATTTGATTTGCGCCGCCGTCAGTCAGGAGAACTAGCATGTGTGGAATTGTCGGTGCAGTCGCAGAACGTAACGTTACCGCCATCCTGCTCGAAGGCCTCAAGCGTCTGGAATACCGCGGGTATGACAGCGCCGGTGTAGCGGTGTACACCAATGATGAAAAACTCTTGCGCACGCGTCGGCCGGGCAAGGTCAGCGAGCTGGAACAGGCGCTGATCGAAGAGCCACTGGTCGGCCGTCTGGGCATTGCCCACACTCGCTGGGCGACCCATGGCGCGCCGTGCGAACGCAACGCGCACCCGCATTTTTCCGGCGATCTGGCGGTGGTGCACAACGGCATCATCGAGAACCATGAAGCCCTGCGCGAGCAACTCAAGGCTCTGGGTCACGTGTTCACGTCGGACACTGACACTGAAGTCATCGCGCATTTGCTGAACGAAAAACTCAAGCTGCAACCCGACCTGACAGTAGCCCTGAAAGCGACCGTGCAAGAGCTGCACGGTGCTTACGGTTTGGCGGTGATCAGCGCCCTTCAACCGGATCGCCTGGTGGCGGCCCGCAGTGGCAGCCCATTGGTGATCGGTCTGGGTATGGGGGAGAATTTCCTGGCTTCCGACCAATTGGCGCTACGTCAGGTCACTGACCGTTTCATGTACCTGGAAGAAGGCGATATCGCCGAAATTCGCCGCGACAGCGTGCAGATCTGGGATATCGATGGCGCGCTCGTCCAGCGTGAAAGCGTTCAGTACCGCGACGGTGCCGAAGCGGCTGACAAAGGCGAATTCCGCCATTACATGCTCAAGGAAATTCACGAGCAACCGGTCGTAGTACAGCGCACTCTCGAAGGTCGCCTGAGCCAAAACCAAGTGCTGGTCGAAGCATTCGGCCCCCAAGCTGCCGAGCTGTTCGCCAAGGTACGCAATGTACAGATCGTCGCCTGCGGCACCAGCTATCACGCCGGCATGGTTGCCCGTTACTGGCTCGAAGAACTGGCGGGTATCCCGTGTCAGGTCGAAGTCGCCAGCGAATTCCGCTACCGCAAAGTAGTGGTGCAGCCCGACACCCTGTTCGTGAGCATCTCCCAGTCAGGTGAAACCGCCGACACCTTGGCTGCGCTGCGCAATGCCAAGGAGCTCGGTTTCCTCGCCAGCCTGGCAATCTGCAACGTGGGCATCAGCTCTCTGGTACGTGAATCGGACCTGACGCTGCTGACCCAGGCCGGTCGCGAAATCGGCGTGGCCTCGACCAAAGCCTTCACCACTCAACTGGTTGGCCTGCTGTTGCTGACCCTGTCTCTGGGTCAGGTGCGCGGTACGTTGGCCGAAGGTGTCGAAGCCACACTGGTCGAAGAACTGCGTCGCCTGCCGACCCGTTTGGGCGAAGCCTTGGCCATGGACAGTACCGTGGAAAAAATCGCCGAGCTGTTCGCCGAGAAGAACCACACACTGTTCCTCGGTCGCGGCGCGCAATTCCCGGTGGCGATGGAAGGAGCCCTCAAGCTCAAGGAAATCTCCTACATTCACGCGGAAGCCTATCCGGCGGGCGAACTGAAACATGGCCCGTTGGCGCTTGTGGATAACGACATGCCCGTCGTCACTGTGGCGCCGAACAACGAATTGCTGGAGAAGTTGAAATCCAACCTCCAGGAAGTCCGCGCCCGTGGCGGTGAACTGATCGTCTTCGCCGACGAGCAGGCTGGCATGACCAATGGCGAAGGTACCCATGTCGTCCATATGCCGCACATCCATGACATTCTGTCGCCGATTCTCTACACCATTCCGCTGCAGCTGCTTTCGTACTATGTGGCCGTATTGAAAGGCACAGACGTTGACCAGCCACGTAACCTGGCGAAGTCGGTGACGGTGGAATAAGTTATCCACAGGATCGAAACAAAAAAAATCGCAGCCTACGGTTGCGATTTTTTTTATCTGAATAAAGGACATGCCCGATGGACCGCTTCCAGGAAATGCAAGTCTTCGCCACCGTCGCCCAGGAACAAGGCTTCTCGGCGGCGGCGCGGCGTTTGGGGATGTCGGCGGCCAGTGTCACCCGCGCCGTGGCGGCGCTGGAAAAACGCATTGGCACCCAATTGCTGACACGTACCACCCGCAGCGTGCATTTGAGCGAGGCGGGTCAGCGTTATCTGGAGGATTGTCGGAGAATTCTCACCGAGGTGCAGGAAGCGGAGGATTCGGCGGCCGGGAGCCACGCCCAACCCCGTGGGCAACTGACGATCACGGCGCCGGTGTTGTTCGGTGATTTGTTCGTTACCCCGGTCATGGTCGGTTACTTGTCTCAATTTCCTGAAGTCAGCATCAACGCTCTACTGGTCGACCGGGTGGTGAGCATGGTCGAGGAGGGCATCGATGTGGCTGTGCGCATCGGTGAGTTGCCTGACAGCAATCAACATGCAATTCGCGTGGGCGAAGTGCGGCGGGTGATCTGCGCGTCCCCTGGATTCCTGACTGACCATGGTCGGCCCCGGCATCCTGCAGATTTAAGCGCAGGTCCGATCATCGCTACCTCGTCCATCGGTCAGCACAGAAGCTGGCCGTTCCTTGATGCGGGAGAGCCGATCAGCATTCGTCTGGAGCCGCGTCTTGTGGTCACCGCCAATCAGGCAGCTATCACGGCCGCCGCGATGGGGCTGGGACTGACTCGAGTGCTGTCGTATCAAGTGGCGAGCAAAGTCGCGGCCGGTGAGCTGGAAATCGTTCTGGCTGACTTCGAACTGCCGCCATTGCCCATTCATGTGGTCTACCAGGGTGGACGCAAAGCCCCGGTGCGGGTCCGTAGTTTTGTGGACTTCGCGGTGAACGTACTGCGTGAACACCCGGCCCTGCATGGTTAGTTATTGCACTGGCTGAAATAATGGATTGCGTTTGCTGGTTATTCTGTTGTTTTGGTTGCGGATGGAAGATAGCCACCTATCGGCGCTGATCTTCCTGGACGGCGCCACCACCCAGCGGAGTCGACCATGCAAGCGATCAAACTCTACAACTTCCCCCGCTCTGGCCACGCTCACCGTGTGGAGTTGATGCTGTCTTTGTTGCAACTGCCGACCGAGCTGATCTTCGTCGATTTGGCCAAGGGCGCCCACAAGCAAGCGGATTTTCTGGCGCTCAACCCGTTTGGGCAGGTGCCGGTGATTGATGATCAAGGCGTGGTGCTGGCTGATTCCAATGCGATCCTGGTCTACCTTGCGCTGAAATACGGCAACGGTCGCTGGCTGCCAACCGACCCGGTCGGTGCGGCCAAGGTTCAGCGCTGGTTGTCGGTCGCCGCCGGGCCGATTGCCTTCGGCCCGGGCAGGGCAAGGCTGATCACCGTATTTGGTGCGCCTTACAACGCGCAAGAGGTGATCGCTTACGCCCACAGCTGGCTCAAAGTGATCGATCAGGAACTGGGCGCAACGCCCTATCTGGCCGGTGGCGAGCCGACCATCGCCGACATCGCCGCGTACAGCTACATCGCCCATGCTCCGGAAGGCAATGTGTCGCTGGATGACTACCCCAACATCCGCGCCTGGCTGACACGGGTTGAAGCCTTGCCAGGGTTTGTCGGCATGCCACGCACTGTCGCCGGTTTGCAAACAACTGCCTGATGTTCACGGCCCGATTCAGTCGGGCTGTTCTTGATGCGCGATGAGCGCAGGGGAGAAGCCGTTATGGAACGTTCACCTTGGCACGCAGGCGAGAAACAGTTGCAGGCTCACGTGGGTGTCGCCGAGCGAATGGACGAATTAGGTCGTAGGGTGATTCGCAGCGAGATGCCGGATCAGCACCGCACCTTCTATCAGCAACTGCCGTTCATGCTGTACGGCGCGGTGGATGCTGACGGCAACCCTTGGGCCAGTATTCTGCAAGGCGCGCCAGGTTTTGCCCATTCTCCAGAGCCTGCGCTGTTGCAGTTCGCCAGCCTGCCTGGCCACGATGACCCTGCGCCATTGCAAGACGGAATGGCGATCGGTCTGCTCGGTATCGAACTGCACACGCGACGTCGCAACCGTCTCAATGGCCGAGTTGGCGCTGTGACAGCGAGCGGCTTTGAGGTGACGGTGCAGCAATCTTTCGGCAATTGCCCGAAATACATTCAATTGCGCCAATTTCGCTCGGTGCCCTTGGCGGATCCGGCGACCCGTGTCGCGCAGCACCTCAACGGGCTGGATGACGCGGCCAAAGCCATGATCGCCGGCGCTGATACCTTCTTTGTCGCCAGTTATGTGGACGTCGATGACCAACGCTCGGTGGACGTTTCTCATCGGGGTGGCCAGGCCGGTTTCGTCCAGGTAGAGGGCAATCGCCTGACCATCCCGGACTTCGCCGGCAACCTGTTCTTCAATACGTTGGGCAACCTGCTAATCAATCCTCGAGCCGGTTTGCTGTTCATCGATTTCGATTCGGGTGACTTGCTGCACCTCAGCGGTCGCACGCAAATCATCCTCGAAGGCCCGCAGGTCGAAGCCTTTCAAGGGGCCGAGCGGTTGTGGATATTCGAGGTGGAGCGCGTGGTGCGACGGCCCGCAGCGCTGGCCTTGCGTTGGCGCTTTGACGGCGTGTCACCCACCAGTTTGCTGACCGGGACCTGGGCGCAGGCGAATGCGCGCCTGCAAGCCCAGGGTTCAGAGCCTTCGGTGCTCGACCTTTAGAAAAAGATCGCAGCCTTCGGCAGCTCCTACAGGGTGTAAACAAATCCAACGTAGGAGCTGCCGAAGGCTGCGATCTTTTGATCTTCGGGCAGTCCTACAAACAATGATTTTGGGGAATGTTTCCGACAAGTTTTGACGGTTGTCGGGTGGGAAGTGGAGTGGATAGGCTTTGGGGGTCGCTGCACATCAGCGATCGGGTCTGGAAAACCCGAAGATTAAAAGTTGCCCCATGGCATACTGCGACGCATTTTTTGCTCGCAGTTCTGAGTTATGGCGGCTGTACGTGGGAGACCTTCGGGTCTGCCGGGTTTTGACCTTTTATCTCGGTTTTTCCAGTCCGCGTACAGCTGCCACCCTTTCGTCTGGAAAACGACAGATGGCAGCCCCTTAACTCAAAAGAGGTAAATGCCATGTTCAAAGCAACACCAAATCCCCCTGAAACCGACGACGTTTCCCCCTACGAATCCCTCGATTCAAAAAAACTCCACGACGCCGCTAACCGCGCGCTCGATCACTACCTCAACCCCTCAGCCCTCAAATCCCCCGCGGTCCGCAAGCCGAGCACGATGTTTATCGTTGCGCCGGATATCAAAGACGAAGACCTGTTGGCCCACACCTGTGAATCGTTGGCCCAGGCCAGTGTGATGGCGAGTGATTTTGCGGGGTATCTGGAAGGGCCGCACCGGCACACGGCGATGGCGATTCAACAGATCGTCATGCTGGCAGAACTGGCGGTGAACCGGATGCTGGATAACGTCGCCATACCAAAACCTGCGCCACACAGCTGATTTAATGTGGGAGCGGGCTTGCTCGCGAAAGCGGAGTGTCAGACAACACAAGTGTTGAATGATAAATCGCTTTCGCGAGCAAGCCCGCTCCCACATGAGTTATGCGTAGGACAGGGATTTTTCTTCCAGCAGTTCTTCGTACAACGTCGTCCACTTGCGACCCATTTCTTCAGCCGTGAACAACTGCCGATAACGCGCCTCTGCCTTCACGCCCATTTCGGCTGCAAGCGTCGGGTTTTCCCAGAGTGTGCGCATGGCGTCACGGAACGCCTGTGGATGACTCGGCGGCACCACCAGCCCGGTTTCGTTGTGGATGTTGATGTAGCTGGTGCCGGTGCCGATTTCGCTGGAGATCATCGGTTTGCCGTACATCGCGCCTTCGAGCAGCGAAATGCCGAACGCTTCGGAGCGCAGGTGCGAAGGAAATACGATGGCGTAACTCAGTTGCAGCAGCGCGACTTTGTCTTCGTCGCCAAGACGCCCCAGAAAGTGAATATTGCGCAAACCCAACGCCGCGGCCTGGGCGTGCAGTTCGGCTTCCAGCGGCCCGGCGCCGACGATTACCACCGGGTAATCCACGTCTTTCAAGGCGTCGAGCAAAATGTGCAGGCCTTTGTAATAGCGCATCACGCCCACAAACAGGAAAAACTTATCCCCAAGCTTTTGCCGCCAATGGTCCATGCGTTCGTTATCGGCCTGTGGATAACCGGCCTTGTTCAGGCCATAGGGAATGACGCGGGTCTTTTCCTGAAACTGCTGCAACACTTCACTGGTGTGCAGATAGTTGGGGGAGGCGGCGACGATTCGGTCAGCGCTGGCGAGGAAGCGGTTCATCAGTGGCCGGTAAAGTTTGAGCAGGTGCTTCTGGCGAATGATGTCCGAGTGGTAGGTCACTACGCTGGGTTTGTTCATGGCGCTGAAGAAATGCACCAGGTCCATGAACGGCCACGGGAAGTGGTAATTGACCACGTCCGCCTCAGCGGCCATTTCGCGAAATTGCTTGAAGACGCTGTAAGAAAAGCCTGTGGAAGCGAACTGAATGTCGAGTTTGGCCCGATGGACTTCGTGCTGCCCGAGTTGCACCACCGGCGGTGTCGGATCGGCACTGAGGGTCAACACCTGGCTTTCAATGCCATGCTGGGCGCCGCTTTCACATAACTGGAAGATGACTTGTTCGATCCCGCCGACCGAGTCAGGCAGGTACGTCTTGAAAAAATGAAGAACTCGCATTCAACCTCCCATAGCCTGGCGGTAGGCGCGGGCGGTGATCTTCGCGCAGCGCTCCCAGGAAAATAGCCTTGCCTGCTGCAATCCGGCGTTCGAGCATGCCTGCCAATGTGTTTGATCGTCGATCAGACGGCGCATGGCATCGCGCAAGCCGTCTGGATCGTCAGGTTCAATATAGTTGCCCGCGACGCCTGCGACTTCGGGCATGGCCGAACGTCGGGTCAGGATGACCGGCGTGCCGCTGGCCATGGCCTCCAGCACCGGTAGGCCGAAGCCTTCATAGCGTGACGGGAAAATCAGCGCCCGGGCGCCTGCCAACAGCTGCGCGACCTGCTCGTCGGGCAGATAACCGAGCAAACACACATGACCAGTGGCCAATGCCCGGCACAGCTCATCGTTGAAGTGTTCGCGCTGCCAGCCGGCCATGCCCACGATCAACAACGGAAAGCGCTGACGCAATACCTCCGGAAGTTGGGCGTGGGCGCGCAGGGCCAGCGTCAGGTTTTTGCGTGGTTCCAGCGTGCCGACGCAGAGAAAATAATCCCGCATCTCGACCCCGTGGGCCTTGAGCATCGCATCGATGGCCTCGGGCTCGCGTGGGTGGAAACGTGCAGCCACGCCCAGCGGGGCAACTACAAAACGCTCGGCCGGCAATGCGAACCAGGCTTGAGCCTCGTCGGCAATGTACTGCGAGTCGGTGAGAATCAGCTGCGCCCGTTGCACGCCATCGGCCAGTCGCCGCTCGATTTCTCGCAGGCGTGCCGGTGGTTGCGTCTCGGGATAGTGCAGGTGTGTCAGGTCATGCAGGGTGATGACCGTCGGGCCGTCGAATGACAACGGCCACAGACTGGGTTCGTGATAAAGGTCGATCGCCTGCGCGCGGCCTTGATCAAAGCGTTTCTGCGCCAGCCAGCGTCGAGCCTGATACGCCCCCGGTATCTGCCGCAGCAACGGCGTCAGTCGCGAGTAGCCCGGCATGGCAGCATCGGGTAGCGAAGAACTCCAGCCCCAGCCATGGAACAGCGACAACTCGACATCGGGCTCACCGGCCAGGGCATTCACCAGTTCGGCGACGTAATGGCCTATGCCGGTGCGCGGGGCCTGGAGGATTCGGGCGTTAAGGGCAATTCGCATGTTGCCTCTCTTGCACGACGGGTGTTTCCACAAGGTTGCGCAGGGTTCGTTCGGCCAGTTGCGCACTGGCTTCACGCCAGCCAATCCAGCGCCAGTCCGCCACATCGCGGGCGGCCGGGAATTGTTTGCTGCTTTCGAATCGGGCAACCAGATCCGCCAGGTTTTGTGGTTCGGCCAGGTCGAAGTACGCCATGAACTCGCCGCCTATTTCGCGGAAGACCGGGATGTCACTGCCCATGGCCGGCAAACCGCGCTGCATGGCTTCCACCAGTGGCAGGCCGAAGCCTTCGACGTAGGACGGAAACACCAGCGCACTGGCGTGGGAATAGGCATGTTCGAGGCTGGTGTCGCTCAGGTCGTTAAACATGAACAACCGCCTGTTCAGCTCCGGGTGATTGCGCACCCGGGCGAGCAGGGCATCGCACTTCCAGCCAATGCGCCCGGCGATGCACAGACGGGCAGTGGAGCCTGCGGCCCAGGCGAGTTCGAAGGCGTCCAGCAAGTAGTCGTGGTTCTTGCGCGGCTCGATGGTGCTGACCATCAGGAACACCGGTTCGGGGGTATCGAACAGCCGGGTCAGGCGTGTTTCGACAGCGGCGGTTTCTTCGCGCAGGTCCAGCTCCGAGCCCAGGTGAAAGTAGTCGAACCACAAGGTGTCGGCTTTGGCAGGACCGACGCGACGATGCAATTCATCGCGCACCTGATCGCGCACCGTGGCGGAAATCGCCACGTAGCCGTCGGCGGTTTTGGCGATCCAGTCGAACCACTCGTTGAAAATCCGCACCAGTCGCGTGTCGTAGAACTGCGGGTGGGTCAGGGGAATCAGGTCGTAGATCACCGAGACAATGCCCACGCCTTCGCGTTTGAGTTGTTCGGCCAACGGGAAGAAATCGGCGTGCCAGGACGAATCCAGCAACACGAGTTGATCACCCGGTTGATGCTGCAGCGGCGAGCAACGTTTGGGCAGTTGATATTGATTGATCTGATCAATCAGGCGCAGCGGTACGCTGAAACCCGCCAGCGCCGTGAGGCGGTAAGCCGCGTACAGCGCGCGCCGGGTCCATCGCGAGGTGCAGCGTTTGTCGAGGCGCTGGTGCAGTTGCCAGAAACGATGGGCCAATCGCTCCAGGCGCCCACCGAACTCCATCAGCCCATTGAAAAGCGGTGTGTCCAAAGGGGCCAGACTCAACACCCGGTAGAGCTTGCCCTTGAGCATCACCACCGGGATGCATTCAACGCCATCGACGCGTTCAGGCAACTGATTGATGACGTTGCGCACCACCCGCTGAATGCCCGAATTGACCTTGGGGTGCTGGAACACGTACGTGCATTCCACCAGTAGACGGGTCATGGCGTGTGCTCCGAAACAATCGATTCGGCGGCGCGAGTGATGGTGGTTTTCGCCGCCAGCCACGAACAGCCGACGAAGTCTTCGTGTCGGTTGTTGATCACATGGAACACCAAGCCGTAGTCGCGCCACTCGAAATTGCGGTCCAGGTGCGAGTCCAGTCGCGACAGGCTCAGGGCCACGGAATAGTTGCCCTTGCCCAGGCCCATGACGAAGGCAAAGCGGTAGGTCAGCCGCTCGCCGGCCTGCAGATCGGTGAGGGCGAGGTCCTGACGATGGGTATTGATGCCGTACATGGCCTGGCCCAGGCGATCCTTGATCATGAAACCCAGTACCAGGCGTTCGATGTCCTGGCGCACTTCGACTTGCACCTCAAGCACTACCGGCTGGCCGACTTCGGCGGCATCGATGGCACGTTCGCGCTCATCGAGCATGCGCACGCTGAGGATCCCGGCTTCACCGGTGCCGGAAACGGTTTGCACCTGGCCGTCCGCGAGCATTTCCTGACGCACCGTCTGGCCTTCGCGCTCGGCGAGCAGGGCGTTGTAGTAGTCCATGACGGCTTCGGGCTTGCCATGCATGGCCATGCGACCGTTCTCCAGGAGAATCGCCGAGTCGCAGATCGACTGAATCGCCGAGCGGTCGTGGGACACGATCAGCAATGTGGTGCCGGCCCTGCGAAAGCTGCGGATGCGTTCGAAGCTCTTGTGCTGGAAGTAGGCGTCGCCCACTGACAGCGCTTCGTCGACGATCAGGATATCCGGGCGCCGCGCGGTGGCCACGCTGAACGCCAGGCGCATCTGCATGCCGCTGGAGTAGGTACGCACCGGGTGGTCGATGGCTTCGCCGATCTCCGCGAAATGTTCGATCTGTGGCATCAGGGCTTCGATTTCTTCGACCTGCATGCCCAGCAGTTGCCCGGCCATGATCGCGTTTTGTCGACCAGTGAACTCCGGGTGAAAGCCCATGCCCAGTTCCAGCAGGGCGGCGACGCGGCCTTCGAGCTGGATCTGTCCACAGGTGGGTTGGGTGGTGCCGGTGATCATCTTCAGCAAGGTACTTTTGCCGGCACCGTTGACCCCGACGATGCCCACCGCTTCACCGGGAGCGATTTCGAATGCCACGTCTTGCAGCACCCAGTGCTGGCGATGGCGGATCGGCGAAAACGGGATCAGCCACTCAGCCAGTCGGCTCCAGCGTGTGGGGTATTGCTTGTAGGCCTTGCCCAGGCCCGTCACGCGTATATGTCCCATCAGAGTTCATCCACCATTTCGCCGACCCGCTGACGAAACAGTCGCAGCCCGATCACGCAGAACAACACACCGATCACGAAAATCGGCAGCAGCGAACTCCAGACCGGCCATTGGCCGTAGAGGAACAGGTTCTGGTAGCTGCCGATCAGGTTCGTCAGTGGGTTGAGTTGCAACAGCCATTGCACCCACTCGGGCAGGATGCTCAACGGGTACACGATTGGGGTCAGCCAGAACCAGAATTGCAGGCAGATGCCGAAGAATTGCCCTACATCGCGAAAGAACACGTTCAGCACGCCGAGGATCATCCCCAGCCCGGCGCAGAACATGACTTGCAGCGCGATCAGCGGCAGCAACGCCAGCAGAGCCATGCCCGGCAGGCGTCCGGTGATCAGCAGAAAGCCCAGGAACAGCCCGATGATGATCGCGAAGTTGATGCCGGCATTGAACAGCACGATCACCGGCAGGCAGATTCTCGGGAAGCTGATTTTCTTCAGCAGGTTGGCGTTTTCCAGAAACATGTTCTGGCTGCGCAGAGTGATTTCCGAGAACAGACCCCAGGTCAGCAACCCGGCGCAGAGGTAGATGCTGTAGGCCATGCCGTCATCCACACCCGGCAAGCGTGCGCGCATAACGTGGGAAAAAATTACCGTGTAGACGACGATCATCGACAGCGGGTTGAGTACGGTCCACAGGGCACCGAACAGCGAATTGCGATAACGCGCTTGAAACTCTCGCTTGACGCTACCGAGGATGAAACCTCGATATCCCCACAGCGAGCGATACAGGGAAAGCAACATTCAAACCGTCCTGCCGTATTGGTCTTCGAATCGAACGATATCGTCCTCCCCCAGGTATTCACCGCTTTGCACTTCGATGATGACCAGATCGATCACACCGGGGTTTTCCAGACGGTGCCTGTGCCCGGCGGCGATGAATGTCGACTCGTTCTTGGCCACCAGGTGCGACCCGGAACCGTTGTTGGTGACCTTGGCCATGCCTTCGACCACGACCCAGTGTTCGTTGCGGTGGTGGTGCATCTGCAACGACAACTTGGCGCCGGGTTTGACCACAATACGCTTGATCTTGAAGCGCGGACCTTCCTCGAGCACGGTGTAAGTGCCCCACGGTCGGCTGACTGTGCGGTGCAGGCGATAGGCTTCGTGTTTTTTGTCCTTGAGCTGCCGGGCCACCCGGCGCACATCCTGGGCGCGGTCGGCATGGGCGACCAGCACCGCGTCGGCGGTGTCGATGATGATCAGGTTATCCACACCCACTGCGGCGACCAACCGGTCTTCGCTCTGGATGAAATTGTTGTGGCTGTCGATGAAGATCGCATCGCCGCTGGCGCGATTATTCTGCGCATCGGCCGGCACCAGTGCCGCCAAGGCGCCCCAGGAACCGATATCGCTCCAATCGAAATTGGCCGGCACCACGACCACTTTGTCGGAGCGCTCCATCAAGGCGTAGTCGATAGAGATGTCGGTGATGTCGGCGAAGTGCGTTGGCGACAGTTCCTGTTGCAGGCAACCGCCGATTTCCACCGGCGCACTGGCCGCCATGCAGGCCCGAGCCTGTTCCAGCAATGCGGGGGCGTGAAGGTGCAGCTCGGCCAGCAGCGTGGCGATCGAGAAGCAGAACATCCCCGAATTCCACAGGAAGTTACCGCTCTCCAGATAATGCGTGGCGGTTTGCAGGTCGGGTTTCTCGACGAAGCGTTGCACCTTGGCGGCGCCTTTGTCGTCCAGCGGGGCACCGGTTTCGATGTAGCCGAAGCCGGTTTCCGGGGCTGTCGGCACGACGCCGAACGTCACCAGATAACCAGACTTGGCCAGCGCCACGGCGTGCTCGACCGCGCTCTTCAATGCGTCTTCGTTGAGGATCAGATGATCGGCGGGCATCACCACCATGATCGCTTCGTCGCCGTGCAGGGCTTGTAGCGAAAGGGCTGCCGCCGCGATGGCCGGGGCTGTGTTGCGGCCCGTCGGCTCGAGCAGAAAATGCCCGCGATGGCGCTCCAGGCGCGCATCCTGATAGTGATCCTTGCTCTGGAAGTAATAGTCGCGGTTGGTCACCGTGACGATATCGCCCCAGCCATCGAGCAAGCCTGCCGCACGCCGATAGGTCTTGCTCAGCAGCGACTGACCGTCGGGCAGGGTCATGAACGGCTTGGGATGGCCTTCGCGGGACACCGGCCACAACCGGGTGCCGGCACCACCGGAGAGAATCACAGGAATCAGCATGGCCTACTCCTTGGCAACGCGTTTCATGTCCGCATCCATCATCATGCGGATCAAGGTGTCCAGATCGGTTTTTGGCTTCCAGCCCAGTACGCGCTGGGCCTTGGCCGGGTTGCCAAGCAGCACTTCCACCTCGGCCGGGCGGAAAAACGCCGGGTCGATCTTCACGTAGTCGCGGTAGTTGAGGCCAATGTGATCAAAGGCGATGCGGCACATTTCGCGCACGGTGGTGGTCACCCCGGTGGCGACCACATAATCGTCAGGCTTGTCCTGTTGCAGCATCAGCCACATGGCTTCGACGTAGTCGCCGGCAAATCCCCAATCGCGTTTGGCGTCGATGTTGCCTAGGCGCAGCTCCTGCTGTTTGCCCTGTTTGATGCGAGCGGCGGCGTCGGTGACTTTACGGGTCACGAACTCGATGCCGCGCAGCGGTGATTCGTGGTTGAACAGGATCCCGCTGCTGGCGTGCAGGTTGAAGCTTTCGCGATAGTTCACCGTGATCCAGTGGCCATAGAGTTTGGCCACGCCGTAAGGGCTGCGCGGATAAAACGGCGTGTTTTCGTCCTGCTGCTCGGCTTGAATCAAGCCGAACATTTCGCTGGTGGACGCTTGATAGAAACGGGTGTGCGGACTGAACTGACGGATCGCTTCGAGCAGGTGAGTCACACCCAGGCCATCGACGATGCCGGTGGTCACCGGTTGATCCCAGGAGGCGGCGACAAAGCTTTGCGCCGCCAGGTTGTAAACCTCATCCGGTGCCGATTTGATTACGGCGCGCTGTACCGAGCAGGCATCGGCCATATCGCCATCCAGATAGACGATATCGCCCTCGATCCCCGTCTCGCGCAGTCGCCAACGTGAATCGCTGCTGCGCCGCGCCACCAGGCCATGGACTTTATAACCTTTGTCGAGCAGCAACTTGGCCAGATAGGCGCCGTCCTGACCGGTGATCCCTGTGATCAATGCACTTTTTGTCATTCTTGTCGTACTCGCTTCTCCCAGTCGGACAGGATCGCCCGCAAGGATTGTTGTGTTGTGATTTCAGGCGTCCATCCTGTGGTCTGGGCAAGCTTGGCATGGCTGCCACAAACGCGACGCTGATCCGCGCGGCGAAGACGCGCCGGATCCTGAATCAGTTGCACATCGACCTGGGCGAGATCCCCCAGCTGTTCGATCAAACTGCGAATGCTCTGCTCGCGCCCTGAGCAAATGTTGTAGACCTGTCCCGACATGCCGTTTTCCAGCAAGGCGAAGTAGGCCGACACCACGTCGCCCACATCGAGGAAATCGCGAGTGACGTCGATGTCACCGACTTCCAGTTGCGGTGTTTGCAGGCCTTGCTTGATTCGGCTGATCTGCCGCGCCGCGCTGGCAATGACGAAGCTGTCCTTCTGCCCGGTGCCGATATGGTTGAACGGGCGAGCGACCAGCACCGGCCAGCTTTCGCTCAGGCCCCATTGCAGGCTCAGGAACTCCGCCGACAGTTTGCTCACGGCATAAGGATTGCGCGGGCAGGGTGGCTGGCGTTCGGTGATGGGCAGATCGGCTTCGTTGACCTGGCCATAGACGTCACCGGAGCTGACGTACAGGAACGTACCGGCGAAGCCACGGGCTTTTAGGGCTTGAAGCAGGTTAAGGGTGCCCAGCAGATTGATATTCAGCGTACGTGCCGGATCACGAAAGGCTTCGGGGACGAAGGTCTGGCCGGCCAGATGAATGACCGCGTCGGGCATCTCCGGCCACAGGCCTTCAAGGCTTTCTGGCTGTACGAGATCGTAACGGGAAGGGGCAGGCAGCAGTTCCCATTCCGAGGCATCAGCCTTCAGACGAGATTGGATGTGTTGTCCTACGAATCCACTCAGACCCGTTACGAACAGACGCTTTTTCAAGCCGCGGTCCCCTCAATTCTGAACTTCTGCCATTTCCCGCAGGCTTTAGGGAAAGTCTGTCAGACCGAAGAAAAACCTTCGTAGGAAGACAGGCGAAGTCGTTGTTGTAGTTGTTTGGTAGCCAATCTGTGCCAATTGCGCAGCAATTTCAATAAGTCCCACCGTGACCGGTCAGTTCTCGTTTTCGCAGGTCTATTTATTCTCGCCGAGCGGTTCACGAACCCTTAACGGATGTGTTTAGAATGCCCCTCGTCACGATCGCCCAGGGTTCGGCAGGGTTGTTCTGCAACGCCGCGAAACTGACCACTAAAACAAGAACGTAGACGGGCATGAAGACTATAGACGAGGACGACACACCGACTCGATCCGTGGCTTTGCCGTCATAGAGTGAGGTTGCCGGGATGGCGGCTTCATCGTGGGATGCCATGAATTTTATTCTTTACTCGGACGTCAACGACAGTTCCATCAGCCAGAGCCTCGGTCGTCCCGAATACAGTTACTACTTCGTGCTCAAGGCTTATCGCCCGGTGCTCGAAAGCCTTGGGCGGGTGCATGTGGTGTCCTCCACCGCCGAGGTCGATCCTCTCTACAGGCAACTGCGTGCCGCCGGCGAAAGCAGTCTGTTCCTGTCCTTCACCCCGCCGCAGAAAACCCCGAACGACCTTGAGTGCCCGACAATGTGCGTGGTGGCCTGGGAGTTCGATTCGATTCCCGATGAGCAGTGGGACAACGATCCACGGCAGGACTGGACCCGCATGCTGGCGCGCCAGGGCCGGGTGATTACGCTCTCCAGTCATACGGCCCGGGCGATCCGTCGGGCCATGGGCGAAGACTTTCCGGTGTTGGTCTTGCCGACCCCGTTGTGGGAAAACTTCGCGGCCATCCGTAGCCGCCATACCAGTGTGCCGGTCAATGCCGGTTCGACCCTCGACATCAAGGGCTGCATCCTTGATACCCGTACGCTGGGGCTGTCCGCCGACTCGCTGATTCCACCGCCGCTGACCCCTGAGCAACAGGCGGAACTCGAGGCCTTGCGCCCGCCGCCGCTAACCCTGAAGCGCCGCTTCGTCATCGCCAGGCACTACTTGCGTTTGTGGGCGCTGGACCTGGGCAAGGCGCAACCGGTGCCGGTCCATCGCACTCATTTTCTGAGCCAGTGGTACTGGGAGGGGATTCGCGATCTGTTGTCTGACCCGGCTCACTCCAGGCTCGCAAAATACTTCCCGAGCATTGCCGGTCCACAGTCGGTGCCGGTCCATGTACCGGCACCGGTGGACCTGCCAGACACTACGGACCAAGTCCAGACCCAAGTCGACGGCGTGGTCTACGTCACCGTGTTCAATCCCAAGGACGGGCGCAAGAACTGGCATCAACTGATCAGCGCATTCTGCTGGGCGTTCCGGGACACTGCGGACGCCACACTGGTGCTGAAGATTACCCAGAACGATCTGTCGTCCTATTACACCGAGTTGATGACCTTGCTGGCGCAACTGTCCCCGTTCGCCTGCCGGGTGGTGGTGATGCACGGTTACCTGGACGATCCGCAATATGCCCGGCTCTATGAGGCGGCGAGTTATTACGTCAACGCCTCGCGTTGCGAAGGTTTGTGCCTGCCGCTGATGGAGTTCATGGCCAGCGGCAAACCGGTGATCGCGCCGGATCACACGGCCATGGAGGATTACATCGATGAGCGCGTGGCGTTTGTGGTCAAGTCCAGCGAAGAGCTGACCATCTGGCCTCAGGACACCCGCATCATCTATCGGACCCTGCGTTATCGACCGGACTGGGGGTCGTTGAAAACGGCCTACGAAAACAGCTACCGGATCGCCAAGGAACAGCCGCTGGAGTATCAGCGCATGTCTCACGCCGCGGTCGAGCGCATGCACGATTACTGCGCCTTCGCTCCAGTGCAACAACGCTTGGCGGACTTTTTCGGGCTGGCGCCACACGGTGTGTCGGCAGCGATCGTCACGGATAACGCCTCATGCTGATCATCATTTATTCAGAAACCAACCAGCGGACCATTGCCCAGAACCTGGGCCGTTCGGAATACAGCTACTACTTCGTGCTCAAAGAGTATCGACCGGTGCTGGAGCGACTGGGACGGGTAGTGGAGGTCAGCGATCCACAGACCGAAGTCGACGCCCTGTACCTCGACTGTCTGTCCCGTGGCGAAGACTGCGTGTTCCTGTCGTTCTCGCCACCGCATCGCACGCCGGTTCATTTTGCCTGTCCGACCCTGGCAGTGTTTGCGTGGGAATTCAGCACCATTCCCAATGAGCCGTTCGCCGGTGAACCGCGTAATGACTGGCGCACGGTATTGCGCGCGAGCGGTGCGGCAATCACCCATTCCAGCTACACCGTCAATGCCGTGCGCGAAGCCATGGGCGTCGACTATCCGATCGTCGCGGTACCGGCACCGGTGTGGGATCGCTTTGCTGCACGCGGTGCGCAATTGCAGCGTCAGCCAAAGGCCTGCCAGGTGCGATTGAAGATCAAAGGCTTGCTGGCGGACAGTCGCCAACTTGATCTGCGGGCCTTTGGTCCTGCGCATTTGCGTGCCGGCAAGGGCATCGACTTTCACGCGCCCGCTGGTGAACAGGAGCTGGTGCTCGACGGTGTGATCTACACCTCGGTGTTCAATCCCGGCGACGGGCGCAAGAATTGGGAAGACATGCTGAGTGCTTTTTGCGTGACCTTCCGCGAGGTAGAAGACGCCACGCTGGTGCTCAAACTGACGCACCACGATGCCGAAGAAGCGCTGACCGATATCCTTCATCACTTGTACAAAAACCAGTCCTACCGCTGCCGTATCGTGTTGATTTACGGCTACCTCGCGGATGCGGATTACGAACGTCTGGTGCAGGCCACGAGTTACGTGGTGAATACGTCCTACGGCGAAGGCCAGTGCCTGCCGCTGATGGAGTTCATGTCATGCGGCAAGCCGGCAGTGGCGCCGCGCACCACGGCGATGATCGATTATCTGGACGCCGACAATGCTTTCCTCATCGACTCCACGGATGAGCTGACGGCCTGGCCCCACGACCCGCGAAAGGCGTTTCGCACCCTGCGCTACATCACCAACTGGGCCTCGTTATGCACGGCCTATCGGGCCAGCTATGACGTGGCCAAAGACGACCCGCAACGCTATGCAAGGATGTCCGCCCACGCGGTGACCAGCCTGCAAAACTTTTGCAGCCAGGGAACCGCTGAACAGCGTCTGAAAGAATTCCTTGCCCGGCTATTCGAAACCCGCGCTGCGGCTGCCGTGGAAACCCCCGAGGCATGATCCGCGCATTGATGAGGCGGCTGCGTCCGGTGGCGCAACCCAAAGCTGTGCCTGCACCGGTTGCGCAAGACAGCGTATCGCCGCGCGATGTCGGCTTGCACGACGCCATCCTCGATGGCTGGTTTTTGAACGACAGCGGCGAATTGCTCAAGGGCTTTGCGATCACGGCGGACGACACTTTGCTGGATGTCGGTTGCGGTGAGGGCGTTGCGACGCTGTTTGCGGTACGTCAGGGCGCGTCGGTGATTTTTACTGACAGTGAACATGACAAGGTCCGAGACTTGGCCCGGCAAGTGGACGCGCAGACGGACAAGCCCAACCTGGGGCTGGTCAGCAATAGCCTGCCGTTGCCGCTGGCCGATGGCTGCGCGAGCAAAGTCGTGTGCATGGAAGTGCTCGAACACATCGACCAGCCCGAGCCGTTCATGGCCGAGTTGGTGCGCATGGGCCGTCCGGGTGCGCAGTATCTGCTGAGCGTGCCGGCACCGGTGGGCGAGCATTTGCAACAGGGCATCGCCCCGGCCAGCTATTTCCAGTCGCCCAATCACGTACAGATTTTTACCCCGGAACGCTTCGCCGCGCTGGTGGAGGACGCCGGCCTGGTGATCGAGCATCGTCAGGCCACCGGATTTTTCTGGGTGATGGGCATGATTTTCTTCTGGGCCAGCGAGCGCGCAGCCGGTCGCGACCTGGGCGGCGCGGTACGTGACCGGATTCAAGCGCCCTATCCGCCGCTGATGGAGAGTTGGGCGAGAACCTGGCAAGACCTGCTGGCGCAACCCAATGGACTGGCGATCAAGCAGATGCTCGATCAGTTCATGCCCAAGAGTCAGGTGATCATTGCACGTAAACCGGTGGCGACCGATTCAAAGACCGGGACTGCGCCATGAGCAGTCGACGGATTCTCGACATCGAGTTGTTGCGCGGGATCGCTGTGCTTGGCGTGCTGGTGCATCACCTGCAAACCATGCCATTTCCGGGTGGGCTGCCGGGTTTCGAGTCGGGCACGGCCCATGGGCAATTCTGGTGGGGTGTGGACCTGTTTTTTGTCATCTCCGGGTTTGTCATCGCCCGAGGCTTGATTCCACTGCTGCGTGGTTGCCAGACACCGCAGGCCTTCTGGCTGGAAACCCGCGATTTCTGGATTCGCCGGGCCTTTCGTCTATTGCCATCCGCCTGGTTGTGGCTGCTGCTGATGTTATTGGGTGCACTGTTTTTCAATCATTCGGGTGCCTTTGGCACAGTGCAGGCCAATCTGCAGGCGACGCTGGCGGGCCTTCTGCAGTTTGCCAATTTGCGCTTCGCTGAAAGCTTCATGCGCTTCGAATACGGTGCCAGTTTCGTTTACTGGAGCCTGTCCCTTGAAGAGCAGTTCTACCTGCTGCTGCCCTTACTGATCCTCGTCTGCCGCAAGCGGTTGGTATGGGTGTTGCTGGCCTTGGTTGCCGTGCAACTGTTCACTTGGCGTTCAGCGCTGTTGATGAGTATCAGGACCGATGCCCTGGCATTGGGTGTGTTGCTGGCGATGTGGAGCTCGAGGCCGAGCTATCTGACCTGGGAGCCACGGTTGTTGCGCCGTCGTTGGTCAGGCCTGTTGATTTTGATCGGGCTGGGGGCTGCACTGAGCGTGCTGGCGAGCACACCGTTCAACCTGGCGAGCTATCGCATCGCAGCGATTGCCATGCTGTGTGCGGCGCTGGTCTGGATCGCTTCCTACAATCGCGATTACCTGCTGCCCAAGGGCAAGCTCAAGCAAATACTGGTCTGGTTGGGCGCCCGTTCCTATGGCATTTACCTGATTCACATTCCGGCGTTCTTTGCCGTGCGCGAAGGCTGGTTTCGTTTCGCGCCCGTCGGTTGGCAGGACGTGGCGATGCAGCCGGCACTGGCGCTGTTTTGCGCCATGACCCTGATCGTGCTGCTGAGTGAACTCAACTACCGATTCATCGAGCTGCCCTTGCGCAACCGGGGTGCCCATCTGGTGCAACGCTTGCGTATGTCCCCATCAGTCCTTCCATCCTCTGGAGCCACCTCATGCTGAGCCTTTTGAAGAAACTCACGGCGGGCACGTCCGCTGCCGCGCAGCCGCTGATGCCAGCAACCTCGGTGTCCGAGAAAGTCGACCCGTACATGCTCGGCCTGCACGACGCGATGCTCAGTGGCTGGTTCAACCAGCAAACCGGTGAGCTATTCACCGGTTTCCCGGTCAGCCCCGAGGACACGCTGCTGGATGTGGGCTGTGGTGATGGTGGCAACGTTCATTTCTGCGGCATGCGCGGGGCGAAGATCATCATTGCCGACATCGACGCCGCCAAGGTCGAAGCGACTCGTCAGCGCTTGAGCGACACGCCGGCTCGGGGCATCGAGTGCCACGTCACGGACTGTAATCCGCTGCCGATTGCCGACGCGACCGCGACCCGGGTGGTGTCCACCGAAGTTATCGAGCACGTCGACGATCCGGCGCAGTTCCTCGCCGAACTGGTGCGGGTCGGCAAGCCCGGGGCGCTGTATTTGCTCAGTGTTCCGCACCCCAGTTCCGAAGACCTGCAAAAAGACATCGCGGCGCCGGAGTATTTCCAGAAGCCCAACCACATTCGCATCATCAGCGAAGAGCAGTTCAAGGCGATGGTCGGCGATGCTGGGCTGGAAGTTCTCAGTCACAGCCAGTACGGGTTCTATTGGTCGATGTGGATGCTGTTGTTCTGGGAAGCCAAGGTTGACCTCAGCAACGCTGACCATCCGTTGCTTAACCATTGGGCCGAAACCTGGCAAGCCGTTCTGTCCTCGCCACGGGGGGCGCAGATTAAACAGGCACTGGATGCGGTGGTGGCGAAAAGTCAGGTGATCATTGCCCGCAAGCCAATGGCTGAGTAGGGTAATGAGCAGAGCGACAAAGGGCCTTCAGAGGCCCTTTTTGTATTTCAGGGATAAGGTTTTTCATGGCTTTTTTCACACGCTTGATCGTTTTGCTGGCAGCGGTGTTGCTCAATGGTTGCGAGCAACAGGACGCGCCGCCGCTCGATCAGCAACTCTACGTCTGGCAACGCCAATGGACGTCGGCCCATGACGCCGCGCTACGCGACAGCCGCGCCGACTTCTCGACCTTGCGTGTACTGGCCTTGCAGGCGTTTGCGCAGGCCGGCTGGAGCCGGGCGCGGATCGATCCGGCGCGGCTCAAGCGTGATGGTCGACCGCTGATAGCGGTTATTCGTCTGGACGGCCAGCTCAAGGGTCTGGATCAGGACGAGGTTACGGCGCACATCCAGCAGGTGCTCAGCGATTGGCAAGGGCAGGGGGTGATCCTCTCCGGCGTGGAAATCGACCACGATGCGGGCAACGCTCGACTACCGGCCTACCGCGAATTCCTCACGCATTTGCGCGCCGTTCTGCCCGCTTCCTTGCCACTGAGCATCACCGCGTTGCCGGCCTGGCTCGACAGCCCTGAATTGCCGGCGCTGCTGGCGACCGTCGACAGCAGCGTCTTGCAGGTGCACGCGGTGAGCGATCCACGGCGTGGGCTGTTCGACCCGGATCAGGCACGGCAGTGGGCCAAAGCCTGGGGCCGTATCACCTCGAAACCGTTTTATCTGGCGCTACCGGCTTATGGCGTGGCGCTGTTGCCGGGGGACGGTGGTGCGCCGGTCGTGGAAAGCGAAGTGCCCATCGAGCGGGGCGGCAAACGCCGGGAGTTACTGGCGGATCCGCTGCAACTGAGCAAACTCGGCGCCGAGTTGCGCGCCGATCCACCGGCTCATTTGGCCGGACTGATCTGGTTTCGTCTGCCGCTGGCCAATGATCGCAGGGCCTGGAGCCTGACGACGCTCATCGCCGTGGCGCGTGGCGATATGCTCGACAGCCGCGTGGGGCTGAAGCTCTCGGCGCAGGACGGCCTCTACGACATCAGCGTCAGCAACCAAGGCAACCTCGACAGCGCCTGGCCCGAACGCCTGACACTGGCGGTGCAGGGCTGCGATGGTGCTGATGCATTGGCCGGTTATGCATTGCAACAGCGCCCGGATCTGCTTACCTTCACCCGCCTGCGCGAGGGTCGAATCCCCGCCGGCGGGCAGCGCGCCATCGGTTGGGCCCGCTGCGCAACTATTGATCAAGGAGGTTCGAATGTTCACCCGTAACTGGCCCCGCCATCTGCTTTGCCTGAGCCTCAGCCTGCCGTTGGGTTCGGCGTTGGCCTGCGGGCCGGACTTCCCCATGCGCCTGCTGGACAACCGTGGCCAGTCGCTGGCGGAACTGCCGGAAGGCAACTTCAATTTTGAGATCAGTCGCCTCGGGCATGCCATCGCGGGACTGAAAAATGTCACTGCAGCCACCAACATTCCGGGGGACGGTTACGGCGATGCGCCGGATTACGCGGGTCAGCGGAATACCGCCGAACAGGCCGGTCTGACGCCTGAGCAGCAAGCGCTGGTGCAACAGCTGCGCAGCCTGACCGATGCCCGTCAGGTTGAAGAGCAAGGCGCCAGCCTGCCGGCCGAACACATGTTCTATCTGGCGGGCGCGGTGGCGTTCAACGCCGGTGACCATGGTTTGGCCGCTGAATATTTTCAGAAAGTGCTGGCGCTGCCGGCGGATCAACGCGCATTGCGCAGTACCTGGGCGGCTTACTCGTTGGGGCGGACACTGTTTGCCATGAGTTCAGAGGCGGGCGCAGGTCCCGACCTGTTGGCTCAATCCCGAAAGGCTTTCGAGCAAACTCGTCGGCTGAGTATCGACGGCTTCAGCGACCCGCTGGAACTGGGTGTTGCCAGCCTCGGTGAAGAAGCGCGAGTGGCCCGCACCGCTGGCGATTGGGACAGCGCCATCGAACTCTACGCCACGCAGAACCTCCATGGTTCGGCGGTGGGCTACAGCTCGTTGAAGTTGTTGATGGCCGATCTGATGGTAATGCCCGACGATCAACTGGCCGTGTTGCTCAAGGGCAAAGCGGTGCAGCAACTGGTGACGGCGTCGTTGATCAGTCGACTGGGCTGGTCATTCGGTGATCAGCCGCCAAGCGAACAGAAACTGATCAAGCTGCTGCAAAACAGCACCCGCGGCAGCCTGGATAACGCGGATCGCCTGGCGGCGATGAACTATCAGCAGGGCGATTACGCCAGTGCCAAAGCCTTCCTCGAACAGGCCGGTGACGGCGGCCTCGCGTGGTGGCTGCGGGCGAAACTGGCGTTGCGTGATGGCGACAAAGGCGCTGCCGCTGCGGCCTACGCCAAGGCCGCCCAGGCCTTCCCGCAGAACGAGTCCTGGGGTGAACGACGGACCCCGGACTGGGATTACGAAACGGTGCAGCCCAAGTGCCGGGTCGACGGCGAAAGCGCAATTCTGGCCCTGCAACGCGGCGATTATCTGCAAGCCTTTGACCAGCTCTATCGCAGCCAAAGCATTTACTGGTACGACGCGGCCACCGTTGCCGAGCGAGTGCTGACCCTCGATGAACTCAAGCAGTACGTCGACACTCAAGTGCCCGCACCGCCACCGCTCAGCCAACAGGATCGCGACAATTATGTGCCGTTGCCGGTAGCCGCGAACCTGCGCAATTTGCTCGGGCGGCGCCTGTTGCGTGAAGGGCGTTATGACGAAGCGCCGGCTTACTTCGACAACGTCGATCTGCAGAACAAGGCCAAGGCGTATGGGCAATTGCGTCAGGAGGCGGACGCTGCCTGGTGGCCGACCAAACGTGCCGCGGCGTTGTTCAATGCCGCGTGGACGACACGCCAATGGGGCATGGAGCTTCTCGGCTACGAAATGGCGCCGGATTACGCCACGTTCGGCGGTAATTACAGCCTTGAGAGCCGTGAGCTAAAGGTCGGCCCGTTAGTGGCTGAAGATGAGGTCGTGCGTCAGCAAGCCAGCGCCGCTCAACCCGATGAGCGCTATCACTATCGTTATGTCGCAACGGCTTTGGCCAGTCGTGCTGCCGATAATCTGCCTCATACCAGCCAGGCTTTTGCGGCGGTGTTGTGTGCGGCGGCGGGGTGGAACACCAGCCTTGAAGAAGAAAGTGCCTTCTACCAACGGTATGTGAAAGAAGGTCCGTACGTGGATTGGGCGGTGAACTTCGGTCACCATTGTCCTTATCCAGATTTCCAGAATGCGGACAAACGTTACGTAAGCCAGGCATTGAGTCCGGTCCGCTCGGCATTGCGACCTTATAAAAAATGGCTGCAAACGGGCGGTGTGGTGGTGTTTACAGCGGTAGCGCTGGTGCTGATCAATCGACGCCAGCGCAAGGCGCGACAGTAATCACGCTTGTTGCACAAAAGTCAGCCGCACCGCAAAACCGATCAGCAGGCTACCAAACAACCACTGTTGCACCCGCTGGGCCGAGGGACTGCGTTGCAGCCAGCGGCCCAGTGCGGCGCCGACCAGTGCGTAGGCACTGTCGAACAACAACCCGACACCGACCAGCATCACGCCCAGCGTTGCAAATTGCGCGAGCACTGGCCCGGCGTGAGGTTCGATGAACTGCGGCAACAGCACCGAACAGAACAGCAGCGCCTTGGGGTTGAGCAGATTGGTCAGCAAACCGCGCTGGATCGCCTCGCGCCAATGCGATTTTTCAGTAGTGGAACCTGCACTGTTCAAGCTCGGCAGCATCGTGGTGCGCAGGCACTGAATGCCGATCCACAGCAGGTACGCGGCCCCGACCAGGCGCACCACGTCGAAGGTCCAGGGTGCCGTCTTGAACAGCGCCGCCAAACCCAACGCAGCCAAGGCCACATGACAACCACGTGCCACACCGAGCCCCAACGCCGTGGCCAGCGCCGCGCCTTTGCCCTGACGCGCGCCGGTCTGCAACAGCAGAATCATGTCTGGGCCGGGCAACAAGTACACCACCGCCAATGCCATGAAAAACAGCCAGAGTCCTGCCATGTTGCACCCCATTCGTTGTCGATTTGGTGAGGTCAGTCTATGGCTGAAGAGCAGGGCAGGTGGTTGCGTAGTCAGCTTCTAAAGCTTCGATATTTGGCATAACCTGCCATTTGTGATGATCGAACTATCGGAATCTGCCAAACCATGAAACTGGATGCCTACGACCGCAAGATTCTCGCCGCGCTGCAACGGGACGGTCGCCTGAGCAACGTGCAATTGGCTGACGAAATCGGTTTGTCCGCCTCGCCCTGTTTGCGTCGAGTACGGATGCTGGAAGAAGCGGGAGTGATTCGCGGCTATCAGGCCAATCTGGATCGAGATGAGGTGGGCCTTGGGCTGACGGTGTTTGTCGGGGTCAAAGTTGAACGTCACAACGATGAACAGGCCGAAGCGTTTCGCCTGGCCGTGACGGCATTACCTGAGGTGATTTCGGCATTTCTGGTGTCAGGGGAATCGGATTTTCTGCTGCAAGTGGTGGTGCCGGATTTGCGCGCCTATGACCGTTTTCTCACCGGGCGATTGCTGAAACTGCCGGGTGTGAGCGACATTCGCAGCAACTTTGCGATTCACACGGTGAAGACCCCGGGGGCGTTGCCGTTGGGGCATTTGCCGCTTTAGACCGAGTCGCCCCATTCGCGAGCAAGCCCGCTCCCACATTTGATCTGTGGTGTTCACAGAACCAGTGTGGGAGCGGGCTTCCTCGCGAAAGCGCCAGTTCAGTCACCGCAAAATCATCGGCCCTACATCTGCGTCGCCATCCCCTCCACATCCATTGCCGCCTGACGCAATGCCTCGGAGCGGGTCGGGTGTGGGTGACAAGTCAGGGCGATGTCTTCGGCCGAGGCGCTGAACTCCATGGCTACGCAATATTCGCCAATCATTTCACTGACGCTCGGGCCCACAAGGTGCACGCCGAGGACTTCGTCGGTGCGCTCATCGGCCAGTACTTTGGCGAAGCCTTCGGTTTCGTGGTTGATCTTCGCCCGGCTGTTGGCGGTGAAGGGGAACTTGCCGACCTTATAGGCGCGACCTTCGGCTTTCAGCTGTTCTTCGGTCTTGCCGACGCTGGCCAGCTCCGGTTTGGTGTAGATCACGTTGGGGATCAGGTCGTAATTGACCTCGCCGGCCTTGCCGACGATTTGCTCGATGCAGGCCATGGCTTCGTCTTCGGCCTTGTGGGCGAGCATCGGCCCAGACGTGACATCACCGATCACCCAGACGCCAGCGGCCTCAGTGCGGTGGCCCTTATTGGCGAGCATGCCGCGTTTGTCCGTGGCGAGACCGACGTTTTCCAGCCCCAGGCCTTGGGTATAAGGGCGTCGACCAATGGCCACCAACACGTAATCGGCTTCAAGTAACTCGGCGGTGCCACCCGCGGCCGGTTCGACGCTGAGCTGAACACCGCTCGCCGATGTCGTGGCGCTGGTGACTTTCGAACTCAATTTGAAGCTGATGCCTTGCTTGCTCAATGAGCGCTGAAGGGTCTTGCCCGCCTCGCCATCCACACCGGGGCAGATCCGATCGAGAAATTCGACCACCGTCACCTGAGCACCCAGGCGCCGCCATACCGAGCCCAGCTCCAGGCCGATCACCCCGGCACCAATCACCACCAAGTGCTTCGGCACTTCGCCCAGTGACAGCGCGCCTGTGGAGTCGAGGATGCGTTTGTTGTCGATGTCCACGCCGGGCAGGGGAGTGGGTTCGGAACCGGTGGCGATAATGATGTCCTTGGCGTTCAGCTCGGTCTTGGTGCCCTGGCTGTCGGTCACCGTGACTTTGCCCGGCCCGTCGATGTGGCCCCAGCCCTTGATCCAGTCGACTTTGTTTTTGCGAAACAGAAACTCGATGCCCTTGGTCAGCCCGGTAACGCTTTCATCTTTCTGTTTCATCATTTGAGCAAGGTTGAGGACAGGTTTGACCTCAATCCCCAGGTTGGCGAATTCCGCCCCCATGGCCGCGTCGTAGAGTTCGGAGGCATGCAGCAGCGCCTTGGAGGGCATGCAACCGACATTCAGGCAGGTCCCGCCCAGGGTGGCGCGGCCTTCCACGCAGGCTGCTTTCAGACCCAGCTGGCCGGCGCGGATCGCTGCGTTATAACCGCCGGGGCCTGCGCCCAGAATCACGATGTCATAGGTGCTCATGATGGTACTCCTGGTGAAAGGGGCAGGATCGATAAAAGTAGTCTTTGATAAAAATTACGAACGTAATATGTGCGTTTCGAGCCATTTCGGTCAAGGCTTCAGCTTGGCGACAGGTCCGGCGCTTTTAGATAGAGCGATTTACGACGAATATTTCACCATTTTCGTTATATCGTAACGAATTGTGATGTGAGCGATGGCTGGGGTGGTATGCAAGTCGATCTCGATGGCGATGGGGCACAAATAGCAGCGCTGCCGCGCTTTCAGCAGGCGGTCATTCAAGGGCGTCGATTGTGGCAATTCGCAATGGGTTTGGGGGCATTGGCGGCGATCGGGCTGGTGCTGGCGTTTTTTGTCGGGCTATTTGCACCGCAGTCGCTCTGGCCGGCGTTATTGGTCAATCAGAGCGCCGGTTTGCTGGTGCTGGTCGCTGGCCTGCAATCGGCCTGGTGGGTAACGCAGTGGCGCGCACGGGCGATGAGTCCGGCATTGTCGGTGCCGGTGGTTGTCGCTGAGGAAGTCGTTGCCGCTGAAGGCTGGTACGAGCGGTTGCTGGACCGGATCAGCCAACGTTGGTTGCGCTTGCTGGGGCAGATCGGTGCGCCGACGCTATGGTTGGCTGGCTGGGCGTTATTGACGTTGTACAGCATCGAGCAAGTCTGGAATCTGACCTTGCCGCCCGCCGCGCTGGGATTGTCGGCCAGTGTCGGTGCCACGCTATCGTTGCTGCTGGCTTTCGGTTTGCTGGTGCTGGAGCGGCAACTGGCACAGGAAAACGTCGCCCAGTGGCCCGAAGCAGGGCCGTTGGCGCAGCTGACACGGGTCGCGATTATTTGCCTGGTGCTCAGCGCCCTGTGTTTGTTTTTCGGCAATGAAACGTCGGTCTGGCCGGTGCGTCTGGCGGTGCTGATCGGCTTGCTGCCGGGGCTGGTCGCCGTCGAGTTGCTGCTGCGGGCCGTGTTGTCGTTGTTCAGTCCCCGTCGTGAACAGCTGGAACCAACCTTGCTGGCGCGAAGCTTCGTCGCCGATATGCTGCGCTGGCCACCGCAACCTTTGCTTGCGTTGCAGCACGAATTGCACAACCGCTTCGGTATCGACCTGCGGCAAATATGGGCCTTTACCTACATGCGTCGGGCGTTTTTGCCGGTGCTGGCAGTGGTGGCTATCGTCGGTTGGTCGCTCACCGGCATTCACGAAATTCCCCTGCAAGGGCGCGGTATCTACGAGCGTTTCGGCAAACCGGTGGAGGTGTTCGGCCCTGGTTTGCACGCCGGTTTGCCATGGCCGCTGGGTCGTGTGCTGAGCGTCGAGAACGGTGTGGTCCACGAGTTGGCCACCAGCGTCGGCGAAACGTCGGCACCGGTCGAGGCCGAACCAGCCGAAGGCCCGGCACCGGCGATTGCCAATCGATTGTGGGACGCCAGCCATGTGAACGATAAATCCCAGGTCATCGCCAGCAGCCGCGCCGACAAGCAGAGCTTCCAGATCGTCAATATGGATGTGCGCTTCGTCTATCGCATCGGCCTGAGCGATCAGGCGGCGCTGGCAGCAACGTACAACAGCGCCGATGTGCCAACGCTAATCCGCAGCACCGCCAGCCGGATCCTGGTTCACGATTTTGCCTCACGAACCCTCGATGGTTTGCTCGGCGAGGACAGGGTAGGGCTGGCCGAAGAGATCGGTCGCGCCGTGCAGGCTGACCTGCAAAAACTCGACAGCGGTGTGGAAATTCTCGCCACGGTGGTCGAGGCCATCCACCCGCCAGCGGGGGCAGCCAACGCTTATCATGGCGTGCAAGCGGCGCAGATTGCTGCTCAGGCGTTGATCTCCCGCGAGCGCGGTGCCGCGGCGGAGGCGACCAACCAGGCGCAATTGCAAGCCAGCATCGCTCACGATCAAGCTACGGCCAGTGCTCATGAAATCAACTCGACCGCTCAGGCCGCCGACCTGAAATTTGCCGCCGAGCGAAAGGCTTATTCCAGCGCCGGCCAGGCCTTCGTGCTGGAGCAATACCTCAGTCAACTGACCCAAGGTTTGGCCAACGCCAAGCTGCTGGTTCTCGATCATCGTTTGGGCGGCAGCAGCAATGCGCCGACCATCGACCTACGTACCTTCACGCTGCCGGCTGATCCTGCGCCGCCGCGTAATACCGTTCAGCCAGGAGCCGTCCATTGAGCCAGCCGACGCCTACACACAATCGCGATCACGATGACCACGCTGGCCACGATCACGGCCATGGCGGACATCACCACGGCCATCACCATCATCACCACGGTGATCCACACGAAGCAGGCCCTTTCCCGTGGCGGCGAATGGGATGGGCGGCGTTGCTGGTGGTGTTTGCCATTGCGGCGGCGAGCCTGGTGCAAGTGCGTTCGGGGGAGGCCACGGTCATCACTCGCTTCGGCAATCCATCGCGAGTATTGCTGGAACCGGGCCTTGGCTGGCGCTGGCCGGCGCCGTTCGAGGCGGCGATCCCGGTGGATCTGCGGCTGCGCACCACCTCCAGCGGTTTGCAGGATGTGGGCACGCGCGATGGCCTGCGCATCATCGTGCAAGCTTACGTGGCCTGGCAGGTGCAAGGTGATCCGGACAACGTGCAACGCTTTATGCGCGCCGTACAGAACCAGCCGGACGAAGCCGCGCGGCAGATCCGCACCTTTGTCGGCTCGGCGCTGGAAACCACCGCCAGCAGTTTCGATCTGGCCAATTTGGTGAACACCGATGCCAACCAAGTGCGCATCGCCGATTTTGAAGCGCAGCTGCGTCAGCAGATCGATCAACAGTTGCTCACCACCTATGGCGTGCGAGTGCTGCAAGTCGGCATCGAGCGTTTGACCCTGCCGTCGGTGACGCTCACCGCGACGGTCGATCGCATGCGCGCCGAGCGTGAAACCATCGCCACTGAACGCACGGCCATTGGCAAGCGTGAAGCAGCGCAAATTCGCTCCGCGGCCGAACGTGATGCGCGAATTGTGCAAGCCGATGCGACGGTGAAAGCTGCGGACATCGAAGCCCAATCCCGCGTCGAAGCCGCGCAGATTTACGGCCGTGCCTACGCCGGTTCGCCGCAGCTCTACAACTTGCTGCGCTCTCTCGATACCTTGGGCACTATCGTCGCGCCAGGCACCAAACTGATTTTGCGTACCGATGCGGCGCCATTTCGGGTGTTGGTTGACGGTCCGCCGACGCTCGATAACAAGTCCGGGTCGCAGCCATGAGTTTAGTTCCACGTGGAACAAATGAGTTGAGCAGCCCCTGGATTCAGGCCGGGCACTTGGCTTTTTTGGCGCTGTACGCCGTGACCGTGCTGGCTGCGTTGGCGTGGGCATTTTCCAATGTGCGGCAAATCGACCCGCAAAATCGTGCCGTGGTGCTGCACTTCGGCGCACTGGATCGGATTCAAAATGCCGGTTTGCTGTTGGCATGGCCGCGCCCGTTCGAGCAGGTAATCTTGTTGCCGGCAGCGGATCGGGTGATCGAACGTCGGGTGGAAAGTCTGCTGCGCTCGGATGCTGCATTGCAGGCGGATCGAGTGGCGAGTTTCGCCACGCCCATCAGCGATGCGCTTGCCGGCTCCGGTTATCTGCTGACCGGTGATGCGGGCGTCGTGCAACTGGATGTGCGGGTGTTCTACAAAGTCATCGAGCCCTATGCCTTCGTCCTTCAGGGTGAACATGTGCTGCCAGCGCTGGATCGGCTGGTGACCCGCAGTGCCGTGGCACTCACCGCCGCACGAGACCTGGACACCATTCTGGTGGCTCGACCGGAACTGATCGGCGCAGACAATCAGGCCGCCGAGCGCCGCGAACGTCTACGTGGCGATCTGGTGCGGAGCATCAATCAACGCTTGGCCGAACTGACGGCGACCGGGCAGGGGTTGGGCATTGAAGTGGCGCGGGTCGATGTGCAATCGAGTCTGCCCGGCCCGGCGGTGAACGCGTTCAACGCGGTGTTAACCGCCAGCCAGCAGGCCGACAAAGCCGTGGCCAACGCGCGCACTGAAGCCGAGAAGCTGACTCAGAGCGCCAACGAACAAGCCGACCGCACGCTGCAAGTGGCTCACGCCCAAGCCAGCGAACGCCTGGCCAAAGCCTCTGCCGACACCGCCACAGTGCTGAGTTTGGCCAAGGCGCAACAGCAGGGTACCGACCCGCAAATGCTGCTGCGTATTTACCGTGAGCGGATGCCGAAGATTCTCGGGCAGGCCGGCTCGGTGACTACGGTTGATCCGAAAGACGATTCCCGCCTGATTATTCAGGGAGCAGCGCAATGACCGCCCAAACCGCCGCCGCGCCGAGCATGTTGTCCTCGGCTGAACAACGTAGCGCCGCGCGCCAGTTGACCTTGGCCATGCTTGCTCTGGGCTTGCTTGCGCTAGGCCTGATCTGGCGCTGGTTGTCGCCGGAGCAGACCGGTGTCAGTCAATTGTTGTTGGGTTTTGCTTCCTTGCTGGTAGCCGTGCCGGTCATGCGCTCGGCGTGGTACAGCCTGCGTTATCCGAGCCTGCATGGGATCACCGATCAACTGATCGCCCTGGCCATGCTCGGTGCCTGGGCCACAGGCGATCTGCTCACCGCGGCGTTGCTGCCGATCATCATGATCTTCGGCCACGTGCTGGAAGAGCGCAGTGTGATCGGTTCCCAGGAAGCGATTCATGCCCTCGGCAAACTGACTCGCAGCCATGCGCGCAAGATTCAGGCTGACGGTTGCGTCGTTGAAGTCGACAACGGCACCCTCAAGGCCGGTGACCTCGTGGAGGTGCGTGCCGGTGATCGCGTGCCAGCGGATGGCCGGGTGTTGTCCGGTCAGGCAAGCCTCGACACCGCGTCGATCACCGGTGAGTCGGTGCCAATGGAGGCGGATGTGGGCATGTCGGTATTCGGCGGGGCGATCAATCTAGATGGCCTGCTGCGCATTGAAGTGACCCGCACCGGTCACGAGTCGACGCTGGGTAAAGTCATCGCGCTGATGCAAAGCGCGGAGCGTTCCAAGCCGCCGATCACCCGTTTGCTCGAACGCTACGCCGGAAGCTATATGGTGCTGGTGTTGCTGCTGGCCGCCGTGACCTGGTTCGTCACCAACGATGCCCAAGCGATGCTCGCAGTGTTGGTCGCGGCTTGCCCTTGCGCGCTGGTGTTGTCGGCACCGGCCACGGCCATTGCCGGGGTGGCGGTGGCGGCTCGGCACGGGATTCTGATTCGCAGCTCGGCGTTCCTCGAAGAGTTGGCTGACCTGACGTCCTTGGTGGTCGACAAGACCGGAACCCTGACATTCGGCACCTTGCGCCTGCAATCCATCGACAGTCCGTTGGAAGATCGCAGTCACGTACTGAAGCTCGCCGCTAGCCTCGGTTCTGCCAGCAGTCACCCGGTCAGCCGCGCCTTGGCCGGGTTGGTCACTCAGGAACACTTTCTGCTGCTCTCTGACATTCATGAGCGTCAGGGGTTGGGTGTCGTGGCGATGACCGAACAGGGGGAAGCGGCCCTCGGTCGTCCGGAGCTGTTCGCACAATTGGGCATCGCCACATCAGCTGTGCCCGAACACGACGGCCCGATTGCCGGGCTGGCACTCAACGGTGAATTTCTAGCCTGGCTGTTGCTCGCTGACAGTATCAAACCCGAGGCACGGTTTGCCCTGAGTGAGTTGCGTGAATTGGGTCTGGGTCGTCAGTTATTGCTCACCGGGGATCGGCAAAGCGTTGCGCACACGCTGGCCCGGGATGTGGGCATCAGCGATGTCGAAGCCCAGGCCTTGCCCGAGGACAAACTCAATCGTGTGCTGAAAGAAATCGGCAGCGGATTCCGGCCGATGGTGGTGGGAGACGGCATCAACGATTCCCTGGCGCTCAAGGCTGGTGTGGTCGGCGTGGCGATGGGCGCAGGCGGTGCGGACATCGCGCTGGCTTCGGCCGATATCGTACTGATCGGCAGCGACCTGCGCCGGCTCGGGACCTGTGTACGCTTGAGTCGCCAATGCCGCCAGACCTTGCAGGTCAATGTGATTATCGGGTTGGGCTGGACCCTCGCCATCGTCGCATTCGCCGCATTCGGCTGGCTTGGGGCGGCAGGGGCGATGATTGCCGCGCTGTTACACAACTTGAGCACGTTATTAGTGCTCGGGAATGCCGGGCGTTTGCTACGCTTTCAGGAACCCCTACTCAAGCTTAAGGATGAGGTGTGAGCGTCTACAACTTTTCAGAACTGTGTACCGGATTTGTAGTCATCTAGGGTAAGGCGGTCATTTTCAACGATCGCCCGTTGGATGGTTTCAGGGTTGCAGGCAACACCGGGAATAGAAAAAGGCTATTAATTCGATAGCCTGCTATTTTTCAAGGATGGTCTACCCTCAGATTTGACGTCTGAAACAAGGGGGACTTTTCATGCTCGCGCAACTTCCACCGGCCTTACAGAATCTGCAATTACCGCTTCGCTTGCGACTCTGGGACGGCCATGAGTTCAATCTGGGGCCGACGCCCAGTGTCACCATTGTGGTCAAGGACCCCCACATGGTTACCCAGTTCACCCATCCCAGCCTCGACGCGTTGGGGGCGGCGTTCGTCGAGGGCAAGCTGGAGCTGGAAGGCTCTATCAGCGATGTGATTCGTGTCTGCGATGAGTGGAGTCAGGCGCTGATCAACGAAGACGAAGATGCACAACCGGTGCGCACGGTTCATGACAAAGAGACCGATGCCAAAGCCATCTCCTACCACTACGACCTCTCCAACGCGTTTTACCAACTGTGGCTCGACAGCGACATGGCGTATTCCTGCGCCTATTTCGAGACCGGCAGTGAAACTCTGGAGCAAGCTCAACAGGCCAAATTTCGCCACCTGTGCCGCAAGCTGCGGTTGCAACCAGGCGAATATCTGCTGGATGTCGGTTGCGGCTGGGGCGGGTTGGCGCGGTATGCGGCTCGTGAGTTCGGCGCGAAGGTGTTCGGGATTACACTGAGTAAGGAGCAATTGGAGCTGGCCCGTGAACGGGTGAAAGCCGAAGGCCTGGAGGATCAGATCGAATTGCAACTGCTCGACTACCGCGATTTGCCTCAGGACGGTCGCTTCGACAAGGTGGTCAGCGTCGGCATGTTCGAACACGTTGGCCATGCGAATCTTGCCGAGTACTGCAAAACCTTGTTCGGCGCGGTGAAAGAGGGTGGTCTGGTGATGAACCACGGGATCACCGCCAAGCACACCGATGGTCGTCCGGTTGGGCGCGGCGCTGGTGAATTCATTGAGAAGTACGTGTTCCCCAACGGCGAGCTGCCGCACTTGGCGATGATCTCGGCCGAGATCAGCGAAGCGGGGCTGGAGATTGTCGATGTCGAGAGCCTACGCCTGCATTACGCGCGAACCCTGGACCACTGGAGCGAACGCCTGGAAGATAATCTGGAAGCCGCCGGCAAACTGGTGCCAGAACAGGCTTTACGGATCTGGCGGTTGTACCTGGCGGGATGCGCCTATGCCTTTGCCAGAGGCTGGATCAACCTGCATCAAATCCTCGCGGTGAAAACCCATCCCGATGGCAGTCATGAACTGCCCTGGACCCGCGACGACATTTACAACCCTTAAAGAATCGGTGAAATAAGCCGGGCGATCCGCATGCCGATCTGTTGCAGACGGTGGGTCTCCCGGCTTTCTTCTTTGGCGATTTCGTGAGCCTGAGCGAAGTCATCGTTGAGCATCTGTTCCACTTCGGCAGCAAACGCACTGTCGACCGTCAGCAACATCACTTCGAAATTCAGCCGGAACGAACGGTTGTCCATGTTGGCGCTGCCAATGGCGCTGATTTCGCTGTCGATCAGCACCACTTTCTGATGCATGAACCCCGGCTGGTAACGGAACAGGCGTACGCCAGCACGTACGGCTTCGAAGGCGTAAAGGCTGGACGCGGCGTAGACGATCCGGTGATCCGCCCGCGACGGCAACAAAATCCGTACATCCACACCACGCAATACTGCCAGTCGTAACGCGGCGAACACCGCTTCGTCGGGGATGAAGTAAGGGGTGGTGATCCACACCCGTTCCATCGCCGCATGGATGGCTTCGACGAAGAATAGCGAACAGGTTTCGTAGGAATCCGCCGGGCCGGTGGCCAGCAATTGGCAGAGCACGCCGTCATCCGGATAAACCTCCGGCAGGATCAACGGCGGCAGCGAACGGGCCGCCCAGAACCAGTCTTCGGCAAAGGACTCCTGCATGCAGGCCACCACCGGCCCCCGCACTTGCACGTGGGTGTCGCGCCATGGCGCCAGGGGGGGGTTCTCGCCCATGTATTCGTCGCCGACGTTGAGCCCACCGACAAAACCGACAATTCCGTCGACCACGACGATCTTGCGGTGGTTGCGGAAATTGACCTGAAAGCGGTTGAGCCAGCCGCTGCGGGTGGCGAAGGCTTTGACCTCGATACCGGCATCGCGCAATGGTTGTACATAACCATGGGGCAGGGAGTGGCTGCCGATGCGGTCGTAGAGCAAGTAAATTGCCACGCCTTCGGCAGCTTTCCTGGTCAGCAAGGTGTGCAGGCGTTGGCCGAGGCGATCGTCGTGGATGATGAAGAACTGGATCAACACCGCTTGCCGGGCGTTACTGATGGCGTCGAAAATCGCATCGAAGGTGGCTTGGCCATCGATCAATAGGTGTACTTCGTTGTTCGCCAGGCACGGCATGCGCCCCAGTTTCGGCATGGCCCTCAACGACGCGTAGGCGCTGGAGGCACGAGCAGCCAGTGCCTCTTCTACCCAGGGGCGCCAGTTCAGCTCGGAGATTGCCTTGCGCATTTGCTCGTTGGCTTGCCGCCGGGCCTTGATATAGCCATCGAAGGTGCTGCGGCCGAAGACCAGATAAGGGATAAGCGTGAGGTAGGGAATGAACAGCAGTGACAGAGCCCAGGCGATCGAGCCCTGAGCGGTCCGAACGGTCAATACGGCATGGATGGCGGCAATCGAGCCCAGCGCGTGCAGCAGAGCGATCAGATAACCGAAAACATGCGGTCCAAAGTAATCCATGGGGCAGCCTTGCTCCTGAAGATTCAATGCTTAACAGACCATGTTCCGGGCAGAATGTCGCTATTTAATTGGCCCATGAACCGAAGCCCGTGGCTGACGTCTAACGGCCACTAATGATCAGGAGTTACTCGATGAACGTTCGTCTGCTGGGTTTGGCCATTGCGTTTGGTTTGACACTTCCTGTGGCTGCTCAGGCGCAGATGTTGCAGCCGGGCTTGTGGGAAATGACTTCAAGCAACATGAAGGTCGATGACCAGAACCTGCCCGATCTGCAACTGATCCTCGGCCAGATACAGAGTCAGATGACTCCTGAACAGCGTGCGCAGCTGGAGAAGCAGGGCATCACCATGGGCGGTAAAGGGATTCGGGCGTGCCTGACGCCCGAGCAGGTGAAGACCGACAACATTCCGCTGACGGACCCACAATCGGGCTGCAAGCAGCAAATCACCGAACGTACCGGCAACCAGTGGAAATTCCGCTTCAGCTGCCCGAAAGCGCAAGGTGCGGGTGTCGCCACATTCCTCAGCGATCGTGAGTTCACCACCAAGGTCAACGGCACCTTCAACGCCACCGGCATTCAGCAGAAGGGTAGCCTCGATACTCGCGCTGTGTGGTTGGGCCAGGATTGCGGGACCGTTAAACCGCGGGCCTAAAAGCTTCGCGGGCAAGCCTCGCTCCTACGGGGTATCAATGTCGATCGTGCGAACGATACAGATGCTGTAGGAGCGAGGCTTGCCCGCGAAGGCGTCCGCTCAGGCACCTCCCGTCCTGAGCGGATTCAACAATTCACACACCGCCTCAATCCCTTTCTCCCCGAAATCCTCTCCACTGCCGCTGCGCATGCTGACAAACCCGCCTTCCTTTTCCTTCTCTCCCACTACCAGCAGATACGGCACTTTCTGGCTGTGCTGGCGAATCTTGTGGCTGATTTTCTCGTTACGCAGGTCCGAGTTGGCGCGCAATCCGCGACGGCGCAGTGTCTCGGTCACCGAGTGTGCATAAGCGCTCTGACGTTCATCGATGTTCACGACCATCACCTGCGACGGGGCTCGCCAGGTGTCCAGTTCCTGTTGGCTGGACCAGCATGTACCGTAGATCCGTTGCTCAGAGGTGCCGCCAATATGATCCAGCGCAAAGGCCTGCAACACTTTGGTGGTGGGAACATGCGGACCTGCAGCAAAGCTTTCAAAATCTCCCAAGCGATACAGCGATAACCGTTCGGTTGGCGTCGCCCGGGAAGCTGTTTCCCGGCGGATCGAATGGTTCGTTGCCGCCAATGCACGCATGCGCGCTTCAATCAGGGGCAATTCGGTCAACGTTAAAGAGCGCCGGAAAGCAAACTCATAAAAGAAACCGTCACCCAGCGACGTTCCGGCTCGCAACTGCACATTCGGATGGAGCTGTTTGACGGCCATGGCCAGCATCAGTGCGCAGGAACGGCGAAGGATCTCCAGGCCATCGGGCTCCTGAGGTGTGACGATACTCACCCGGGCATCGCCCTTGATCAGGAATCCACAATCCACCAACACGCCGTCGACCCGACCGGCCACCGCCGCGTTGGCCAACCCGAGACTGATACTCGCAGCGACTTCATACACAGTCAGTGGCTGATCGTACTCACGCAATGAACCATCGGGCAGGGTGATGTGGATCATGATCGTGTTCTCGAATGTTTTCGATAACGCGCGCTAGCGCATAAACCGTAGGGCTAAACCCTGGCAGCTGTCATTAAGACGTTGGTCGTGCCAGGCAATTTGCCCCGACACGACCGTAGTGGTGACGCTGTGGCGAAAACAGTGGTGGGTGAAGGGCGTCCAGCCGCATTGAGAGAGGATCGGTTGCCGAGAAACGGCAAGGCCATCGGGCTCGGGTTTGATCAATACCAGGTCGGCCCAGTAGCCTTCGCGCAGGTAGCCGCGGTCGGGGATGGCAAACAAATCGGCGACCCGATGACTGGTCTTGGCCACGAGGGTGGTGATCGGCAATATCTCATCGGACACCAGCTCCAGCAACGCGGGCAGGGCGTGTTGCACCAACGGCAAACCGGACGGCGCCTGACAGTAGGGCTGCTGCTTTTCGGCCCAGGTATGAGGGGCGTGATCACTGCCGATCACATCCAGTCGATTGCTCAACAATGCTTTGCGCAAAGCATCGCGGTCGGCCTGAGTCTTGATCGCCGGGTTGCACTTGATCAAGTTGCCAAGGCTCGGGTAGTCGCGATCATCGAACAGCAAGTGATGCAGACAGACTTCGGCGGTGATGCGTTTCTGTGCCAGCGGCTGGTCTTCGAACAGCGCCAGTTCGCGGGCCGTGCTCAAGTGTAAAACGTGCAGTCGGGTGCCGTGTTGCCTGGCCAGATCAACGGCCATTGAGGAGGAGCGAAAGCACGCTTCGGCGTTGCGGATCAGCGGGTGAGCGGCGGGCGGAAGGTGCTCGCCGAACAGCTCTCGCAGGTTCGCGGCATTGGTTTCGATGCTGGGTGTGTGTTCGCAGTGAGCCAACAAAATGGTCGGCACCTCGGCGAAGAGCCGCTCGAGAATCCGTGGATCGTCCACCAGCATGTTGCCGGTGGAGGCGCCCATGAACACTTTGACTCCGGCCACCTCACAAGGATTGAGCGCGGCGACGGTATCGAGATTGTCGTTGCTCACGCCGAAATGAAAACCGTAATTGGCCACTGAGCTGGTCGCCGCTCGACGCTTCTTGTCGGCCAGCGCGGCGAGGGTCAGGGTGGCCGGGGAGGTGTTGGGCATGTCCATGAAGCTGGTAATGCCGCCGGCAACTGCCGCCCTGGATTCGGTATGGAAGCTGCCCTTGTCCGGCGCTCCGGGGTCGCGGAAATGTACTTGGTCATCGATCATGCCCGGCAGTAGCCATTGGCCGTCGGCGTCGATTTCCACGGCGGCCGTTTCACCTTCGATACTGCTGGCGATCTTGACGATGCGGCCGTGGCTTACCAGCAAATCACCGTCGAATTCACGACCTTCATTGACCAGCCGGGCGTTGCGAATCAGCACACTGCTCATGGTCAGAACTCGTTCTGCAGGGCTTTGTAGCCCCGCACCAAATCAACGTTGGTGCGCGCCACATCCTCGGAAAACTCCGAGGCACTGATGCTCACCGGTGGGAACTGCGACAGGTCAGTGTTGGGGCCGATGCGCGTGGTGGAGGGCACGTAGAAGTCTTCAGGCAAGTCACGACCATCGACCACCGAGTTGTGCCGCACCACGCAACCGTCGCCCACCGCGCAGTTGAACAGCACGCTGTTGAACCCGATGAATACGCGATTACCAACGGTGCAGGGGCCATGCACGATGGAGCGGTGGGCGATAGAGCTGAACTCGCCGATGGTCACCGGCGCCCCCGACTTGGAGTGAATCACCACGCCGTCCTGGATGTTCGAATTGGCGCCGATGGTGATTGGCTCCATCTCGCCCGACTCATCCACTTCATCGGCGCGAATCACCGCGTAGGGACCGACGAACACGTTCTCGCCGATCACCACTTTGCCGCAGATGATGGCGGTTTTATCCACGTACGCAGACTCCGCAATCAGCGGCAGATCGCCGGAAGGATTTTTGCGGATCATGGCTTGTTCAACGCCTCATACAAGGTGTTGAGGTTGTATTCGAACAATCCGGCGAACGTGCTCGCCGGGCCTGTCGTCGCGAGGGCATCGGAGTACAGCGTGCCGCCGATATGCGCGCCGCTTTCATCGGCGATTTGCTTGAGCAGGCGTGCGTCCTTGATGTTTTCCATGAACACCGCTTTGACCTTGGCCTGACGGATCTGGGTGATCAGCGCAGCGACTTCGGACGCCGACGGTTCACGTTCGGTGGACAGACCTTGTGGCGCCATGAAGTCGATGCCGTAAGCCTGACCGAGATAGCCGAAGGCGTCATGGGAGGTCACGATTTTGCGATTACCCGGCGGCAGCGAACCGAGCTTGGCTTTGGCCTCGGCGAGCAAGGCGTAGATCTTTTTCAGGTAGGCCTGGCTGTTGTGTTCGTAGTCGGTTCTGTTGGCAGGGTCGGCGGCGATCAGCGCTTTGGTGATGTTGCTGATGTACAGCTCGCTGTTTGCCAGGTTGTGCCAGGCGTGCGGGTCGGGAATGGTTTCGCCATCGTCATTCAGCGAGCGTGGAATGACACCGTGGCTGGCACTGATGACCGCAGCTTTGGTCTCGGTGCTGGTCACCAGACGGTCCAGCCATGGCTCGAAACCTAGCCCGTTCTTGATGATCAATTTGGCTTTGAGCAATGCCTTGGCATCGTCCGGGGTCGGCTCATAGGTGTGGGCATCGGCGTCCGGCCCGACCATGTTGGTGATCTGTATATGGTCGCCGCCGACCTGATGGGTCATGTCGGCGAGGATGCTGAAGCTGGTGACTACCTGGAGTTTTTCCGCGGCAGACAGCGACATCGACAGCACCAGACTGAACAGCACGAGTAAAGCGCGCATCGGGTAACACCTCATTGGGATGTGAGTAAAGGCGGGCGGCGCAGCAAGCCGTGCACCGGACCGAACACCACGGACAGCAGATACAAACCGCCAGCCACCAGCACGATCGCCGGGCCGCTGGGTAGCGAGTAGTAGAACGACAGCAACAAGCCGAGCCAGACCGAGAGGCAGCCGAGCAGCGCGGCGATGGCGATCAGTACCGGCAAGCGACGACTCCAGAAGCGAGAAGCCGCGGCCGGCAACATCATCAAACCGACCACCATCAAGGCACCGATAGCCTGGAAGCCGATCACCAGATTCAGCACCACCAGGGTCAGAAATGCCCCGTGAGCCAGTGGCCCGAGGCGGCTGACGGTTTGCAGAAAGAGGGGGTCGAGGGTGTCCAGCAACAGGGGTTTGTAGATGAGGGCCATGGCGATCAGGCTGAAGCCCGAGACCCAAATCATGCCGGTCAAAGTCGGCCCATCGACCGCGAGCGCCGAGCCAAACAACAGGTGCAACAGATCCAGCCGCTTGCCGGCGATACCGAGGATCAGCACGCCGCTGGCCAGCGATATCGGGTAGATCGCGGCCAGGCTCGCGTCCTCTCGCAGGCCGGTGCGGCGGGTGATCCACGCGGCCAGTCCGGCCATGCTCAGGCCAGCGCCGAGGCCACCGATGGTCAACGCGGACAAACTGAAACCGGCGAACCAGAAGCCCAATGCGGCGCCCGGCAAGATGCCGTGAGCCACCGCATCGCCGATCAGGCTCATGCGCCGTAGAATCAAAAACACCCCAAGCGGTGCTGTACTGCACGCCAGAATGAGACCACCAAGCAACGCCCGGCGCATGAATACGAATTCGTGGAACGGTTGCCAAAGCTGAGCGGCGGCGATCATCAAGCCACCTGCGTCTGGGGTTGTTGGCGAATCAGATCGGTACTGGGGCCGAGGACGCAGCCGCTGCTTTTGATCAATAGGGCTTGTGGGATGTGTTGGCGCACAGCGGCCAGGTCATGACACACCACGACCAGGGTTCGACCTTCGGCATGCCAGGCGTGGATGTGTTTCCAGAGCAGCGCCTGGCCGAGTTCGTCGAGCGCGGCGTGGGGTTCGTCGAGCAACAACAAGGGGGCTTCGGCGAGACTCAACCGGGCGAGCAGGGCACGCTGCAATTCGCCCCCGGAGAGAGCCATCAATGGGCGATGTTCCAGGCCACTCAGGCACCAGTCTTCCAGCGCAGACTTGAGGCGTTGGCTGCGAATCTCCGGAGCTTGCTTGCTGCCCCAGAAACCTGCGGCCACCAACTCTTGCAGGCTAATGGGGAACTGCCGATCCAGATGTTGTTGCTGAGGCAGGAACGAAAGGCCGCCTTTGCGTGGAACGTCAATGATGACTTTTCCAGCCAGTGGCTTTTGCAGACCGGCGATGACTTTCAGCAGGCTGGTTTTACCCGAACCGTTGGCACCGATGACAGCGGTCAGACTTCCTTTGGGTAACTGGAAATCCACCGATGGAGTGAGCGGTTGACCGGGAGCGCCCCAGCGCAAGGCTTGGCATTGGATCATGCGGCCTCCCAATTCCAGCGACTTTCGGCGACAGCATCGTGGGCATGAAGACTTTCGGCATGAACGACTCGCACCTGAAAGGCGTTGATGCCCGGGGAGCGTTTCAGGGCCAGGTTCAAGCGTCGAGCGGCGTCTTCGCAGAACATCAGGTTCTGTCCATTGGCGAGGGCGAAGGCTTGTTCATCGGCGCGTTTCACGGCGGTTTGCACTGCGGTGCCGAGGGCTGCTTCCGCATCGTTGATCGCGGCGATCAGCGGCAGGTCATCCAGATAATCGTCCAGACGCAACTGCAATCGCGCATTGCTGCGTTGGCTATGCGGTGTGGCGACGATGCCTTTCGTGGAACCGAGCCAAGCCAGAACGTCGGCGTGTTGCAGCGACTTGTTGGCAAAGTCATCCACGAATTGTTGTTGAATCAACTGCCGCGAAAGTGCCGCTGAGCACGGGCAGGTTGAGGAATAAGGAACATCGATTTTTAGTTCCACGTGGAACATCGCGTTTTTCAAACTCGCTTCGATGCTCACCGGATAAGTTTTCCAACCGGTTAGCGGACTGATGAGCGCGGGTCTTTTGAGCAATAGATCGATGTGAATTTTTAGGTAAGCGTTGCGGGAAAGTCCTTCATGGGTTTCGAGAAAATTTTGTAAGACTCGCCGCAATAACGCGGGCGAAAGATTTTCCTGCTCAAGCATTTCCAACGCCAGATACAGCCGCGACATATGGATGCCGCGCGCCTCTCCATCGTCGAGGCTAACGCCAGCGTCGGCCTTTGCGCTCAGTCGTTGGCCATCGAATAAAACAGGAAGAGCAATGCCGCACATGCCCACCCAATCGAGTGGCAGGGCTTGGCGTGAGGCCTGCGCGGCGATATCCGGCAGAGTCAGCGCATTCATGAGCAGGTCCATCGTGGGAGTTGATTTGGCATGTTATATTATAACAATCAAATCGACGATGCCTTTTTCGTGAACAGGCTTTCACTCTGCACAGACGTCAGTTGCTCATGCGGACGCGGCGTCGCGTCTCACTCGGACGGTCGTGAGGCCTAGCAGCCGGTCATCCGGCTACACGTGAACTTGCCGCTACTGCCGCCGGAGCTGGAAAACCGATTGATGGTTGTCCAGCCAACCCGGCGGTTGTAGCCGACCCAGGCTTCGCCGTCGGACGCGATGCCTGTGAAGAATGTCAGTTGCCCGTAGCGGCTGTTGGTTTGCGCCCATTGGCGTTTGCCGGCTACTTCGAAGCCGCGCAGATAGATCGTGCTACCGACGGTGTTAACGCTGTAGGCATTGCCGTCGGCATCCACGCAAGCCAGCAGATTGGCGCTGCGAGTGCAGTTGGCCAGGCTCGGGACTTGTCCCCAGGCATCGGCCGCAATCAGCAGCGAAAGGCTCAACAGCGAGAATTTCAGCGCGTTTCCCATGGCATTTCTCAAGGGGGCGGACGGGCTAAAGCATCGTGCCCTTTGTCGTGAGTAACAAGAGGGGAGTGGCTTATTTGCATTGTTATACTATAACATAAAAATACACCCGCTCTGATGATCCATCGCCATGACTGAACAAGAACTCCTCGCTCAACCCGCCGCCGATTACATGAACGACGGCCAGCAAGGCTTCTTTCGCGAGCTGTTGCTGGCTCAGCGCAGCGAGCTGCAGGAGCGCATTGCGGGCGAGTTCGACGCGCTACGCGAGCAGGAACCTCACAGCGATCCCGCCGATATCGGCAGCGCCGAAGAACAACGCCAGTGGCAGCTGCGCCTGCTGGAGCGGGAAAAGAAGCTCCTGGACAAGATCGACGAAGCCCTCGAACACCTAGCTCGCGGCGAGTACGGCTGGTGTCGCGAAACCGGTGAGCCGATCGGCCTCAAGCGCCTGCTGCTGCGACCCACCGCCACTCTGTGTATTGAAGCCAAAGAACGTGAAGAGCTGCGCGAACGCCATCAACGGGCGATTTGACCGGCCACATCCTGATGAGGAATACCTGATGCCCAATCGTCTCCCCGTGACCGTCCTGTCGGGCTTTCTCGGTGCCGGAAAAAGTACACTTCTTAATTACGTACTACGTAATCGCGAAAATTTGCGTGTCGCGGTGATCGTCAATGACATGAGTGAGATCAACATTGATGGCAGCGAAGTTCAGCGCGATGTCAGCCTGAACCGTGCCGAAGAAAAACTCGTGGAAATGAGTAACGGCTGCATCTGCTGCACCTTGAGGGAAGATTTGCTCGAAGAAGTCAGCCAACTCGCCAGAGACGGTCGTTTCGATTACCTGCTGATCGAGTCCACGGGGATTTCCGAGCCTCTGCCTGTAGCGGAAACCTTTACGTTTCGCGATGAAGAAGGGCAGAGCCTGGCGGACATAGCGCGGCTAGACACCATGGTCACCGTGGTCGACGGCATGAACTTCCTGCTCGACTATCAGGCCGCCGAAAGCCTCGCTTCCCGTGGCGAAACCCTGGGCGAGGAGGACGAACGCTCGATCACCGACCTGTTGATCGAGCAGATCGAATTCGCCGATGTGATCCTGATCAGCAAGATCGATTTGATCAGCAGCCGCGAACGCCAGGAGTTGATCGCGATCCTCGAACGGCTCAATTCCCAGGCGGAAATCATTCCGATGGTCATGGGCGAAGTGCCGCTCAAGAAAATCCTCAACACCGGGCGCTTCGACTTCGAAAAAGCCGCTCAGGCGCCGGGATGGTTGCAGGAATTGCGCGGTGAACACGTGCCGGAAACCGAGGAATACGGTATCGCCTCCACGGCTTATCGGGCGCGGCGACCGTTTCATCCACAACGCTTCTTCAGCTTCATCGACCGTCCGTGGGTGAACGGCAAATTGCTCCGTTCCAAAGGCTTTTTCTGGTTGGCCAGCAAACACAGGGATGCTGGTAGCTGGTCCCAGGCCGGCGGCTTGATGCGTCACGGTTTTGCCGGGCGCTGGTGGCGTTTCGTGCCAAAAAACCAGTGGCCGCAAGACGAAGAAAGTACCGCCGGGATCATGGAAAACTGGACGGCGACCACCGGTGATTGCCGTCAGGAGCTGGTGTTTATCGGCCAGAACATCGATTTCGCGCAACTCACCGTCGAACTCGATAGCTGCCTGCTGACGGATGCTGAGATGGCCTTGGGTGTCGAGGGCTGGCAGTTACTGCCCGATCCGTTTGGTCCTTGGCACGAAGAGGCGGCTGCTTGATGTTGGCGCCCAATCTGAAGTTGCGACCAGTCATTCGCCAGGTTGAAGGTGATACGCCAAAAGCGCTGACCGGAATTCTGGACGACGGCGTGAACCTCGCCCTCTGGCAGCGCCAACTCCCGGCGCACATTGCCGATTTCGGTCGTTTGTTGTTGTCCCTGAATGAGCCGCTGGCCGAGTCACTGTCCCTGGAAATGCCCGGCGATGACGCCGATCCCAATCTCCACGGTTTAGCCTCAGGCTTCAGCGATCTGGAAGGCTACGAAGGCTTTATCGCCGATGTTTCCTGGCTGGTCAGCGCCTTCGCCTGCCTGTTGGGCGCCCAGCGTATCGGCCTGCGCCTGCGGGTTCTGGACACAGCCATGTGCCCGCGTTTCCACGTCGATCATGTGCCGGTGCGGTTGATCACCACCTACGCAGGTATCGGCAGCCAATGGCTGAAAGAAGGGGCGATGGATCGCCGGCAATTAGGCAAACCTGAGGCCGAACCGCCGGATGAGTCGCTGATCCAGCAAATCACCAGTGGCGAAGTGGCGTTGCTAAAAGGGGAGAAGTGGCACGGCAACGAAGGCTTCGGTTTGATCCACCGCTCGCCGCAGCCGGCGTCGGGCGAGCGTCGTTTGATACTGACCCTTGACTGGCTGAGCTAGCCGCTCAAGGTTTGAGCCAGGTTCCCTGGCTCTGGGCTTCGCAAAACGGCTTCAAATACGCCGCATCGGTAGCCACGCCGTAATAGTGAATATCCTGCCGGTAAGGCATATTGGCGACTTGAGCGTTGCTGCACACCCCGAACGCGCCGGTAGGGCATTGGTCGACGTACTGCACCTCGACTTTCTGCCCGGGCAGATTCGGCTGGCAGAATCCGTCGGCGAACAGTTTTTCCGGGATGTTGCGGTTTTGCTGGCAGACCTTCACGTCGAGCCGCTCAGCCGTGCTGTGCACCACGCAGGCTTGGGCCAGCGCTTCGCCCGACGTGAGCACCAGAAGTAACCACCATCCCATCAACCGCATTCTTTACCTCCTCAGAAAACCTCGACCATGTTGCAGAACATTCCCACCCACGTCATTGCTGGCCCACTAGGCGCTGGCAAGACCAGCTTGATCAAGCACCTGCTGGCGCAACGGCCCGTGGGTGAGCGCTGGGCGGTGTTGATCAACGAGTTCGGCCAGATCGGTCTGGATGCCGCGCTGTTGACCCAGGATGCCGATGGTATCGCACTGGGGGAAGTGGCCGGGGGCTGTTTGTGTTGCGTCAATGGTGCACCGTTTCAGATCGGCCTCGGGCGGTTGCTGCGCAAGGCACGACCGGATCGACTGTTCATCGAACCCTCCGGGCTGGGACATCCGGCGCAGTTGCTCCGGCAATTGAGTGAGGCACCGTGGCAAGGTGTCCTGGCGGTGCAGCCGTGCGTGCTGGTGCTGGATGCTCAGGCGCTCGCGGCCGGAAAACCGTTGCCTGCGGCGCAACAGCAAGCCTTGGACAGTGCCGGGTTGCTGTTGCTGAACAAGGCAGAAGGCCTCGACGACAGTGATCGCCAGCGAATCGCCGCACAGTTGCCGATGCGTCCTTTGTATTGGACGCAGCAGGCAGTCTTGCCGTTGAGCGAGTTACCGGGGCTCGGGGTTCAGGCTGTCGGGGGGGTGGATAACTTTGTCGTGCCCAAGGGATTGGCGCAGATGTCAACCATCTGGACTGACCCGACGCTGCCGATTTGCTTGAGTCAGGTGCAGGAGGGTGGCTGGAGCGTTGGTTGGCGGTGGCATCCGAGTCAGATATTCGATGCCGTATTGATCGGGAAATGGCTTGAACGCCTTGAATGGCGGCGGGCGAAGCTGGTTATCCACAGCGCCGAGGGGTGGGTGTCGGCGAATGCGCTGGATAACTCGTTACTGGATTGGCAGATCAGCGAATGGCGTCGGGATTCGCGTATTGAGTTGATTTTCAGTGAGCAGCAGGCTGTTGAGGTGTTGCAGGAAGGTCTGGCGGGATGCAGGGTTCAAGCGAATTAGCTGATTTTTGCTCAGTCTGTGAAGGCCTCTTCGCGAGCAAGCCCGCTCCCACAGGGGGGCTGTGATGTGCACACAAGTTTTGCAGCACAACAGATCAAATGTGGGAGCGGGCTTGCTCGCGAATGGATTTAACTGACAACAACTACCTTCAAGGCCGCCACTTGGTGTGTTCTTGCCGCCACTGACTCAGTTCAATCACCTCGGCTCTGGGCTTCGCGATATCGACCACCGGCGGAGTGTCGTCGAACGGCATCGGGTAGGGCGCGAGCTCGATCTGTGCGCTGTGGGCGCCGAATTGGGTGATGGTGCCGGTGTGGCGGGTTTCGCCGGTCACGGTGAATTCGAAGTTATACACACGGGCCAGGCGCCGACGGCCATTGGCGTCTTTAATGAAAGCGATCTTCTTCAAGGCTACGTTGCCGTCCAGCAGCTCGATCCGAAGCTTGGCGCAATGCTGCATGACCCGCTCCAGCGCACGTTCGCGCAAGCCGTGGTTGTGCCACAGCCACGCGCCACCGGTGGCGAGCAGCATCAACACGAGGATATTTCCGAGGGTCAGCATCAACAGGGTGCTCCAACAAGATAGTGCCAGCTTAACTGTGTCGCCGGTCTGTCGTACAGGCTGCGTTTAGTCGCATACTGCGCGGCTCGAATTTCAATCGTTTGACGGAAAACTCACCGCATGAAACGTACGCCCCATGTGCTCGCCATCCAGTCCCACGTGGTGTTCGGCCACGCAGGCAACAGCGCCGCGGTTTTCCCGATGCAGCGGGTCGGGGTGAACGTGTGGCCGCTCAATACCGTGCAGTTCTCCAACCATACGCAATATGGCCAGTGGGCCGGGGAAGTGCTGGCTCCGCATCAGATTCCGGAATTGGTAGAAGGAATCGCTGCAATTGGTGAGCTGGGCAATTGCGATGCCGTGTTGTCCGGCTACCTCGGCAGCGCGGCCCAGGGCCGGGCGATTCTCGCGGGCGTGGAACGAATCAAATCGATCAATCCCAAAGCGGTATACCTCTGCGACCCGGTGATGGGCCATCCGGAGAAGGGCTGCACCGTTCCAGCCGAGGTCAGCGATTTTCTGCTGGAAGAGGCGGCAGCGGTGGCCGACTTCATGTGCCCGAACCAGTTGGAGCTGAACAGCTTCTCGGGGCGCAAGGCGCAGTCATTGTTCGATTGCCTGGCCATGGCGCGAGCGCTGCTGGCGCGCGGTCCGAAGGCGGTGCTGGTCAAGCATCTGGACTATCCCGGCAAATTGGCGGATGGCTTCGAGATGTTGCTGGTGACCGCTGAAGGCAGCTGGCACCTGCGTCGGCCTCTGCTGGCGTTTCCGCGTCAGCCGGTGGGCGTTGGCGATCTGACTGCCGGGTTGTTCCTGGCGCGCGTGCTGCAGGGTGACAATCTGGTGAGTGCCTTCGAATTCACTGCGGCGGCGGTGCATGAAGTGATGCTGGAAACCCAGGCCTGCGCCAGCTATGAGCTGGAACTGGTGCGGGCGCAGGACCGGATCGCCCATCCGCGGGTGCGGTTCGAGGCAACCTCAATCAGCCTGTAACCGGGTGGTTGTCCCAATCGCGAGCAGGCTCGCTCCCACAAGGTTATCGCTGTACCTGTGGGAGCGAGCCTGCTCGCGATAGCGATCTGAAGAGCGCTGGATAACTGTCTGCTCAGGCGTCGCCCTTGATGTCCTGATAACGCTTTTCCAGTTCCTGACGAATCTGCCGACGCTGCTGGGCCTGCATGTACCGACGCTTGTCTTCACTGTTCTGCGGTTGCAGTGGCGGGACTGCAGCTGGTTTGCGCTGGTCATCCACCGCGACCATGGTGAAAAAACAGCTGTTGGTGTGGCGCACCGAGCGCTCGCGGATGTTCTCGGTCACGACCTTGATGCCCACCTCCATCGAGGTGTTGCCGGTGTAGTTGACCGAGGCCAGAAAAGTCACCAGTTCACCAACGTGAATCGGCTCGCGGAAGATCACCTGATCCACCGACAGGGTCACCACATAGCGACCGGCATAGCGGCTGGCGCAGGCGTAAGCCACTTCATCGAGGTATTTGAGCAGGGTCCCGCCGTGGACATTGCCAGAGAAGTTGGCCATGTCGGGGGTCATCAATACCGTCATCGACAGCTGGGCGTTTCCGGGTTCCATAACGTACTCACGGGTCAAGGCAGGATTTCTGGGGTGCACCTCTGTGGGCGCTTGGTTTTTCAAACCAACAGTTATCGGGACGCCGGGCGGGGGGCTGCCGTCACGCCCGAATCTATCTGTTTCCATATATTGCACCGCCTTTCTGCCAGAAGTCGCGGTGTTACCCTTCAAAAGCCCACCCAAGGAGCCACATGCCATGCACGCCATCAGTTTCATTCAGGATCTGGCAGTGATCATGTTGATCGCGGGTGTGGTGACCGTGCTCTTTCATCGTCTCAAACAACCAGTGGTGCTCGGCTACATCGTCGCCGGCTTCATCATCGGCCCGCACACGCCGCCATTCAGCCTGATCCACGATGAAGCCACCATCAAAACCCTCGCCGAGCTCGGAGTGATTTTCCTGATGTTCTGCCTGGGCCTGGAGTTCAGCCTGCGCAAGCTGTTCAAGGTTGGCGCCACGGCGTTCATCGCAGCCTTCCTGGAAATCGTCCTGATGATCTGGATCGGCTATGAAATCGGCCGCTGGTTCGACTGGAATACCATGGACTCGCTGTTCCTCGGCGCGATCCTGGCGATTTCCTCGACCACCATCATCGTCAAGGCGCTCAACGACCTGAAGATGAAGAACGAGCGTTTTGCACAGCTGATCTTCGGCGTGCTGATCGTCGAAGACATCCTCGGCATCGGCATCATCGCGTTGTTGTCGAGCATCGCGGTCAGTGGAACAGTCAGTTCCGGCGAGGTCTTTTCCACGGTCGGCAAGCTTTCACTGTTCATGATTGTCGCACTGGTTATTGGCATTCTGCTGGTGCCCCGACTGCTGGCCTATGTGGCCAAATTCGACAGCAACGAGATGCTGCTGATCACTGTGCTGGGCCTGTGTTTCGGCTTCTGCCTGCTGGTGGTCAAGCTTGAATACAGCATGGTCCTCGGCGCGTTCCTGATCGGCGCGATCATGGCTGAATCGCGGCAACTGCTGAAGATCGAGCAGTTGATCGAGCCGGTTCGCGACTTGTTCAGTGCGATTTTCTTCGTCGCCATCGGCCTGATGCTCGACCCTATGATCCTGCTGCAATACGCCTGGCCGATCGCGGTGATCACCGTGGCTGTGGTGCTGGGCAAGATGCTTTCCTGCGGCCTCGGTGCTTTTATCGCCGGCAATGACGGACGCACCTCACTGCGAGTGGGGATGGGGCTTTCACAGATTGGCGAATTTTCTTTCATCATCGCGGCGTTGGGCATGACGCTGCAGGTCACCAGCAACTTTCTCTATCCGGTGGCGGTGGCCGTCTCGGTAATCACCACGCTGTTGACGCCGTATCTGATTCGCGCGGCCGATCCGCTCTCGATCAAGCTTGCGGCAGTGATGCCGCAGCGTCTGAGCCGTGTGCTCGGGATGTATGGCGAATGGCTGCGCAGCATTCAGCCTCAGGGCGAGGGTGCACTGTTGGCGTCGATGATCCGGCGGATTCTGTTGCAGGTAGGGGTCAATCTGGCGTTGGTGATTGCGATCTTTTTCTCGGGCGCGTTCTTCGCCGAGCGCATGTCCGTTTACCTGCAAGCCTGGATCAGCGACCCGAGCTGGCAGAAAGCGTTGATCTGGGGTGGGGCGTTGCTGTTGTCACTGCCGTTCCTGATCGCCGCCTATCGCAAGCTCAAGGCGCTGTCGATGCTGCTGGCAGAGATGGGTGTGAAGCCGGAAATGGCCGGCCGCCACACACAGCGAGTGCGTCGGGTGATCGCTGAAGTGATTCCGATCCTCTCGCTGTTAGTGATTTTCCTGCTGCTGGCAGCCTTGTCGGCCAGTATTCTGCCGACCAACAAGTTGCTGGTGCTGATCGTCATAGTCGCGGCCGCGGTGGCGGCGCTGCTATGGCGCTGGTTCATCCGTGTGCATACGCGAATGCAGGTGGCCTTGCTGGAAACGCTGGATAACCACAACGATTCGGCCGGGCATTGATTACAGCGGGCAGACGGCTCAGCTTTCCAGCCAGACGTCCCGCGCCCAGTGCCATACCGATTCCCAGGTTTCTTCGGCGAGCAACTCTTCTTCAGCCAGCCACAGCACCACGGTGCCGTCTTCTTCGACCAGGTAGTAATTGTCACCGTCCTGGCAGATCGGAATCATGCTGCGATCGACGCCTGCGTCCCAGGCGTTGGCGGCAACGTCCGGCAGGTAGGTGTGGGACTGCGGATCGGTGACAGTCACTGGCTCCAGACTGCCGTAGACCACGTCGCTGACGGTCAGCAAAAATTCTCTGAAGACGAATGGGATATCGATGAACAGTTGCTCTTCGATTTCCACAATCTGATCTTCGTCAGGCAATTCCAAGGGGACCGGTACCGGTTCGTTGGCTTCACGCAGTTGTTCGATGATTTCTTCCACGTCCGGGATCCTCTTGCTTGATGGCGCGGTTTAGTTGGGGCGGTTTATACAGTAGCTCGCTATAGATGCAACCGCGAAATAGAAAACCCCGGCCGAGGCCGGGGTTTTATTACAACAGGTGAAACGCGGGAATTGATCAGCCGTTCTGGCGGATACCGGCCACCAGCCAAGGCTGGTTTTCGCCCTGTGCACGTTCCATGTTCCAGCTTTCGCTGAACACTTCGCCCTGATCAAAGCGCGAGGACTTCGATACACCGCTGAAGGTCAGGGTGGCGACAGTCTTGTCCGCACGGTCATCAACGCCATCCAGTTGTACCTGGAGGTTATCGATGTAGGTCGACTGGAAGCCGTCGCCCAGATCGGCACGTTCGCGCTTGAGGAACTCCAGCAGTTGCGGAGTCACGAACTCGGCGATCTTGTCCATTTCGTTGGCGTCCCAATGCTGCTGCAGGGACTGGAAGTGGTTGCGGGCCGCTTCAATGAAGTTGTGTTCATTGAACCAGGCTGGCGCGTTGATCACCGGACGAGCGGCAGCAGGTGCAGCCGAACCGCCGAAGATCGAACCCATGGCTGTTGGTTTCTGTTCGAACACTTCACGCTGCATCGGCGCGCCGGCTGGAGCCATGTGCTCCTGCTGCTTGCGACGACGGGCGGCGATGAAACGGAAGACCAGGAAGGCGATGACCGCCATGATCAGGATGTCGAAGATCTGCATGCCCTGGAAGCCGTCGCCCATGAACATGGAGGCCAGCAGGCCACCGGCGGCGATACCGGCCAGAGGGCCGAGCCAGCGCGAAGCACCGCTGGCCTTGGTGGCGGCGCCAGCAGCACCGGCCGCACCCGCAGTGGCAGCAGCGCCGCCTGCAGCAGAAGAAGGAGCCATCTGGCTGGTCTGGTGAGTCGGCGCAGCGCCGGAGCTCTTGCCGCCACCAAAGCGCTTGGCGGCATTGGCGTCGAGGCTCATCGTCAGGCCAATGCACAACGCCATGGCGATGCTAAGAAAACGTTTCATAAAGGGAATTCCCAATTTGTGGAAGGCACGCGCGCCATGTTGCACAGCTGAAGTGTTGCTGGCTAGCGGCAGAGTGTTTCGGGCTTTTGCTTGACAGGTTGTGTTCAGCTTCCGGTCACGCAATAAGACTTGTTAACTTTGGTCTGTAGGACGAGTGGATTAGTTCTGTAGGAATGACCGCAGCGGGCTGAACGCAGATAGATCGTTCCCACGCTCTGCGTGGTAACGCCGCCATGGACGCTCTGCGTCCACTGTGACGCGGAGCGTCACGGGATGCATTCCCACGCAGAGCGTGGGAACGATCAGGCCTGATTAGATCGCTTCCAGCTTGGCGTAACCCAGCATCAACCACTTGCTGCCTTCGCTGAAGTTCACCTGCACCCGCGCCTGAGCGCCGGCGCCTTCGAAATTCAGGATCACACCATCGCCGAACACCGAATGCCGCACGGTCTGACCGAGGCTGAAGCCGGTGTCCGGGATCTCGCTGCCGCCGAACAGGCTGCTGGAACTCTGCTGCTGGCCACCGCCGAACGGACGGCTGACGCTGTTGGACAGCCGCACTTCCTGAATCAGGCCTTTCGGCACTTCACGTACGAAACGCGACACCTTGTTGTAGGTCTCGCTGCCGTACAGGCGGCGGGTTTCAGCATAGGTCAGCACCAGGTTCTGCATCGCCCGGGTGATACCGACGTAGGCCAGGCGGCGTTCCTCTTCAAGACGGCCGGGTTCTTCCAGGCTCATCTTGTGCGGAAACAGGCCTTCTTCCATGCCCACCAGGAACACGTAAGGGAATTCCAGGCCCTTGGCGCTGTGCAGGGTCATCAACTGAATGCTGTCTTCGTGTTCGTCGGCCTGGGTGTCTCCGGCCTCCAGCGAGGCGTGACCGAGGAACGCTGACAGTGGCGACTGTTCTTCATCCTCTTCCGGATTTTCGAAGTTGCGCGCAGCGCTGACCAGTTCCTCAAGGTTTTCTACCCGGGCCTGGCCTTTCTCGCCTTTTTCCGCCTGGTGGTAGGCGATTAACCCCGACTGCTCGATGACGGTTTGGGTCATCAAGTGCAGCGGCATTTCCAGGCACTTGGCGGCGAGGTCCTCGATCAGCTCCATAAATGCCCCTATGGCACCAGCAGCGCGACCGGTCAGACCTTTGTTGGCCACCAGCTGACGCATGGCTTCCCACATTGACACATGGCTGTGGCGTGCATGATCGCGGATCGCTTCGACGGTTTTTTCGCCAATGCCACGGGCCGGAACGTTGATCACCCGCTCAAGGGCCGCATCGTTGCCACGGCCTTCCAACAAACGCAGGTACGCCATGGCGTTCTTGATTTCTGCCCGTTCGAAGAAGCGCTGACCGCCATAAATGCGATACGGAATGCGCTCACGCAGCAAGGCTTCTTCCAAAACGCGCGATTGGGCGTTGGAACGGTACAAAATCGCGATATCGCTACGAGCCAAGCCGGTTTTCAGCGCGCTTTCGATGGTTTCCACTACGTAGCGCGCTTCATCATGCTCGTTGAACGCAGCGTACAGATTGATCGCTTCGCCTTCGCCGCCATCGGTCCACAACTCTTTGCCCATGCGCCCGGTATTGTTGGCAATCAGGGCGTTGGCGGCTTTGAGGATCCCGGCGGTAGAGCGGTAGTTTTGCTCCAGACGAATAATCTGGGCATCGGGGAAGTCGTCGGAATACTGATAAATGTTCTCGATTTTCGCGCCACGCCAGCCATAGATCGACTGATCGTCGTCGCCGACCACCATCAGACTGTCGCCACCCTTGGCCAGCAGACGCAACCAGGCGTATTGCACGGCGTTGGTGTCCTGGAATTCGTCCACCAGAATGTGCCGGAAGCGCTTCTGATAATGGGCGAGCAGGCCCGGGTTATCGCGCCACAGATCGAGGGCGCGCAACAGCAGTTCAGAGAAATCGATGACGCCGGCCCGCAGGCACGCGGCCTCGTAGGCTTCATAAATGCTGCGCATGGTCGCCAGGAACAGATCGCCGCTGGCTTGAATATGTTGCGGACGCAGACCTTCGTCTTTCTGCCCGTTGATGAACCACTGGGCCTGTCGGACCGGCCAGCGTTGCTCGTCCAGACCCAGCTCGCGGATCACCCGCTTGACCAGCCGTTGCTGGTCGTCGCTGTCGAGAATCTGGAAAGTCTGGCTCAGGCCGGCTTCCTGCCAGTGCGCCCGCAGCAAGCGGTGCGCCAGGCCGTGGAAGGTGCCGACCCACATGCCGGCCGGGTTGATACCCATCAGCTGCTCGATGCGATGACGCATCTCGGCTGCGGCCTTGTTGGTGAAGGTCACCGACAGAATGGAGTGGGGCGAGGCGTTTTCGACCTGGATCAACCAGGCGATACGGTGCACCAGCACTCGGGTTTTACCGGAGCCAGCACCGGCCAGGACCAACTGACGACCCACAGAGGCCGCTACGGCCTGACGTTGGGCATCGTTGAGGGAGTTCAGCAGAAGGGAGAGATCATCGCGCATCGGGGCATTCTAGGGTGCGCCGTCACACCGGGCAAACCGAGCTTTGCATTAGCCGATGAAAGAAGCACCGATGACGACCGGTCGGTCACCGGCTGCAAGCATTGGCGGAGCTCGTCTGGCGGCTTTTTTACCAAGGTGGGCGGCTCAAACTTTCGTCTATTTTGTGACCTGGGGCTGTTTGGTCCGGGCATTTGCTTGTGTATGCTCCGTCCACAATTCGGGCTCGCATGCTCACTATAAGAACAAGAACATTGCCTATGACCCTCAGCTCCGACCTGTCGGGCCCCTCTGTGGAGCCCCGGGTTATCCGCAAACAGTACGCCATGGAAATGGCGGTCGAACGCACGCGCCTGCTGTACCAGGGCTCGCTTTTGCCTACGCTGTTCATGCTGATCAACGGTCTGGTGTGCGCCGGCCTGCTCTGGAGCCCGCAGCGCTACTTCGTTGTGAGCGTCTGGCTGATCTGGTTATTGTCGCTGGTGGCGTTGCGGGTGATTCAAGTCGCGGCTTTCGATTCGGCGATTCCCAACCGTCAGGCCCATCCGGTCTGGCGTCGCATGTTCATGCTCGGCTCTGCGATGACTGGCCTGACCCTGGCCGGTGCCGGCATCGCGTTGGTGCCCGCGGATAATTTCATGCAGCAAGCCTGGGTGTTCGGCCTGATCGGCGCCGCGGCACTCTCGGCCAGCGTTGCTTATGCCGTCAGCCTGCCGGCTTTTCTGTCCTTTACCTTGCCCTGTCTGCTGCCGGCCATCGGCTATCTGTTCTGGGGCGGGGATGAGCAGGAACAGGGCTGGGGCTGGTTTGGGCTGATATTGCTGGGTTCGTTGAGCGTGGTCGCCTGGCAGGTCAATCGGCTGATCAACCAGGGGTTGTTGCGGCGCTTTCAAAATCAGGCCCTGATCGAGCACTTGCAGCAGGCGCAAAGTCGCAGCGATCAGCTCAACCACGAACTGGCCAAGGAAATCGACCAGCGCCGCCGCGCCGAAGACGAATTGCGCGAAACTCAGGTCGACCTCGAAAATCGCGTTGCCCAACGCAGTCTGGAGCTGGACGCCGCCAACCAGGCCTTGAGCAAGAGCGAAGCGCGACTGGCGCTGGCGTTGAAGGCGAGTGAACTCGGGTTGTGGGACTGGAACCTGCAGACAGACGAAGTCCATCACACTCAGCTTCAGGAGCTGTTCGGCCTGGAGCCGGAATACGTGACGGCGATGCTCAGCCACCTCAAGCCACGTCTGCACCCCGAAGACTTGCCATCGCTCAGGCGCGCCCTGGTCGAGCATTTGAAGGGTCGCAGCGAGGATTATCAGATCGAGTATCGGGTACGGCATGGCGATGGCCATTGGGTCTGGATCGAGGACCGCGGGCGAGCAGTTGAGCGCAGCGAAAACGGCCGGGTGATCCGCATGGTCGGCACCCGCCGCGACATCAGTGCCAGCAAGGGACAGGAAGAACAGCGTCAACTGGCGGCGACGGTGTTCGAGGCCGCTAGCGAGGGCATCGTCATTCTTGACCCTAATTACGTGCTGATCGCCGCCAATCAAGCCTTCAGTCGAGTGACTGGCTATGACATCGACGACATGCTCGGGCGCAATGTGGTCGAGTTACCCTGCAGTCGCGACGCGCGCCGGCATTACGCGGCGATTCGTCAGGCGTTGGAGCAGCACGGTAGCTGGCAGGGCGAGTTGGTTGAAACGCGCAAGAATGGCGAGTTGTATCCGCAATGGCTGCAACTGAACGCCGTGCGCGATTCACGGGGGAAAGTCAGTCATATTGTCGGCTTCTTCGCCGATCTGTCTGCTCGGCGTGAGTCCGAAGAGCGCATGCGTTACCTCGCTCATTACGACGAACTCACGGGATTGGCTAACCGATCGCTGTTCCGCGAACGGCTGCACGAGGCTCATCAGCGGGTGCGTCAGGGCGGTCGGCGCAGCCTGGCGTTGCTGCACATCAATCTGGATCGATTCAAGCTGCTCAACGATAGCCTCGGCCACGAAATCGCTGATCAGTTATTGCAGAAAATGTCCCGGCGCCTGGTCAATGCGCTGCCGGAAGCGGACACCATCGCCCGGTTGTCCGGTGATGAATTTGCAGTGCTGTTCGATGCCTACGGCAATCTGTCGAGTCTGGCGCGCATGGCAACTCGTTTGTCGACCAAACTGTGTTTGCCGATCACTGTCGACGGGCATGAGCTGGTGATGAGCGCGTCCATGGGCATCAGCCTGTTACCGGACACCGCGCGGGAGATTTCTGCGTTGGTGAGCCAGTCGAACATGGCCATGCAGCATGCCAAACACTTGGGCGGCAACAACTTCCAGTTTTATACCGACAGCCTGCAAGCCAGCACGCTCGAGCGTTTGCAGCTCGAGAACCAGTTGCGCAAAGCCATCGAAGAAAAGCAGTTGAAAGTGTTTTATCAACCGAAACTCTGCCTCGCCACCGGCCGGCTGAATGCCGCCGAGGCATTGGTACGCTGGCATCACCCGATCCTGGGCCAAGTGCCGCCGGGGGATTTCATCGGCTTGGCCGAGGAAACCGGGTTGATCGGCGCTATTGGTGAGTTCGTTTTACGCCAGGCCTGTTGGCAAGCCTGCGAGTGGCAGCGTCAGGGACTGGAGCCGATTCGGGTGTCGGTCAATCTGTCTGTGCATCAGTTGCGTCAGGGGAAACTGGTGAGCCTGGTGCGCCAAGTGCTGGAGGAAACCGGTCTGGCGCCGCACTACCTGGAACTGGAACTCACCGAAAGCCAGTTGCTGGACAGCGTCGAGCACATCATCGCGACCTTCCAGCAGTTGCGCGACCTTGGGGTGAAACTGGCCATCGACGATTTTGGTACTGGCTATTCGTCCTTGAGTTACCTCAAGCGCATTCCGGTGGATTACGTGAAGATTGATCAGGCGTTTATCCGCGGTCTGGGGGAGAGCAGCGAGGATGCGGCGATTACCCAGGCGATCATTGCCATGGCTCACGGGTTGTCGTTGAAGGTGGTGGCTGAAGGGGTGGAGCGGCCGGAGCAGCTGGAGTTTCTGAGGGCCGAGCGTTGCGATGAAGTGCAGGGGTATTTGATCAGTCGTCCGGTCGAGGCCGCCAACCTGGCCGAGCTTTTACGTCGCGACGCCAACCCTTTGTAGAAGCTAGCGAAGGCTGCGTTCGGCTGCGAAGCCGTCGTAAAACATGCTTGCCGGATTTTTCCTGTTAAACCATATCCATCTTCACGACGGCTTCGCAGCCGAACGCAGGCTTCGCCAGCTGCTACAAGGACCGAGTGGGCTACATGGAGCGCATGGCGCATGAAATGGGGACATTGAGTTACGCATTGAGCAGGCAAAAAGCCGATTCATGTAGTATAACTACAAGCGTGCTACATCCCCGGCACCTGCCAATAACAAAGAGTCCAGCCCCTTGAATCTGCTGCAACACATCGCCCAGTCCCGCCACCTGTTACGCAAGTCGGAGCTCAAAGTCGCCGACCACGTGCTGCTTGACCCTGCGGCGGTGATGCACAGCTCCATGGCCGACCTGGCCCACAGCGTGGGCATCAGCGAGCCGACCATCGTGCGGTTTTGCCGCGCCATCGGTTGCTCCGGGTTTCAGGATTTGAAGCTGAAACTGGCGCAAAGCCTGGCGGCCGGCGCGAGCTTCGGGCAGTTTGCGATCCATGAAGACGATTCGGTCGCCGATTACAGCCTGAAAATCTTCGACACCACCCTGCATACGCTGATGGAGGTTCGCGAGAAACTCGATCCGGTGGAGTTGCAGAGGGCTGTGTCGCTCATGTCTCAGGCCCAGCGTGTCGAGTTCTATGGCTTCGGTGCGTCGGGCGCAGTGGCGGCGGATGCCCAGCACAAGTTCTTCCGTCTGCTGCTGACGGCAGCGGCGTATTCCGACCCGCATATGCAGGCGATGTCGGCGGTCACCCTGAAGCCGAGTGACGTGGCGATCTGTATTTCCCAATCCGGGCGTTCCAAGGACCTGTTGATCACGGCCAATCTGGTGCGCGAGAGTGGCGCTTCGCTGATCACGTTGTGTCCGAGCCAGACACCGTTGGCCGAGTTGTCGACCGTCAATCTGGCGATCGATGTGCACGAAGACACCGAAATCTATACGCCGCTGACGTCGCGCATTGCGCATCTGGTAGTGATCGATGTGCTGGCGATGGGCGTGGCCATGGCCCGCGGTCCGAGCCTGGTCAATCACCTGAAAAGCGTCAAACGCAGCCTTCGCAGCTTGCGGCTGTCGCCCAAATCGGTGAAAGCGCTGGACGATTGATTCTGATCTGAGATTGCTGGAAGGTCGTTCCGACCTTCATTCGCGGGCAAGCCCGCTCCCACAAGGATCGGCGGTGTTGCGCAAAAGGCGTGAACACCACCGAACCCTGTGGGAGCGGGCTTGCCCACGAAGGCGTCATCAAATTCACCACATCAATCGACTACTTTCATCTCCCTGTAACCCTCCCGCCGCCAAACCGTCATCCCTCGCGCCTATCTTGAAACTCCCGTACTCGCCTTGGGAGACTCGAAATGGCTCAGCCCTACGAAGAACGCAACAGCGCCGTCAAAACCCGTCGTCAGCAAGAAGATCAGCGCCGCATGGAATTTCGCCGCGCCATCGAAGATCGCTGCGAACGCCGCCAGCTACTGGCCGAAATTGGCGAATTTCCTGACGATCTGGAACTCAATTACTGGCAGGCGGCTCCCGCAACTTCCCGTCGAAACGCTCAACCAGCGCGCTGATCTGCGCCCGCTCACTGCGGATAAACGCAAGGAATGCATGGGCCACCGGTGACAGCCGTTTGGCCTTGGCCTGCACCAGGCACCAACTGCGGTATAGCGGCAGCTCTTCGACTGGCAACTCGATCAATCCGCCGGTCGCCAATTCAAGGTTCAGGGCGTGGCGTGTCAACAGCGCCACGCCCAGACCCGCCAATACGCATTCACGCTGCGCTTCGGCCGAGGCCACCTCCTGGGTTTGGGTGAAGTGCACACGTTTCTCTTTGAAATACTCTTCGCAAGCCAGTCGCGTGCCGGAGCCGTGTTCGCGCAACAGCAACGTGTAGGGCTCAAGATCCTGCAAGCGCAGCGGGCCCATGTGACACAGTGGATGATCCGGCGGCGCCACGGCGACAATCGGGTTGTTGAGGAACGGTAGAAACTCCAGCCCCATGTCCTGTGGAACCATCGACATGATCACCAGATCATCACGGTTATCCGACAGGCGCCGGATGACCTGGCCACGGTTGACCACCGTCAGTTGCAGGTTCACCTCCGGGTGCTGGCGCTTGAACGCGGCAAACAGGTGTGGCACGAAATACTTGGCGCTGGATTCCACCGCCAGTTTCAGCTGACCCTGCAATGAGCCTTGCATGTCCGACAGCTGCATATCGAGGTTTTCCAGGCGCCCGAAAATATCCCGGCTGGCGCGCTGCAGTGCTTCGGCCGCCTCGGTCATGTAGAGTTTTTTGCCGACATAATCAAATAACGGTTGGCCGATCAGCTCTTCGAGTTGACGAATCTGTAGGCTCACGGCAGGTTGTGTGAGAGACATTTCGTCGGCTGCACGGCTGTAGGACCTTAAGTCGCACACCTCATTGAAGATCTGCAATTGACGCAACGTCATACGCATCAATGACTTACGCATTTTCTAGAGACCCTGGGCGGAGGCTGATGCCTCAACTATAAGTCTTTGCTTATGTGTAACCCAATTATTATTCATTTTTGTTAATCCCTTGCGAAGGCTAGTGTGGAGCTGCGACTGAATTGAAACATTTGGTCACGCGTCGACCTGGTGTGACAGGTCGTGGGTACCACCGGCTCAAGGGAACCTCCAAGTGATAAAAAAGATCCTGATCGCCAACCGTGGTGAGATTGCCGTACGAATCGTGCGTGCCTGCGCCGAAATGGGCATTCGCTCGGTCGCGATCTATTCCGACGCCGACCGCCATGCCTTGCATGTGAAGCGTGCGGATGAGGCCCACAGCATCGGTGCCGAGCCACTGGCCGGCTACCTCAACCCGCGCAAGCTGGTGAACCTGGCGGTGGAAACCGGTTGCGATGCGTTGCACCCCGGCTACGGCTTCCTTTCGGAAAATGCCGAGCTGGCAGACATCTGCGCCGAACGCGGTATCAAATTCATTGGTCCATCGGCTGAAGTGATTCGCCGCATGGGCGACAAGACCGAAGCACGCCGCAGCATGATCAAGGCTGGCGTACCGGTGACCCCGGGCACCGAAGGCAACGTGTCGGGCATCGAAGAAGCCCTGACCGAAGGCGACCGCATCGGTTACCCGGTGATGCTCAAGGCTACCTCCGGTGGTGGCGGACGCGGGATTCGTCGCTGCAACAGTCGCGAAGAACTCGAACAAGCCTTTCCGCGGGTCATTTCCGAAGCCACCAAGGCGTTTGGTTCGGCGGAAGTGTTCCTGGAAAAATGCATCGTAAACCCGAAACACATCGAAGCGCAGATTCTCGGTGACAGCTTTGGCAACGTGGTGCACCTGTTCGAGCGTGATTGTTCGATCCAGCGTCGCAACCAGAAGCTGATCGAGATCGCTCCGAGCCCGCAACTGACCCCGGAACAGCGCGCCTACATCGGCGACCTGTCGGTGCGCGCGGCCAAGGCCGTGGGTTATGAGAACGCCGGTACCGTGGAGTTCCTGCTCGCCGAGGGCGAGGTGTACTTCATGGAGATGAACACCCGGGTGCAGGTGGAACACACCATCACCGAAGAAATTACTGGCATCGACATTGTTCGCGAGCAAATCCGCATCGCGTCCGGCCTGCCGCTTTCGGTGAAACAGGAAGACATCCAGCACCGCGGTTTCGCGCTGCAGTTCCGGATCAACGCCGAAGACCCGAAAAACAACTTCCTGCCGAGCTTCGGCAAGATCACCCGTTACTACGCGCCCGGCGGTCCCGGCGTGCGCACCGACACGGCGATCTATACCGGCTACACCATTCCGCCATTCTACGATTCGATGTGCCTGAAACTGGTGGTCTGGGCGCTGACCTGGGAAGAGGCGATGGACCGTGGCTTGCGAGCTCTGGACGACATGCGTCTGCAAGGGGTCAAGACCACCGCCGCGTATTACCAGGAAATCCTGCGTAACCCGGAATTCCGTAGCGGCCAGTTCAACACCAGCTTCGTTGAAAGCCACCCTGAACTGACCAACTACTCGATCAAGCGCAAACCCGAAGAGCTGGCCCTGGCCATCGCCGCCGCCATCGCCGCCCACGCAGGCCTGTGAGGAATAGAACAATGAGCAAACAAATCCACGTTACTGACACAATCCTGCGCGACGCCCACCAATCGCTGCTCGCCACCCGCATGCGCACCGAAGACATGCTGCCGATCTGCGACAAGCTCGACAAAGTCGGCTACTGGTCGCTGGAATGCTGGGGCGGCGCGACCTTCGACGCCTGCGTCCGCTTCCTCAAAGAAGACCCGTGGGAGCGTCTGCGCCAACTGCGCGCGGCCTTGCCTAACACGCGTCTGCAAATGCTCCTGCGTGGCCAGAACCTGCTGGGCTACCGCCACTACAGCGACGACGTGGTCAAAGCCTTCGTCGCCAAGGCGGCAGTCAACGGCATCGACGTGTTCCGCATTTTCGATGCGATGAACGATGTGCGTAACCTGCGAGTCGCCATCGAAGCGGTGAAAGCGGCCGGTAAACACGCTCAAGGCACCATCGCCTACACCACCAGTCCAGTGCACACCATTGACGCGTTCGTGGCGCAAGCCAGGCAAATGGAAGCCATGGGATGTGATTCCGTGGCGATCAAAGACATGGCCGGCCTGCTGACCCCGTACGCCACTGGCGAACTGGTCAAGGCATTGAAATCCGAGCAATCGCTGCCTGTGTTCATTCACTCCCACGACACCGCTGGCATGGCCACCATGTGCCAACTCAAGGCCATCGAAAACGGTGCCGATCACATTGACACCGCAATCTCCAGCTTCGCTTCCGGTACCAGCCATCCAGGCACCGAATCGATGGTCGCTGCTCTTAAAGGCAGCGAGTACGACACTGGCCTGAACCTGGAACTGCTGCAGGAAATCGGCTTGTACTTCTACGCCGTGCGCAAGAAGTACCACCAGTTCGAAAGCGAGTTCACCGCCGTCGATACCCGCGTTCAAGTCAACCAGGTACCGGGCGGGATGATTTCCAACCTGGCCAACCAGTTGAAAGAGCAGGGCGCCCTGAACCGCATGAGCGAAGTGCTGGCGGAGATCCCGCGCGTTCGCGAAGACCTCGGCTTCCCGCCGCTGGTGACCCCGACCTCGCAGATCGTTGGCACCCAGGCGTTCTTCAACGTGCTGGCCGGCGAGCGCTACAAAACCATCACTAATGAAGTGAAGCTCTACCTGCAAGGCGGCTACGGCAAAGCGCCGGGCACCGTGAACGAAAAACTGCGTCGTCAGGCGATCGGCAGCGAAGAAGTGATCGACGTGCGTCCGGCCGATCTGCTCAAGCCGGAAATGACCAAGCTGCGTGCCGAAATCGGTGCCGTGGCCAAGTCTGAAGAAGACGTTCTGACCTATGCCATGTTCCCGGACATCGGCCGCAAATTCCTCGAAGAACGTGCAGCCGGCACCCTCGTACCTGAGGTGCTGTTGCCAATTCCGGAAGCGGGCGGCGTGACGTCGGCCGGCGGCGAAGGCGTGCCGACCGAGTTCGTCATCGACGTTCACGGCGAAACCTACCGCGTCGACATCACCGGTGTCGGCGTCAAATCGGAAGGCAAGCGCCACTTCTATCTGTCCATCGACGGCATGCCGGAAGAAGTGGTGTTCGAACCGCTCAACGAATTCGTCAGCGGTGGTAGCAGCAAGCGCAAGCAAGCCACTGCACCGGGCCACGTCAGCACCACCATGCCGGGCAATATCGTCGATGTGCTGGTCAAGGAAGGCGACACCGTGAAAGCCGGCCAGGCCGTGCTGATCACCGAAGCGATGAAGATGGAAACCGAAGTCCAATCGGCCATCGCCGGCAAAGTCACCGCCATCCATGTGGCCAAGGGCGACCGGGTCAACCCGGGCGAAATTCTGATCGAGATCGAAGGCTGAGTTAACAGCCTCGACATACCGCTTTAAACCTCGGGGGGGCATGTGCTCCCCTTTTTTTTTGCCCGGTATTTGGCAGTGCCACAATCCTTGTGTCGGAGCGAGCAAGCAGGATCGCCACACCGCCGCTCCCACAAGGCTTACTGTGCTGAATCAGTGAGGACAAGGCGAATGAATCCCGAGTAGGAGCTGCCGAAGGCTGCGATCTTTTCGCTAACCCCGCTTCAAATACGCCTTCCCATAATGCCGCTCCATCCGCGCCTGAATCAGCTCCAGCCCAATCGACATCAGCCAATAAATAATTGCCGCGGTCGTGAGCATTTCGATATAGCGATAGCTCGAGCGCCCATACGATTGGGCCAGGAACATCACTTCCCAAACCCCCATCACCGAGATCAGAGACGAATCTTTGAGCATGGAGATGAACTGGTTGGTGGTGGGCGGGATGATGGTGCGCATGGCCTGGGGCAGGGTGACGCGCCAGAAGATCACGGTTTCGCGCATGCCCAGGGCCAATGACGCTTCGCGTTGGCCATGGGGAACGCCGAGGATGCCGGCGCGGAAGATTTCGCTGAGGTACGCGCCGTAGTTCAGCGACAGGGCGATGATGCCCGCGGCTATGGCGCCGGGCACGATGCCGAGTTGTGGCAAGCCGAGATAGATCAGCAGAATTTGAATCAGCAGCGGTGTGCCGCGAAAGAACGAGGCATAGAAGCTCGCGATACCGAACGCCACCGCGCTTTTCGACAACCGCGCCAAAGCCGTGATGAAGCCCAGCAGTGATGACGCCACGATTGAGCACAGGCACAAAAACAACGTCAGCGCTGCGCCTTGCAGAAAGCCGTTGGGCGCCAGGTGCAGGCCGATCAGGTTCGGCAGTTTGTCGAGGATGATCGAGAACTTCAGGTCGAAGCTCAGGAAGAAACTCGCGAACAAGCCGAACATCGCTGCCCAGGTCAGGTACAGCCGTGTGCGGAAACCGAAAATCCGTTGCAGCATTGACTCAGCCACCGGTTGCGGTGGCTGAGGAGGTTTGGGGAAAGAAGTCATTTGCTGATGTCGGCGCCGATCCATTTTTGCGACAGCTTGCTCAAGGTGCCGTCCTGTTTCAACTGGGCAAACACATCACGCACTTTGGCGTCCCACTGGGCGTCGCCTTTTTCGATGGCCACCGAGTTCGGCTCCGAGTACAGCGGCTCGCCGGCGAGCTTGAAACGCTTGTCTTCGTTCAGGCGCGGTTGCGCGGTCACCAGGTTGGTGAGAATCGCGTCCAGACGCACGCCAGTGCCCAGGCCCAAATCCTGGAACGCGACGTTGTCGGTGTCATACGGGGCGATCTGCACATTCTCGAACGGGTACTGCAATTGGATGTCTTCGGCGCCTTCGATCACCAGGTTTTTGTTCAGGTAGCTTTCATAGCTGGAGGCGCTGGTGAGGCCGACTTTTTTGCCGCTCAGGTCCTTGGCGCTGTGAATGCTGTCGTCCTTGGCGTTGACCACGATCACGGCGGGGGAGGCGTAGTACTCCACCGGGAAGTCGAAGACTTCAGCGCGGGCTTTGCTCGGGGTCATGGAGCAGATGCAGATGTCGTAACGCCCGCTCCAGCGACCGGCGGCGATCACGTCCCAGGACGGCGTTTCGAGGCGCAGCTTGACGCCCAGTTTGTCCGCCACGGCCTTGGCCACGTCGACGTCGAAACCATCGAGCTGGTTTTGATCGTTGAGGAATGAGAAGGGTGGATAGCTTTCCATCAGCACGCCCACCAGTTCTTTCTTTTGCTCGATGCGGTCCAGTGTGGCGCCCGCAAAGGCTTGAGTGGAGGCAGCCAGAATCGTCAGGCCCAGGGCCAGCAGTGGTTGAAATTTCACAGTTGATCCCTGAAAAAAAAGAGGTTGTTATTAACCGTACGGTGCGTATTAAATAGTTATAAGAACGACTCTGATAGTGAGTTATTTTCATAAGCTTATGAGTGAAAAGCATATGGGCGCAGGCAGCACGGTAATTCTGGATGGCGGCATGGGTCGTGAGCTGCAACGTCGAGGGGCGCCGTTCAGGCAGCCCGAGTGGTCGGCGCTGGCTTTGAGCGAAGCACCGCAAGCGGTGGAGGCGGTGCATGCGGCTTATATCGATAGCGGTGCCAACGTGATTACCAGCAACAGTTATGCGGTGGTGCCGTTCCATATTGGTGAAGAGCGTTTTGCCGCTGAGGGTCAGGCGCTCGCGGCGTTGGCCGGTGAGCTGGCCCGGCGTGCGGTCGATGCGGCGGGCAAGCCCGTGCGCGTGGCCGGGTCATTGCCGCCGTTGTTCGGCTCCTATCGCCCGGACTTGTTCGATGCCGCGCGGGTGACTGAACTGCTGACGCCTCTGGTCAATGGCCTGGCGCCGCATGTCGACTTGTGGCTGGCTGAAACCCAGAGTTCGATTGTCGAGGCGCGGGCGATCCATGCCGGTTTGCCGAAGGACGGCAAACCGTTCTGGCTGTCGTTTACCTTGAAGGATGAAGACACCGACGAAGTGCCGCGTCTGCGTTCCGGTGAACCTGTGGCTGAGGCTGCCGCGGTGGCGGCGGAGTTGGGCGTCGAGACCTTGCTGTTCAACTGCAGCCAGCCAGAAGTGATCGGCGCTGCGATTGATGCGGCACGGGAAACCTTCGAACGCTTGGGGGTGAAGATTCACATTGGCGCGTACGCCAATGCCTTCCCGCCGCAGCCGAAAGAGGCCACGGCCAACGACGGTCTGGACCCGTTGCGCGACGATCTCGACCCGCCGGGGTATCTGCAATGGGCGGCTGATTGGCAGAAGCGCGGGGCCAGCCATTTGGGTGGGTGCTGCGGGATCGGGCCGGAGCATATTGCGGTGCTCGCCCAGAAACTGGTTTGAAAGATCGTTCCCACGCTCCGCGTGGGAATGCATCCCGCGACGCTCTGCGTCGCTTTCCGGATCGAACGCAGAGCGTCCGTGGCTGCATTCCCACGCAGGAGCGTGGGAACGATCATCACGCCGAAGATTACTGGCGGCACTCCACCAACGTTTTCACCTGCCCCGATTCCGTCTGGTTCTCATCAGACAGCCACCGCTCGAACCCCGCGCCAATCGCCGGCCATTCCGAATCCAGAATCGAATACCACGCCGTGTCACGGTTCTGCCCCTTGACCACCATGTGCTGACGGAACACCCCTTCAAAACTGAACCCCAACCGCTGCGCTGCATATTTGGAGCGGGCATTGCCGTTGTTGCATTTCCATTCCAGACGCCGGTAACCCAAGGCAAAGGATTCCCTGGCCAGCAGGTAAACCGCCTCGGTACTTTTCGGGGAACGCTGCATCGCTGCGCCGAAGGTCACATGGCCGATCTCGATGCGGCCCTGAGCAGGGACAATCGACATCAGGCTGAGGATGCCCTGGACGTCGCCGCTGGCACGGTCGATCACCGTGAAGAAGTACGGATCGCTGTTGGCCGCGTGATTGTTCAGCCAATCGTTGAAAGCGCTGCGTTCCGGGAAAGGCCCATAAGGCAAATAATCCCAGAGTTTCGGATCCGAGCCCGGGCCTTCGAGGGCTTTCCACAAGCCGTCGGCGTGACGGGCCGGGTCAAGTTTTTCCAGGCGGATGAAACGCCCTTCGATCAGTTGAACCGAGGGTGGCGGAACACCTTTCCAGTCCGCGAGTGAAGTCGACATGCTGCTCTCCTTGAACCTTATAGGGCGTGGCGAAACTGGATGAAACCGGGGCGTTCGGCGATGCGCTCATAGAGCTGGATCGCGGTGGCGTTGGTTTCGTGGGTCAGCCAATGAACCTTGCAGCAGCCATCGGCCTTGGCCGTGGTGTAGACGAATTCGATCAGTTGCCGACCGACACCGGTGCCGCGGGTTTCTGGCGTCACCAGCAAGTCTTGCAGGTAGCAGGAGTTTTCGATGCTCCAGTTCGAGCGGTGGTAGATGAAATGCACCATGCCCACCGCTTTGCCATCGGCCCAGGCCAGCGCCCCGTGAGTCGGTTCGCTCGGGTCGAGCAGGCGCTGCCAGGTGCTCTGGGTGACTGCGTCGGGCAATTCGGTGTTGTAGAAGCGCAAGTAGGCTTGCCACAGCGGCAGCCAGGCCGCGTGATCGTCGGCGGTGACTTGGCGGATGTCGATCTGACTCATATTGATTCCTTAACGCATCAAGTGGGCGAGGGTCTGGTCGTGCACATCAGGGCTGGCGGTCAGCCCCTCGCGCACACCGGCGATGTCTGCGGCACTACGGTTCTGGCTGAGCTTGCGTTTGCCCTCCAGCCGCTGGATCGGCAAGGCAAAACCGACGATGGCCTTGAGCATGCCGTCGATATAGTCGGCAGGGGCATCGGCAACCTTCCACGGCTGGGCGCGACCGGCTTCATGGCGCTCGGTCAATGCGCTGACCAGATCGCGCAGGCGATCGGTATCGGTGAACACTTCGCCAGTGCCATAAGCGTGTGCGGCCACGTAGTTCCAGGTCGGCACGACTTTCCCGTGCTCGGCTTTGCTCGGGTAAAACCCCGGGCTGACGTAAGCATCCGCACCAGCAAAAATCACCAGCGCCTCGGCGCCGTTCTGCAATTCTCGCCATTGTGGATTGGCCCGGGCGAGGTGCCCGTAGAGAGTGCCATTCGGGCCGTGGTCGACATTTAGCAGCAGCGGCAAATGACTGGCTTGCAGGCCCTGTTCACCGTGGGTGACCAAAACGCCAAGACGGGCGCCGAGGATGTGCTGATGCAGCTCATTCAAATCATTGATGGCGAAATTGCTGGGCGTATACATGGAAATATTCCTTGGCGAATGCCTGCATCCTAGGCAGGCTATTGGTCTGTTGTAAGAGCCATTAATGACCAATTTCATAGGTCCATTACCATGTCGAACACGCCGCTTCCCTCGTCGTTCAATCCGGCGGGCATCGAACTCGACCGCCGCCAGGGCCTGAGTCGTCAGCTCTATCAAGCGCTGCGGATGCGAGTGCTCGATGGACGCCTGGCCAGCGGCACACGACTGCCAGCCAGTCGCGATCTGGCGGCGGCGTTATCGATTTCCCGTAACAGCGTGGTCCGTGCCTACGATCAGCTTTACGCTGAGGGCTTCATCGAGGGGCGTGTTGGCGACGGGACTTATGTCGCGCAATTGCCTCAAGCCGTGGTGTCGGTGAAAAAATTATCCACAAAAGTATCCACAGGGTTTTCAACAGGGTTACCCACAGTCTTATCCACAAATTGGCTGGATTTACCTGTGGTTTCATCCAGTAAAGTTATCCACAGCGGTGCTTTGAGCCGGGTTGAAAAGAACCATTTGACCTTGCCTCCCAGTGGTCCACCTCGGGCATTTCGTGTCGGCGTTCCAGCCTTCGATCTATTTCCTTTCGAGGTCTGGGCCAAGCTGAATGCGGCTTTCTGGCGTAAGCCGGATTTAGAGCAACTGTGTTACGGCGACCCAGCGGGTGATGCGCGATTACGTGGGTTAATTGCTGCGTATTTGCGCAGTTCGCGGGGCATGCAGTGCTCGGCTGAGCAAATAGTGATCACTAGTGGCGCACAACAGGGGATTAGCCTTTGTGCACAGTTGCTGGTGGAGCCTGGCGATGGGGTGGGCATTGAAAATCCGGGGTATCGAGCGGCGGGTCATGCGTTCGCTGTAGCCGGCGCGCGATTGCACGGGATAGCGGTGGACAGTGAGGGCATTGATTGCACCGAATTGGCGGGGCTCAGCGATTGTCGATTGGCTTACGTCACGCCGTCGCATCAGTACCCGACCGGCGTGGTCATGAGTCTGGCGCGACGTCTTGAATTGTTGGCCTGGGCCGAACGCACCCAAGGGTGGATCGTCGAGGACGACTACGATGGCGAATACCGTTACAGCGGCGCACCGCTGGCGCCGTTGGCTGCATTGGATCGACAGGGGCGGGTGCTGTATGTCGGAACCTTCGGCAAGGTCGCATTCCCGGCATTAAGACTGGGTTATCTGGTGTTGCCGCCCGGATTGGTTGCGGCGTTCTCCCAGCGTCGTGCGGTGGACGTACGGCACTCGGAGGTCAGCACCCAGGCGGTAATGGCCGAATTCATGGCCGCCGGGCATTTCCAGCGGCATATCCGGCGTATGCGCCGCGCTGCGTTGAGTCGGCGTAACGTGTTGCTCAATGGCTGGCCTGTGGATATCCCGGGCGTCGGTAAGCTGCCCAGTGTGGCGGCCGGTTTGCACGTGACGGTACGTGTCGACAGCGTGGCTCGTGAGCGCGAATTGATTGAACAAGCCACCAGCGTCGGGGTGGAGATCAATGGTTTGAGCAGTTACTGGCTGCCAGACACGACGCTTCCCGAGGACCAGCGAGCGGGGCTGGTCCTGGGGTTCGCCGCAGTGCCGGAGACGGCTATCGAATCGGCACTGGCGAAGCTCAAAAAGATCTGGCGCCCGGTGTGAGTCGCGCCGCCCGGATCAGGTGCCGGACTTGATCTTGGTCCAGGCCCGGGTCCGCGCCCGCTCGGCATCACGCGGCAGCGGTTGCAGGGTGTAGAGCGTACTCATCGCCGCTTCGGTCGGGTACAGGTTCGGGTTGTTGCGGATCGCCGGGTCGACCATTTCCGTGGCGTCTTTGTTCGGGTTCGGGTAGCCGACGAAGTCGCTGACCGGTGCAATGACCTGAGGTTGCAGCAGGTAGTTGATGAAGTTGTAGGCATCTTCCAGGTTCTTCGCGCCTTTGGGGATCGCCAGCATGTCGAACCAGATCGGTGCGCCTTCTTTGGGCAGGCGCATGTCGACGATCACACCGTTCTTGGCTTCCTTGGCACGGTTGGCGGCCTGGGAGAAGCTGCCGGAGTAACCGACCGCGACGCAGATGTCACCGTTGGCGATATCGGCCATGTACTTGGACGAATGGAAATAGGTGATGTAGGGGCGAATCTTCATCAGCAGCGCTTCAGCCTTGGCGTAGTCCGCCGGCTTCTTGCTGTTGGGGTCCAGGCCCAGGTGCTGCAGGGCCAGCGGCAGGATTTCTGATGGCGAGTCGAGCAGGGCCACGCCGCACTGCTTGAGTTTGCTGATGTTCTCTTCCTTGAAGATCAGGTCCCAGCTGTCCACCGGTGCGTTATCGCCCAAAGCCGCCTTGACCTTGTCCGGGTTGAAGCCGATCAGAATGGTCCCGTACATGTAGGGCACGGCGAATTTATTGCCCGGGTCGTTGGCTTCGATCAACTTCATCAGCTTGGGATCGAGGTGGTTCCAGTTTGGCAGTTTGCTGCGGTCCAGCGGCTGGAACACCCCGGCTTCGATCTGCTTGGCGAGGAACACGTTGGACGGCACCACCACGTCGTAGCCGGAGTTGCCGGTCAGCAACTTGGCCTCCAGTGCTTCGTTGGTATCGAAGATGTCGTAGACCAGTTTGGTCTGGGTGTTCTGGGTCTTGAAATCTTCCAGCGCTTTGGGAGTGATGTAGTCGAACCAGTTGTACACCCGCAACGTGCGCTCTTCGGCGTGAACGGCACCACTGAATACGGTGGCGTATAGCACTGGAACGATAAAACGCTTGAGTCGGTTCATTTGTTCTAATTCCTCATTGGGCGCTTTCAAAACCTTCGAGAACGTTCACGGCATTGATGCCGATTTCTTCCACCGCGTAACCGCCTTCCATCACGAACAGCGTCGGCTTGCCGAGGCCCGCGATGCTCGCGCCCATCGCCAGGTAATCCGGGCTGTCGAGTTTGAACTGGGAGATCGGATCGTCCTTGAACGTATCGACGCCCAGGGACACGACGACGATGTCGGCGCCGTACTTTTCAATCTCTTTGCAGGCCTGCTCCAAGGCTGCGCTCCAGCGGTCCCAGCCTGAGCCGGCGGGCAAAGGGTAGTTGAAGTTGAACCCTTCGCCCGGGCCTTCACCGTGTTCGTCTTCGTAGCCGAGGAAGAACGGAAACTCGGCTTCCGGATGGCCGTGGATCGAGGTGAACAGCACGTCGCTGCGCTCGTAGAAAATCGATTGGGTGCCGTTGCCATGGTGGTAATCGACGTCGAGGATCGCGACCTTTTTGTGGCCCTGATCGAGGAATGCCTGAGCGGCGATGGCGGCGTTGTTGAGGTAGCAATAACCGCCCATCAAATCGCTGGCGGCATGGTGTCCCGGTGGACGGCACAAGGCGAAGGCACTGCGGGCACCGCGCTGGATTTGCGCTTGGGCCGTGAGCGCAACTTGCGCCGCGCTATACGCCGCTTGCCAGGTGCCGGCGGTAATCGGTGCACCGCCGTCGAAGCTGTAATAGCCGAGCTGACCGTGCAGGCTGGTGGGCATGATCCGGCGCAGGGTGCGGGCAGGCCAGGTGTAGGGCAGCAAGTCGCCGTCGGTATTGAACTCGGTCCAGCGCGCCCAGGCCCCTTTGAAGAAGTCGAGGTAGTCGCGGCTGTGGATGCGCTCGATCGGCCCGAGACCGAAATCCTGCGGCGCCTCGACCGGGCCCAGATGGCGGGACTGTACGCGTGCCAACACATGGTCGGCCCGCGAGGGCATTTCGAAGCAGGGCATCAATTGCCCGTCCATCAATTCGCAACGGCCGTGATGCAAGTGGTGATCGTCCGAGTAGATCGTCAGCATTCTTGTTCTCCGCAGGCTGATTCGGTTGCACACAGTCTTGCGGCGGGCGGCGTTTGGGAAAACGGCAGGAAAGGCCAAAAGGGGATCGATATGGCCAAAAAATTTGACCGAAATTCGCCCCTTAATGGCACACCGGTGCTTCAACATTGGGCTTGGAATGCCGAACCTGTGGGAGCGGGCTTGCCCGCGAAAGCGATGGTCCAGTCAATGGAGATGCGTCGAATGTACTGGCCTCTTCGCGGGCAAGCCCGCTCCCACAGGGGTTATCGGTGTGGCCGGAACTGACTCGGCGCCACACCACTCCAGCGCACAAACGCATGGCGGAAGCTTGCGGTTTCGCTGAACCCCAGCGCCTCGGCAATCCGATAGATCGGCAATTGATCTTCGCAGAGCAGTTGCTTGGCCTGCTCGAAGCGCAATTCATCGAGCAGTTCCTGATAGCTGCAGCCCAGGTCCTTCAGATGTCGCCGCAGGGTGCGCGCCGAGCAGTTCAACTGTTTGGCCAGCCCATCCAGGCCCGGCGCCGCGCTCAATTGCGCCGCGAGTAGTTGGCGGATACGCCCGAGCCAGGCCTGGCGCCCGGTGAACTCGGTGTTTTGCTTGCGACAGCGCTCGGCCATGGCCTGGTGCGTAATGGCGTCGGCCAGGGGTAGAGGTTGTTCGAGCCAGCGTTTGTCGAAAGCAAAGGCATTGGACACAGCATCGAACTGCAAGGGGCAGTCGAAACGCTCGGCGTAGCGCGCCTGATAATCCGGCGCCGGGTATTCGAAGCGGGCACCGAGCAGGGGCAGAGAGTGGCCGAGCAAGTCTTCGCAGGTGACTTTCATCGAGACCAGGCAAAACTCGACATTGAACGGCGCCAGAGCCGGATTTTCCCGATAGTCGCCCGCGCTGAGCCAGATGCGCTCGCCATCCTCCTCCAGGCTCAACTCGAACAGTGTTCCCAATAGCGCCGGATAGTGCAGCGCCAACCGCAAGGCGTCACCTAAAGTGGCGCTGGTGAGTAAGGCGTACCCGAGCATGCCGTAGGAAGAAACGTGCATCCGCCGGCCCAGTTCCAGGCCGATATCGCGGCGTAACGCGACGGCGTTGGCGCAAACCAGCATCTCCTGGTTGGTGGTGATGCGCGTATCCGCCCGGCTCAGATCCGCCGCGCTGATACCGCTGCCGGCCAATAACGCTTCGCTGGACAGGCCTTCGGCCTTGAAGGTGTTGAGCACCAGAGAGACGGCATTGAGGGTGGTGAGATGGGAGTGGAGCATGGGTGGTTCCAGCGTTGGGCGTGCCGGAAGGGGAGCAAGTTATATGCCTGATGGCCCCTGTAGGAGCGAGGCTTGCCCGCGAAGCTTTTGGCGCACTTAAGGACGCCTTCGCGGGCAAGCCTCGCTCCTACAGGATTTTGTGTTGTGTCAGCTCAATTCAGCTCAGTTCGCCGCACAGGTCGAGTTCAACCAGCCGTCGAACTTCAGCGGATTCAAGCCCTGCACCCAGCAGCGCATGCAACTTGCCGAATGCCGCCTCGCGAGTCATGCCGCCACCGGACAACACACCGGCGTCACGCAAGCGGCTGCCCGCCTCGTACACGTCGAGCTGCACGCCACCTTCATGACATTGCGTCACCGCGACCACCACCACACCTTTGTCCCGCGCCCGTTCCAGGCTGGTGAGAAACGCGGGGTTGTCGCTTGGCCCGGTACCGCTGCCATAACATTCCAGCACCAGACCCTGAATAGCGCTGCTGAGCAGGCCATCCAGTTGATCGGCACCGATGCCCGGGAACAGCGGCAGCACCGCGACCTTCGCCAGCTGTTTAGGCTGGTTGTAGTTCAGCTGCGTCGGCACGGAAGTCGCTTTCACGCCACCGCCCTGACGCTCCAGCCGTTTGAATGGATGACGACCGAAACTGCGAACCTTGGCGCAGCGGGTCGGATCGAGCAGTTCGCCGTGGAAGTACAGATGAACGCCCGGCGCCAGGCCCTGGCCAAGTGCAACCAATGCACCGCTGAGGTTTTCCCAGGCATCGCTGTCGGTCACGCCGGCCGGCAGCATGGAGCCGGTGAACACCACGCGGGCATGCAAGCCGAGCAGCTGAAAGCTCATGGCTGCGGCGCTGTAGGCCAGGGTGTCAGTACCGTGCAGGATCAACACGCTGTCGCAGCCCTGGACATCCACGGCATCGACCACCGCTTCACGCAGTTGCTGCCAGTAGGCGGGCGTCATGTTGGCGCTGTCGATCAGCGGCGCCATCTCGCGAAAGCGCCACTGCGGCACCACCAGTTCGGGTTGGCTGTGCAGATACTCGCGCATCCGCGCTTCGAAACCGGACGCCGGGGCCAGCCCGTGGGCACTGGCTTGCATGCCGATGGTGCCGCCGGTGTAGAGCACCATGACGTGCTGGGCAGCAGGGAAAGTCGAGGCATTCATGGAGGTTCTCCGAAAACGATGTGGGAGCGAGCCTGCTCGCGATGGCAGCGATGGGGTCTCAAGCTCGAACCAAAACGGCAGCATCAAATAGCTGCCACAACATGCGACCGAGCATGACGCCGGTCGCAAGCTGTGTCACGCCGGGCGCAGGGGATGCGCCCGGTTTTTTACCGATCAGCGTTGCGCTGCGGTCACGCCTTGCGGCTCGGCTGCGGCCGTAGGAGCGGCGGCTGGCGGATTGGCCGGCCAGGCTTTCAGGTCCAGGTCCAGATCCGGGAATTTGCTCGAATCGAACACTGGGGTCTTGATGCCGGCAGCTCGCTGGTCATCGTAGTCACGCAGGATGCGCATGCCGACCTTGAACAGCAGGAACAGCGCGATCAGGTTCACGAACGCCAGCAGGGTCATGGTGATGTCGGCGAACGCGAACACCGTGCTGAGGTTTTCGATGGCACCCCAGAAGATCAGTACCAGTACCAGCGCGCGATAGGCCATCAGTGCCTTGCGGTTTTCGCCGATCATGAAGCGCAGGTTGTTCTCGCCCAGATAGTAGTTGTAGAGGATCGAGGTGAACACAAACAACGCCAGAGCCACGGAGATGAACATCCGGCCCCAGTCACCGACCACGGCAGCCAGGGAGTTCTGGGTCAGGGCAATGCCGTCGCCTTCGAAGCCCGGGGTGTAGAAACCCGACAGCAGAATCAGCAATGCGGTGCAGGTGCAGATCACGAAGGTGTCGAGGAACACGCTGAACGCCTGAACCACGCCTTGCGAGACCGGGTGCTCGACCGAGGCCACCGCGGCCACGTTCGGCGCACTGCCCAGGCCTGCTTCGTTGGCAAACACGCCGCGCTTCACGCCCATGACGATGGCGCTGCCGATCAGGCCGCCGAACGCCTGGTCCAGACCGAAGGCGCTTTTGACGATGGTCATCAACATGCCCGGAACATGGTCGAACTGCAGCACGATCACGTAGATGGTCACGCCGATGTACACCAGGGTTTTCACTGGTACCAGCAGGTCAGCGACCTTGGCGATCCGCTTGATGCCACCGATGAACACCAGACCCAGCAATACCGCCAGGCCAAGGCCGGTGTACGTGGTGTCGAGGCCGAAGGCATTGTTCAGCGAGTGGGTGACGGCGTGGGCTTGCAGGCCGTTGAAGGCGAAGCCGAAGGTGATCAGCAGCAGGAACGCCATGATCATGCCCAACCAGCGTTTCTGCAGGCCGTGCTGAATGTAAAAGGACGGGCCGCCACGGAACTGGCCTTCGGAGTCGCAGCGCTTGTAGAGCTGGCCGAGGGAGCATTCGAAGAAGCTGCTGGACATGCCGACCAGCGCGGTCACCCACATCCAGAACACTGCACCGGGGCCACCAAGGGTCACGGCGATACCGACACCGGCGATGTTGCCCGCACCGACACGGCCGGCCAGGCTGAGCATCAGGGCCTGGAAGGAACTGAGCTGGCCAGCGCTGCTTTTGAGGCTGTCGCGGAACACCGCGAACATGTGAAAGAAATGGCGGAACTGGACGAAACGCGAGCGGATCGTGAAGTAGCTACCGAGCCCGACAATGAGCACGATCAGTACTTTCCCTGAGAGGAAGTCGTTGATGACTTCGAGCATGGATTATTCCTCGCTATTTTTTGTGTGTGCAGATAATGGTGGACCGACACATCGCGTTACACCGGCTTGCGCGTGGCACAACAAGTGGATCGAGGTTCGTTCCGGTTCCATATCGCGGGTTTTATTAGTTCGGGTTTCGCATGGGTTTGGGCCTCGTTACCGACGACCGCTCACGCGAAGAGGGCCGGCACTATACATAGGAGAGTGCCTTCCGTCTGCACGGTTGTGGTGCAAGCGATGAAACGAGAGCGCTGCAAAATCAAAAAATCGCAGCCTTCGGTAGCCTCTACAGGGGGTCTCAAACCCGGTAGGAGCTGCCGAAGGCTGCGATCTTGGCGGAACTGAAAGCATTCAGCATATTCGAAAATCCGCAAAAGGGTTAAAAAAAAGGGCTTGAGGGAATAAATCCCCAAGCCCTCAAAAGGTGAGAGGTGTCTAGTCCCTCGACCTGGTGAGCGTGCTCTTCAAAAGAGCGAGCGTTCGGTTAAGCCTTCAAAGGCACCAGACGCGGAGCGATCATGTTTTCCGGGCGCAGGATGTCGGCGAGCATTTCTTCGTCGAGCAAGCCTTCTTCGCGCACCAGTTCCAGCACGCCGCGGCCGCTTTCAAGCGCGATACGGGCAATGCGGGTGGCGTTTTCATAGCCGATGTACGGGTTCAGCGCGGTGACCAGGCCGATCGAGTGTTCGACCAGTTCACGGCAGCGCTCTTCGTTGGCGGTGATGCCGACGATGCAGTGCTCGCGCAGCATGTCCATGGCGCGCTGCAGCAGGCGGATCGAGTCGAAGATCTTGAAAGCGATCAGCGGCTCCATCACGTTCAGTTGCAGCTGGCCGCCTTCGGCCGCGATGGTCAGGGCCAGGTCGTTGCCAATGATCTGGAACGCCACCTGGTTCACGGCTTCCGGGATTACCGGGTTGACCTTGCCTGGCATGATCGAGCTGCCTGGCTGACGCGCTGGCAGGTTGATTTCGTTGATGCCGGTGCGTGGGCCGCTGGACAGCAGACGCAGGTCGTTGCAGATCTTCGACAGCTTGACCGCGGTGCGCTTGAGCATGCCGGAGAACAGCACGAAGGCGCCCATGTCGGAGGTGGCTTCGATCAGGTCGGCGGCTGGCACCAGTGGGTGACCGCTGATGGTCGCCAGGCGTTGCACGGCCAAGTGCTGGTAGCGCGGGTCGGCGTTGATGCCGGTGCCGATCGCGGTGCCGCCCAGGTTCACTTCGGTCAGCAGCTCTGGCGCCAGAGTCTTCAAGCGTGCCAGGTCTTCGCCCAATGTGGTGGCGAAGGCGCGGAATTCCTGGCCCAGGGTCATCGGCACGGCGTCTTGCAGCTGGGTACGACCCATCTTCAGAACGTGGCTGAATTCTTCACCTTTGGCGGCGAACGACTGGATCAGGCTGTCGAGGCTGGCCAGCAGCGCGTCGTGACCCAGCAGCAGACCCAGACGGATCGCGGTCGGGTAGGCGTCGTTGGTCGACTGCGCCATGTTGACGTCGTTGTTCGGGTGCAGGTACTGGTATTCGCCCTTGCTGTGGCCCATGGCCTCCAGCGCGATGTTGGCGATGACTTCGTTGGCATTCATGTTGGTCGAAGTGCCAGCGCCGCCTTGAATCATGTCCACCACGAACTCTTCGTGGAAATCGCCGCGGATCAATCGGGCACAGGCTTCGCTGATAGCAGCGTGCTTGGCTTCGCTCAGGTGACCCAACTCGCGGTTGGCGTCAGCGGCGGCCTGCTTGACCATTGCCAGACCGACAACCAGTTTCGGGTAATGCGAAATCGGAACGCCAGAGAGGCGGAAGTTGTTCACCGCTCGCAGGGTCTGGATGCCGTAATACGCTTGAGCAGGTACTTCGAGTACGCCAAGCAGGTCTTTTTCTGTGCGGAAAGATGCAGCGGAGGACATGATAGAAATCATCTCGATATGGACCCGGTCTGTGCCGGAACACTGCAAATGCTAGGCTTGTGAAGAATTTTGGGCCAATGCTGTTAAACACTAGCCTATGCACATTCGGCATAATGCCCGTGTGACGCCGCGTGTGCGGCGAGCGTGTGACCTAAATTGGTGCGTTTCCGGGAGGGCGTGATGAATCTGGAAAGTAAATGGCTCGAGGACTTCAGTGCTCTGGCCGCCACCCGCAGCTTCTCCCAGGCAGCTGAACGACGCTTCGTGACTCAGCCGGCATTCAGCCGACGGATCCGCAGCCTCGAAGCCGCGCTGGGGCTGACCCTGGTGAATCGCTCCCGCACGCCGGTCGAGCTGACGGCGGCGGGGCAGCTGTTTCTCGTTACCGCGCGAACCGTGGTCGAACAGCTGGGTGAAGTGCTGCGCCACCTTCATCACCTGGAAGGCGGGCAGGGCGAGGTGATGCAGGTTGCTGCCGCCCACTCTCTGGCACTGGGTTTCTTCCCGCGCTGGATCGCGCAGTTGCGCAACGAAGGGTTGAACATTGCCACGCGACTGGTGGCCACTAACGTTGGCGATGCGGTTCATGCATTGCGCGAAGGCGGCTGCGATTTGATGCTGGCGTTTTATGACCCGGATGCGGCCATGCAAATGGACCCGGAGATTTTCCCGTCGCTGCACTTGGGGGACACCGAAATGCTCCCGGTCTGCGCCGCCGATGCCGATGGCAAACCGTTGTTCGACCTGGAAGGCGAGGCCAGCGTGCCGCTATTGGCCTATAGCGCCGGTGCGTTTCTTGGACGTTCGGTGAACATGCTGTTGCGCCAGCGGGCGCTGCGATTCACCACTATTTACGAAACCGCCATGGCTGACAGCCTGAAAAGCATGGCGCTGGAAGGCCTGGGCATCGCCTGGGTACCGCAACTGAGCGTGCGCGCTGAACTGGCTCGCGGTGAGTTGGTAGTCTGCGGCGGTCCGCAATGGCATGTGCCACTGGAAATTCGTCTGTACCGCTGCGCATTGGTGCGTAAGGCCAACGTGCGGTTGCTCTGGCGCAAGCTTGAAGGCGGCGCGGCCCAAGGCACAACGGGTATCTGAGACCAATGAAGATCCAATGTGGGAGCGGGCTTGCTCGCGAATGCGGTGTGTCAGTCGAGATCAATGTTGCCTGACCCAGCGCTTTCGCGAGCAAGCCCGCTCCCACAGGGGGATTTGTGTCGATCTTTCGCTGACCTCCGAGTCAATAAAACCGGCACTTTGCGCCGTATGACAGATGGTCGTATCGGGGGCTGTTTATCTGCTTCATTGAGGTATACTGCGCGGCCTTCGGCCGGTTCGTCCGGCCATTTTTCGTACAATCAAGCCACGCATTTCTGCGTGGCTTGTTGTTTTTTGACGCGCCTGCGGGCGCCCAGAGAGAAGAGGCACGACGATGAGTGCACTGGTTGGCGTGATCATGGGCTCCAAGTCCGATTGGTCCACCCTTAGCCACACCGCCGATATGCTGGAAAAGCTCGGCATTCCTTACGAGGTGAAAGTGGTCTCTGCCCACCGCACCCCGGACCTGCTGTTCCAGTATGCCGAAGAGGCTGAGGCCCGTGGCATCGAGGTGATCATCGCCGGTGCCGGTGGCGCGGCCCACCTGCCAGGCATGTGTGCGGCCAAGACCCACCTGCCGGTGCTGGGCGTACCCGTACAGTCGTCGATGCTCTCGGGCGTCGATTCGCTGCTGTCTATCGTGCAAATGCCTGCAGGCATTCCGGTCGCCACCCTGGCCATCGGCAAAGCCGGCGCGATCAACGCAGCACTGCTCTCGGCGAGCATCCTGGGCGCCAAGCATCCGCAATTTCATACCGTGTTGAAGAAATTCCGCGCTGAGCAGACAGACAGCGTCCTGGACAATCCAGACCCACGCATCGCCTGAGGTTGTTGACGATGAAAATCGGTGTAATCGGTGGCGGCCAGTTGGGTCGCATGTTGGCGCTGGCGGGCACTCCGCTGGGCATGAATTTCGCTTTCCTCGACCCGGCGCCAGATGCTTGCGCAGCCGCGTTGGGCGAACACCTGCGGGCCGATTACGGCGATCAGGATCACCTGCGTCAACTGGCCGATGAAGTCGACCTGGTGACCTTCGAGTTCGAAAGCGTCCCGGCCGAAACCGTGGCTTTTCTGTCGCAATTCGTACCGGTGTACCCGAGCGCCGAAGCCCTGCGCATCGCTCGTGATCGCTGGTTCGAAAAGAGCATGTTCAAGGACCTGGGGATTCCGACGCCCGCGTTCGCCGACATCCAGTCGCAAGCCGACCTGGACGCCGCCGTGGCTTCGATCGGTCTGCCGGCCGTGCTGAAAACCCGCACCCTGGGTTACGACGGCAAGGGCCAGAAAGTCCTGCGCAAACCTGAAGACGTGATCGGCACCTTCGCCGAGCTGGGCAGCGTTGCCTGCCTGCTGGAAGGCTTCGTGCCATTCACTGGCGAAGTCTCGCTGATTGCCGTGCGTGCTCGCGATGGCGAAACCAGGTTCTATCCACTGGTTCACAACACCCACGACAGCGGCATTCTCAAGCTGTCCGTGGCCAGCACCGATCACCCGTTGCAAGCGTTGGCTGAAGATTACTCCAGTCGCGTACTCAAGCAGCTGGAGTACGTCGGCGTGATGGCGTTCGAGTTCTTTGAAGTCGACGGTGGCCTCAAGGCCAACGAAATCGCCCCGCGCGTACACAACTCCGGGCACTGGACCACCGAAGGCGCCGAGTGCAGCCAGTTCGAAAACCACCTGCGGGCTGTCGCTGGTCTGCCACTGGGTTCGACAGCCAAGGTCGGCGAGAGCGCGATGCTCAACTTCATCGGTGTCGTGCCGCCAGTAGAAAAAGTGATCGCGATCGACGACTGTCATTTGCATCACTACGGCAAGGCTTTCAAGGTCGGCCGCAAGGTCGGTCATGCCAGTCTGCGCTGTGCAGACCGTGAGACGTTGGCTGCGCAGATTCTCAAGGTCGAAGCGCTGATCGCCGAATAGTTTCATGTGGCAACGGCGGAACCTTCAGGGGCCGCCGTTCTCTGATGGCAGGATGCCAAAGTCTGTCTAGGCTATAGCCAATTAATCAGAGGGAAATGCCATGGGAATTATTGGAACCATCTTTATTGGCTTGATCGTCGGTCTGCTGGCTCGGTTTTTGAAACCGGGCGATGACAGCATGGGCTGGATCATGACCATCCTGCTCGGTATCGGGGGTTCGCTGGCGGCCACTTATGGCGGCCAGGCCCTGGGCATTTACCGCGCTGGCGAAGGCGCAGGTTTCATCGGTGCGCTGGTGGGCGCGGTGGTATTGCTGGTGATCTACGGCCTGATCAAAAAAAGAACTGATTGAAGTGACAAAGCCCTCTCTGCGCCATCGCCGGAGAGGGCTAGAATGCTCGGCGTTAAACCGTCCTTTCTTTTGCCGAGCACTTTCATGCGCCGTCTTCTGTTGACTCTTCTCTTCCTGGGCAGTGGTTTGGCCCATGCCGGCGAACTGCCGGAAACCGACTGGCTTGAACTAATGCCCAAGTCGGACCAGAAGGCCCTTGAGGCCATGCCCGAAATCGATCACAACTCACCGGAAGCCAACGGCACCTTTACCCAAAAGGGTGGCATGAAGCAGAGCAAGGGCTTGCCAGCGGTGATGTACTCGACCAAAACCGTGCCGTCGATGAACGACAAGCACATCCGCATTGGCGGTTATCCGGTACCGCTGGAATCCGACGCCAAGGGCCACAGCACACTGTTCTTCCTCGTACCGTATCCGGGCGCCTGCATCCACGTGCCGCCGCCACCACCTAATCAATTGGTGTTGGTGCGTTATCCGAAAGGCTTGAAGCTGAATGACATCTATACACCGCTGTGGGTGACCGGCACGCTGAAGATCGAGACGGTCAACAACGACTTGGCGGATGCGGCGTATGCGCTGGATGCGGCGCAGGTGCGAGTGGTCAAAGAGTCGGATTTGTAAAAACGCCAGGCGCAGATCAAAATGTGGGAGCGGGCTTGCTCGCGAAGGCGGTGTGTCAGGCAACGTTAATGTCGACTGATACGCCGCCTTCGCGAGCAAGCCCGCTCCCACATTTGTTTTGTGGTGTTAAAGGGATTTGCTGCCGACACTGACGCCCAAGGTATGACTTGCCCCCGGTGCCAGTGTCACCACATCACCCATCACATTCGCCGTTTCAATGCATAGCATGCGCTGCCAGCCATCGTCGGCCATGTCGCTGAATGCCGCGGCGCGGTCGATCCAGGGGTTCCAGATCACTGCAGAGCGCGAACCGCTGCTGGTCAGTTCGATGCGTCGTTCCCAGTGCGGGTCTACGATGCTCAGCTTCGGCGGGGTATTGAGATAGATGCGGTCGGTCTCGCCGGTAAAATGCAGATCACCGGTCTGGGTGACGGTTTTCCAGTCGTCCAGGGTTTCGATATAGCTCAAGCCATCCAGCCCTTCAACGTGTACGTTGCGCACATCGCTGACCGCGAAATAGCTATGCAGGGCCTGGCTGATGGTGACGTGTTCAGCGCCCTTGTTTTCGCTGGTCAGGCTGATGTGCAACTGCTCATCCAGACGAATGCTCAGCTTCAAGTCCACCTGATGTGGCCATCCTGGCAGGCCGCCTTCGGGGTAGGGCAGATTGAATTCCACCTTCAGGCTTTCGCCCTCGGTTTCGATGCCAACCAGTTCCCAGTCCATCGCCCGCACCAGCCCGTGGGCGGTCGGCGGTTCCTGGCTGACGCGCATGGCCTGGACACTCTGCGGGTTGCGCGACAGGTTACCAAACCACGGCCAGCACACCGGCACGCCAGCGCGGATGCTTTTGCCGGCCTTGAACACCGCCTCGTCGTTGAGCCAGATCAACGGAGGCTCGCCAGCCCGTTGATAACTGAGAATGTGCGCGCCTTGCTGGGCCACCAGCAATTCGGCCTGACCGTGGCGGATACGCCAGCAGTTCAGTTCATCCAGTTTCACGGCTTCAACGTTGGGCGTGCTCATGGGGCAACTCTCGATCAGGAACAGGACTGCAATGGACCGCAAAACGGTCGCCGGGTTTAACGCCCACTTTTTTTACGGGCTCCGGTTTTTACGAGCTTCGGTTTAACGGGCTCTAGGCGGAACCGAGCGAGTGCGGCCGCTGCCGTCGATGGCGACGAACACGAAGACGGCTTCGGTGACTTTACGCCATTCGCTGGACAGTGGATCGTCGCTCCAGACTTCGACCATCATCTGAATCGAGCTGCGACCGATTTCCAGGGCCTGGGTATAAAAGGACAGCTGCGCGCCCACCGCTACCGGCACCAGGAACGCCATGCGATCGATCGCCACGGTGGCTACGCGACCACCCGCCACCTTGCTGGCCATTGCGGTACCGGCCAAATCCATCTGCGCCACCAGCCAGCCGCCGAAAATATCGCCAAAGCCATTGGTTTCGCGCGGAAGCGCGGTGATTTGCAGGGCCAGGTCGCCTTGCGGGATTGGATCTTCTTGTTCGAGCTCTATCATGCCGGGGGTGCCTCTGACCCGTGACTCTTCATGTATGTAGCGGGTGAATAGCCGTCTTACGGCTCCGCGCGCAAAGTGCCTGCGCTCGGTCATGCTGCGTTAAAAACAGGCTCGGACGCTCATTTACAGCAGCAAACTCCGCGTCCTCGCCTGTTTTTGCCTTGCCTGACCTTCGCTCGGCGACTTTGCGCACTGGAGCCTTGGAAAAACGATTCAGCCCCGAACATACTACGTTCGTCACGTTTTTCGTAAGGCGCCTAAAGGGAAACTCTGCGAAATCGGCTGACAGGTGCCAACGACGGTTTCGCACAGCAACCCCTTACAAGCCGTTGCAATATTGGGAGTATATCGATCGGTAGACTCCGAGACGACCGTCCGGTTCTCATTTTGACCGTCAAATACGCGCCTCTATGTGCTTTTTCGAACAATTTGCTATCGTGCCGAACCTGCCCAAGCCTCCGCCAGCGTTGTTGAGGTTGCAGATCCGACTATAAGAGAAGCCCTTGCCATGACCACAGCGCCCTCGAGCATCGCGCAGCCCAGCCAATCCGCACGCCCGCTGACCCGCAACGACTATAAGACGTTATCGCTGTCTGCCCTGGGTGGCGCGCTGGAGTTTTACGACTTCATCATCTTTGTGTTCTTTGCCACGGTGGTCGGCAAACTGTTCTTTCCCGCCGACATGCCCGAGTGGCTGCGCCTGATGCAGACGTTCGGCATCTTCGCCGCCGGCTACCTGGCACGGCCATTGGGGGGCATCGTCATGGCGCACTTCGGTGATCTGCTGGGGCGCAAGAAGATGTTCACCTTGAGCATTTTCATGATGGCAGTCCCGACCCTGATCATGGGCTTGCTGCCGACTTACGCGCAGATAGGTATGTGGGCGCCGATCCTGTTGCTGTTGATGCGGGTAATTCAGGGCGCGGCGATTGGCGGTGAAGTGCCGGGAGCCTGGGTATTCGTTTCCGAACACGTGCCGCAGCGTCACATTGGTTATGCCTGCGGCACGCTGACCAGCGGCCTGACTGCCGGTATTCTTTTGGGCTCGTTGGTCGCTACCGCAATCAACAGCATTTACACGCCGGTGCAAGTGTCGGATTACGCCTGGCGCATCCCGTTCCTGCTGGGCGGCGTGTTTGGCCTGTTCTCGGTCTACCTGCGTCGCTGGCTCCACGAAACCCCGGTGTTTGCCGAACTGCAATTACGCAAAGCGCTGGCCGAAGAAGTGCCGCTGCGCGCCGTGTTGCGCGACCATCGCGGTGCGATTCTGATTTCCATGCTGCTGACCTGGCTGCTGTCCGCCGCCATCGTGGTGTTGATCCTGATGACCCCGACCGTATTGCAGACGGTCTATCACTTCGCGCCAACCACCGCCCTGCAGTCCAATAGCGTGGCGATAGTGCTGCTGAGCATTGGTTGCATCATTGCCGGCGCCCTGGCAGATCGTTTCGGCGCGGGACGAGTATTAGTGTTCGGCTGCGCCGCATTGCTGGCCAGCTCCTGGACCTTCTACCACAGTCTGGCTGAGCATCCCGACTGGCTGTTCCCGATGTACGCCATAACAGGCTTGCTGGTGGGCACCATCGGTGCGGTCCCCTATGTCATGGTCAAGGCATTCCCGCCCGTGGTGCGCTTCAGTGGCCTGTCGTTTTCCTACAACGTCGCCTACGCCATTTTCGGTGGCCTGACGCCGATGATCGTCAGCCTGCTGCTCAAGGAAAGCCCGATGGGGCCTGCGTATTACGTAGCGGTTCTGTGTGGCGTCGGGGTTCTGGTGGGGGCCTATCTTTGGAAGAAGGGTCGCTAAGCCGCCTCTTTGTACTGATCGTTCCCACGCTCTGCGTGGGAATGCCGCCATGGACGCTCTGCGTCCGCTTTTGAATGGGACGCAGAGCGTCCCGAGATGCATTCTCACGCAGAGCGTGGGAACGATCTATCGCTAGATGCTGGCCTTTCATCCAATTGTCATATTTCAGCCATAGAGTGTTCACACGGCCTGCTGATACTTGGCCCCGACTTAACACACCTATCTGCTAGGAGTAAGGCATGAAACTGAAGCGTTTGATGGCGGCAATGACTTTTGTCGCTGCTGGCGTTGCGACTGCCAACGCGGTTGCCGCTGTTGACCCTGCTATCCCGAGCTACACCAAGACCACTGGTGTGTCGGGCAACCTGTCCAGCGTCGGCTCCGATACCCTGGCCAACCTCATGACCCTGTGGGCTGAGAACTACAAAAAAGAATACCCGAACGTAAACATCCAGATTCAGGCTGCCGGTTCTTCTACCGCGCCACCTGCGTTGACTGAAGGCACCGCTAACCTGGGCCCGATGAGCCGCAAGATGAAGGACAACGAGCTGCAAGCCTTCGAAACCAAGTACGGCTACAAGCCAACCGCTATCCCGGTTGCTGTGGATGCCTTGGCGGTGTTCGTACACAAAGACAACCCGATCCAGCACCTGACCATGGAACAGGTCGATGCGATCTTCTCCTCGACACGTCTGTGCGGCGCTAAAACCGATGTGAAAACCTGGGGCGATCTGGGTGTGACTGGCGACCTGGCCAACAAGCCAGTGCAACTGTTCGGTCGTAACTCGGTATCCGGCACTTATGGCTACTTCAAAGAAGAAGCCCTGTGCAAAGGCGACTACAAGCCAAACGTCAACGAACAACCAGGCTCGGCTTCGGTCGTGCAGTCGATCAGCTCCTCGCTGAACGGCGTGGGTTACTCGGGCATCGGCTACAAGACCGCCAGCGTGAAGACCGTGGCCCTGGCCAAGAAAGGCAGCACCGAGTTCGTTGAAGACACTGAAGAAAACGCCCTGAACGGCAAGTATCCGCTGTCGCGTTTCCTCTACGTTTACGTCAACAAGGCTCCGAACAAGCCTCTGGCCCCGCTGGAAGCCGAGTTCGTGAAGCTGATTCTGTCCAAACAGGGTCAGGAAGTGGTTGTGAAAGACGGCTACATCCCGCTGCCAGCCAAGGTTGCTGCAAAAGCACTGGCTGACCTGGGTCTGCAAGAAGGCGGCAACGTCGCAAAAAAGTAAAACCCTAGGTCCGGGCTAAACCCGGACCTGTGTAGGAGCGAGGCTTGCCCGCCAAGGGATCGCCTCGTTTTCAAGGGAGAACCGAGGCGATCCCTTCGCGAGCAAGCTTCGCTCCTACAAAGGCTCAGGGTTGCCATGCTGGCAACCCGGCCCTCCCAAATTTCCGATCCACTGCCAGTTACCGCTGGCGGCGGATTTGTTGCGTCACTGCATTGTCATCTTTCTGTCATACAGGATCGCTAGGGTGTGCGCATGAATGATCTGGCCAACTCCACCATGACTACAAATCCCCCCAAGCGAATTGACTTCAATACGCCTGAGCTGCAACGCAAGCGCCGTATTCGTGCGCTGAAAGATCGCCTGACCCGCTGGTACGTCCTCGTCGGCGGCCTCGCCGTTCTTGGCGCGATCACCCTGATCTTTTTCTTCCTCGGTTACGTCGTTGCGCCGCTGTTCCAGGGGGCCGACCTGACCGCCAAAGACGCCATCACGCCCGCCTGGATGCAAGACGCCGGCAAGCCGCTGATGATCTCCATTGAAGAGCAGAACCAGGTCGCCATGCGGGTTTCCGACAAGGGCCAGGCATTGTTCTTTGATATCGACACCGGCGCCGAACTGCGCCGCGTCGACCTGCCGATCCCGGCCGGTACCAGCGTGACCTCCATCGGTGAAGATCAACCTGGCCAGCCATTAGTGGCCGTGGGCTTGTCCAACGGCCAGGTCCTGGTGTTCCGTCACACCTATAAAGTCAGCTACCCGGAAGGCAAGAAAACCATCTCGCCGGCCATTGAATATCCATACGGCGAAACGCCAATTATGCTGAACGAGGCGGGCGGCGCTCTGGAGCACGTCAGCCTCAACGCTACCGATTCGACCCTGCTGCTGGCCGGCTCCACGGCCGCGCAACTGCATGTCCTGTCGCTGACCAGCGAAGAAAACATGATGACCGGCGAAGTCACCAACGAGCAGACGCGCGTTGAGCTGCCGCAAATGACCGAGCCGGTGAAGAACATCTTCATCGACCCGCGTCAGCAGTGGTTGTACGTGGTCAATGGCCGCGCTCAGGCCGACGTTTTCAGTCTGCGCGACAAGAGCCTTAACGGGCGCTACAAATTGCTTGAAGACGGCAATACCGAAGTTACCGCTATTACCCAATTGCTGGGTGGCATCTCGCTGATCGTCGGTGACTCCAAAGGTGGTCTGGCCCAATGGTTCATGGCTCGCGACCCGGATGGCGAGCAGCGTCTGAAGCAGATTCGTACTTTCCAGATGGGCGCTGCGCCGATCGTTGAAATCACCGCTGAAGAACGTCGTAAAGGCTTCGTTGCCCTCGATGCGTCCGGCAAACTGGGGGTGTTCCACAGCACCGCTCACCGCACTTTGCTGGTGGATCAGGTGGTCGACGGCCAAGGCCTTTTCGGCATGTCGCCACGGGCCAACCGCGTGATCGTGGAGCAGGGCGGCAAGCTGCAACCGTTGCTGCTCGACAACCCGCACCCGGAAGTCTCGTGGAGCGCGTTGTGGAGCAAGGTCTGGTACGAGAACTACGACGAGCCTAAATACGTCTGGCAATCGACCGCGGCCAACACCGACTTCGAGCCCAAGCTGAGCCTCTCGCCGCTGACCTTCGGTACGCTGAAAGCTGCGTTCTACGCGATGCTGTTGGCCGCGCCACTGGCCGTTGCCGCCGCGATCTACACCGCATACTTCATGGCCCCGGGCATGCGTCGCAAGGTCAAACCGGTGATCGAGCTGATGGAAGCGATGCCGACGGTGATCCTCGGCTTCTTCGCCGGCCTGTTCCTGGCGCCGTATGTCGAAGGACATTTGCCCGGCATCTTCAGCCTGCTGATGCTCCTGCCGATCGGCATTCTGGTGGCGGGTTTCGTCTTCAGTCGCCTGCCTGAGTCCATCCGCCTGAAAGTGCCGGACGGCTGGGAAAGCGCGATCCTGATCCCGGTGATTCTGTTTGTGGGCTGGTTGTCGCTGTACATGAGCCCGTACATGGAAACCTGGTTCTTCGGCGGCGACATGCGCATGTGGATCTCCCACGACCTGGGCATCACCTACGACCAGCGCAACGCTCTGGTGGTCGGCCTGGCCATGGGCTTCGCGGTGATTCCGAACATCTACTCCATCGCCGAAGATGCCGTGTTCAGCGTGCCTCGGGGCCTGACCCTGGGCTCCCTGGCCCTCGGTGCCACACCGTGGCAGACCATGACCCGCGTGGTGATCCTCACCGCCAGCCCGGGCATTTTCTCGGCGCTGATGATCGGTATGGGCCGCGCGGTGGGTGAAACCATGATCGTGCTGATGGCCACCGGTAACACCCCGGTCATGGAAATGAACCTGTTCGAAGGCCTGCGCACCCTGGCGGCCAACGTTGCGGTGGAAATGCCTGAGTCGGAAGTCGGCGGCAGCCACTACCGCGTGCTGTTCCTCTCGGCGCTGGTGCTGCTGTTGTTCACCTTCATCATGAACACCCTCGCGGAACTGATTCGTCAGCGTCTGCGCAAGAAATACTCGTCGCTTTAAGAAAGGTAGAAGTCTGTGAAACAGAACTCCCTGAATGGATGGTTCAAGAGCGGCGCCCCCGGCGTCTGGATCAGCGGTGGCGCGGTGTCCATTGCGGTCATCATGACCATTGGCCTGCTGGCGGTGATTGCCGTGCGCGGTCTGGGTCACTTCTGGCCGGCGGACCTGATACACGCCAGTTACGACGTGCCGGGCCAGGCCAACCACCTCGTCATCGGCGAAGTGGTGCAGAAGGAAGAAGTGCCACGCGAGCGCCTGAAAAGCGCTGGGCTGCCGGTGCCCGATCAAGGCCCGGAGTTCATGACCCGCGAGCTGATCAAGGTCGGCAACCGTGATCTGAACGGCACCGACTTCACCTGGATTGTCGGCGAGTGGCTGACCAACCAGAAAACCCCGCCTGAGCTGATGGCCATCGAGCGTCGCGAGTGGGGCAATTTCTACGGCTACCTGGTCAACGTCAAACAGGATGGCAAGGTCATCGCTGAGGGCGAGGCCGCATGGCCTGAGTTGCAGGCGCGTGTCGATCGCGTCAACCAGCTCGCCGCACAGCTCAAGACCCTGGAAAAGGTCGACATCGGCGCGATCAACGCCGGTCTCGAACGTGTGCGTCTGCACGGTCGCAAACTGGAACTGGACGGCCGTCTCGACGCTGCCGCGCAAGCAGACCTGGAGTCCGAGCGCGCTGAGCTGAATGCCCGTTATCAGGAAATCGAAACGCGTCTGAATGATCTGCACGCTCAGTTCAACCGCGACAGCCTGACCGCTCGCGACGCGAACGGTAAAGAGGTCGAAATCGGCATTGGCAAAGTGGTTCACGCCTACCAGCCGAACGCCATGGGCACCTTCACCAAGATCGGCTTCTACTTCAGCAAGGTCTGGGAATTCCTCAGTGACGACCCGCGTGAAGCCAACACCGAAGGCGGGATTTTCCCGGCGATTTTCGGCACTGTGATGATGACCCTGATCATGGCGATGATCGTGACGCCGTTCGGCGTGCTGGCGGCGGTCTACCTGCGTGAATATGCACGGCAAGGGCCGATGACCCGGCTGATCCGCATCGCGGTGAACAACCTGGCGGGTGTTCCGGCCATCGTTTACGGCGTGTTCGGTCTGGGCTTCTTCGTCTACGTACTCGGCGGTTCGGTCGATCGGTTATTCTTCCCTGAAGCACTGCCGGCGCCGACATTTGGTACGCCGGGCCTGCTCTGGGCCTCGCTGACCCTGGCCCTGCTGGCAGTGCCGGTGGTGATCGTGGCCACCGAAGAAGGCCTGGCGCGGATTCCTCGCACCGTGCGCGAAGGTTCGTTGGCTCTTGGCGCGACCAAGGCCGAAACTTTGTGGAAGATCGTGCTGCCAATGGCCAGCCCGGCAATGATGACCGGCATGATCCTCGCCGTGGCCCGTGCCGCCGGTGAAGTGGCGCCGCTGATGCTGGTGGGTGTGGTGAAACTGGCGCCATCGCTGCCGCTGGATGGCAACTACCCGTACTTGCACCTGGACCAGAAGATCATGCACTTGGGCTTCCACATTTATGACGTCGGCTTCCAGAGCCCGAACGTCGAAGCCGCTCGGCCACTGGTCTACGCCACCGCATTGCTGCTGGTGCTGGTGATCGCCACGCTCAACTTGTCGGCGGTTTATATCCGTAACCATCTGCGCGAAAAATACAAAGCGCTGGATAGTTGATTTCTTATGTGGGAGCCAGCTTGCTGGCGATGGCATCACCGCGGTTTACAGATTGACCGCGTTGCCTGAATCGCCAGCAGGCTGGCTCCCACAAAAACCGAACCGAATTTGTTAGCACAGGGAGCCTCCCATGCAGCACGAAGCACATACTCACGGCATCAACATGTCGGCCCTGGGCCGCGACAAACAGAGCCTGAGCCTCGAGCAGGAAACCGTGGCCATCGAAGTACCGGGCCTGAGCCTGTTTTATGGCGACAAACAGGCGCTGTTCGACGTCAGCATGAACATCCCGAAACAGCGCGTGACCGCCTTCATCGGTCCGTCCGGCTGCGGCAAGTCCACGCTGCTGCGCACCTTCAACCGCATGAACGACCTGGTGGACGGCTGCCGCGTCGACGGCGCGATCAACCTCTATGGCAACAACATCTACCGCAAGGGCGAGGATGTGGCCGAGCTGCGTCGCCGGGTCGGCATGGTGTTCCAGAAGCCTAACCCGTTCCCGAAAACCATCTACGAAAACGTGGTTTACGGTTTGCGCATCCAGGGCATCAACAAGAAACGCATCCTCGACGAAGCCGTCGAGTGGGCGTTGAAAGGCGCGGCGCTGTGGGATGAGGTTAAAGACCGTCTGCACGAGTCGGCACTCGGCCTGTCCGGTGGTCAGCAGCAACGTCTGGTGATTGCCCGCACCATCGCCGTGGAGCCGGAAGTACTGCTGCTCGATGAACCATGCTCGGCACTCGACCCGATCTCCACGCTGAAAGTCGAAGAACTGATCTACGAACTGAAATCCAAGTTCACCATTGTTATCGTGACCCACAACATGCAACAGGCCGCGCGGGTTTCCGACTACACGGCGTTCATGTACATGGGCAAACTGGTGGAATTCGGCGACACCGATACTCTGTTCACCAATCCGGCGAAGAAGCAGACCGAAGACTACATTACCGGTCGTTACGGCTAGGAAGCTGTTGTTGCTCACTGAACTGACGCTGCGGTCCACCGCACCTTACCGGACGCTCCAAGGACGCCAACATGATTAGTAAAGAAGGCCTTACCCATCACATCTCCCAGCAGTTCAACGCTGAGCTCGAGGAAGTGCGCAGCCACCTCCTGGCCATGGGCGGGCTGGTCGAGAAGCAGGTCAATGACGCGGTCACCGCGCTGATCGAGGCCGACTCCGGCCTGGCCCAGCAAGTGCGCGAGATCGACGACCAGATCAACCAGATGGAACGCAACATCGACGAAGAATGCCTGCGCATTCTGGCCCGTCGCCAACCGGCGGCGTCGGACTTGCGTTTGATCATCAGCATCTCCAAATCGGTGATCGACCTGGAGCGCATCGGCGACGAAGCCACCAAGATCGCCCGCCGTGCCATTCAGTTGTGCGAAGAAGGCGAAGCGCCGCGCGGTTACGTCGAGGTTCGCCATATCGGCGACCAGGTGCGCAACATGGTTCGCGATGCGCTGGACGCGTTTGCCCGCTTCGACGCCGACCTGGCGTTGTCGGTGGCGCAGTACGACAAGATCATCGACCGCGAATACAAGACCGCGCTGCGCGAGCTGGCCACTTACATGATGGAAGACCCGCGCTCTATATCGCGGGTCTTGAGCATTATCTGGGTGCTGCGTTCACTGGAACGAATCGGTGACCACGCGCGCAATATCTCGGAACTGGTGATTTACCTGGTGCGCGGCACCGACGTGCGTCACTTGGGCCTCAAGCGCATGAAGGAAGAAGTTGAAGGCACAAGTGCCGAAACCGCTAATGTTCCGGGCAAAGCTGACGATAAGTAAGATTGCCCCTAGGAAAGCGCCCGGCCCTTTGGCCGGGCGTTTTTGTTTGCGTGGCCTTCGTATCGAAAAGCCGATTAGAAAAGCAGCACCCGCGAACGAAAAGTCCCGGCGTGACTGAAGAGTTTTGGCAAAGTGCCATCAGCCAGCGTTATGCTTGCCGGGATTTTTAAAGGGGTGTTGGATGAGCAAGATCAGTGTGTTGGTCGTGGACGATGCGTCGTTCATTCGTGACCTGGTGAAGAAGTGCCTGCGCAACTACTTCCCGGGGATCCGGACCGAAGATGCCGTCAACGGCAAAAAGGCCCAGGCCATGCTGGCCAAGGAGGCGTTCGACCTGGTTCTGTGCGACTGGGAAATGCCGGAAATGTCCGGTCTGGAACTGCTGACCTGGTGCCGCGAGCAGGACAACCTCAAGACCATGCCGTTCGTGATGGTCACCAGCCGTGGCGACAAAGAGAACGTCGTCCAGGCGATTCAGGCCGGGGTTTCCGGCTACGTCAGCAAGCCGTTCACCAACGAGCAACTGCTGACCAAGGTCAAGCAGGCACTGAACAAGGTCGGCAAGCTCGACACTTTGATGAACAGTGCGCCGACCAAGATGAACTCGGCATTCGGCAACGACTCCCTCAGCGCGCTCACGGGTGGCAAGGCAGCCGTGGTCACGCCATCGGCGGCACCGGTCAATCCATTCGCCAAACCAGTCGCCGCCGCGCCAGCCCCGGCCGCCGCACCGTCTCGCGGCTTGCTTAACAGCCCGCCGATCAAGGCGCCTGCTGCCTCCGCAGCATCAGCCGGCGGTCGTGGCCAAGGCCAACTGCGCCTGCCAAGCGGCACCCAGCAATGTGTGATCAAGGCCTTGAGCATCAAGGAAGCGCTGCTGGTGGTGAAACGCACCGACACGCTGCCGCAAGTCCTCGACAGCGCCGTGCTCGACCTGGAGCAGGGCGATAACGCTGAAATCGCCCGCCTCAACGGCTACCTGCACGCCATCGTCGCCTTCGAGCCGAAACCTGACAGCGAATGGCTGCAACTGACTTTCCGCTTTGTCGACCAGGATGCGCAGAAGCTCGACTACATCTCCCGCCTGATCGCCCGTGGCACCGCGCAGAAGCATTTCGTGCCGGGTGCGTAACGTGTACCGCTGATCGTTCCCACGCTCCGCGTGGGAATGCCTCCTCGGACGCTCCGCGTTCGCTTCGGATGGGACGCAGAGCGTCCCTTGCTGCATTCCCACGCAGAGCGTGGGAACGATCATTTGAAACATCTGTTGACTACGCTGGTCCATTTCAGCTGCTAGGCTCCTTTCCAGGCCTTACTCGACAGAATCTTGCCCATGCTCGCGCGCCTGCTGTTTTTCTGTGGTCTGTTCATGGCCTCCACCTCGGCTGTGGCCATGACGATTTACCGCTCCACCGACGCCAGTGGCGTGGTCTCTTACAGCGACCGCCCCACCAAAGGCGCGAAGGTGTTCGTTTTTCGCGACCGGATGGTCGAGCGCCTTGAGCGGCAGGTGTACCTCGATATCAAGAAGCAGAGGGGCATGGACAGTGTGTTCGTGCGCAACGATCTGTATGCGCCCGTCGAGATCGAGCTGAGTTTTTCCGGGCTGAATAATGTCAGCGGCGCGCCAAGCCGACCGATTCGTCGGGTCATGCCGGCACGTAGCAGCATTCGCCTTGCGCTGCTCAAGGCGACGAAGGCCGGAAGGCCGCTGGCGTATACCCCGAAGTTCGAATATTCACTGGGCGACCCTGCAGGGGCAGCCATGGCCTATCGATATCCATTGCCTTGGCGTGGCGGGCCGTTTCGGCTGAGTCAGGGCGCCAATGGCCAATACAGCCACTATGGGCCGAAGAACCGTTATGCGATGGATATCGCCATGCCCGAAGGCACGCCGATCATCGCGGCGCGCGGCGGGATGGTGGTGAAAACCGAGAATGGCCAGACCGGGCGCGGCAACGATCCGTCGGGCAATTTCGTGCGGGTACTGCACGATGACGGGACCATGGGCGTGTACCTGCACCTCAAGAAAGGTTCGCTCAGCGTGCGGGAAGGTCAGCGCGTGGTGGTGGGCAGTGCGCTGGCGCTGTCGGGCAATACCGGCAACAGCAGTGGCCCGCACCTGCACTTCGTGGTGCAGCGCAATACCGGGTTGGGGTTGGTATCGATTCCGTACCAGTTCAATCAACCGGTAGGCGCGTTGCCCAACTTTGCGTTGGGCAAGCAGTGATGGGTTGCCTGACCCAACGCCATCGCGGGCAAGCCCGCTCCCACAGGCCCTGCGCAAGTCCTTGTGGGAGCGGGCTTGCCCGCGAAGGGATCGACGCGGATCTGAATCAGTGCATCAATCCAGCATCAACACCTTCGCCAAAATGATCTTCGGCCCTTTCATCTTCTTGATGATGATCCGCAAGCCTTCGACTTCCAGCACTTCTTCCTCTTCCGGCACCCGTTTCAGGGTTTCGTAGACCAGCCCGGCGAGGGTTTCCGCTTCGATGTGGTCCAGGTCGATGCCCAGCAGGCGTTCCACCTTGAACAGCGGCGTATCGCCCCGCACCAGCAGCTTGCCGGGTTGATACGCGAGGATCCCGCGTTCGGCCTTGCGGTGTTCGTCCTGAATGTCGCCCACCAGCACTTCCAGCACGTCTTCCATGGTCAGGTAGCCGATGATGTTGCCGTCGGCTTCCTCGACCACAGCGAAATGCGAACCGCCCTTGCGGAATTGCTCCAACAACTGCGACAGCGGCATGTGGCGCGACACGCGCTCCAGCGGCCGGGTCAGTTCGGCGAGGTTGAACGACTCGGGAATGTGATCCAGCGCGGCCAGTTCCAGCAGCAAATCCTTGATGTGCAGCAGGCCGACGAACTCCTGGCGCTCGCTGTCATACACCGGGTAGCGGCTGAACTTGTGGCGACGGAACATCGCCAGAATTTCCTTGAGCGGCGCGTTGAACTCCAGTGTCACCAGGTCTTCCCGGGAGTTGGCCCAGTCGACCACTTCCAGCTCGCCCATTTCCACCGCCGAGGCCAAAACGCGCATGCCTTGGTCGCTCGGGTCCTGGCCACGGCTGGAGTGCAGGATCAGTTTCAGTTCTTCGCGGCTGTAATGGTGCTCATGGTGCGGGCCGGGTTCACCCTGGCCGGCGATGCGCAGGATTTGGTTGGCGCTGGCGTTGAGCAGGTAGATGGCCGGGTACATGGCCCAGTAGAACAGGTACAGCGGCACCGCCGTCCAGAGCGACAACAGCTCGGGTTTGCGGATGGCCCAGGATTTCGGGGCCAGTTCGCCGACCACGATGTGCAGGTACGAAATGATGAAGAACGCCGTGAAGAACGAAACTGCCTTCACCACCTCAGCGGAATCCACGCCCACGGCACTCAGTACGGGTGCCAGAAGGTGCGCGAACGCAGGTTCGCCGACCCAGCCCAGACCCAGCGAGGCGAGGGTGATACCCAATTGGCAGGCCGAGAGATAAGCATCGAGCTGACTGTGCACGGTGCGCAGGATATGCCCTCGCCAACCGTTCTTTTCAGCGATGGCTTCGACGCGGGTCGAGCGCAATTTGACCATGGCAAACTCTGCCGCAACGAAAAAGCCGTTGAGCAAAACCAGGATCAGAGCAAAAAGAATCATGCCGAAATCGGCGAATATTGTTGCGAGGGTCAAGCCAGGGGAAGGGTCCATGATGGAGTTTTGCGGGTTCCGTGTATTCGAAAGGAAAGAAAAAAGTGCGCCTGAAGGGCAGGCACAAGTCAGCCAATGTAGCGGCTGACTCTTGGCTTGCCTAGTGGCGAGTGCTGGCCGGTATCAATCGGCGGCACTGATGACGCGGGATTTTGTCACTTGGGCTGGCGCAAAATGGCAGGTAAACGTGCTGCCGTGGCCCGGCACACTGCTGATCTCCATACGTGCCCGATGGCGCAGCAATACATGTTTGACGATGGCCAGCCCCAGCCCGGTACCGCCGGTGTTGGAGTTGCGGCTGGAATCGACGCGATAGAAGCGTTCAGTCAGGCGCGGCAAGTGTTTGCTGTCGATGCCAATCCCTGAATCCTGCACGCTCAGGTGTGCGCCTTGATCGTCACCCCACCAGCGAATGCGGATATTGCCCTCGGCCGGTGTGTACTTCACTGCGTTGAACACCAGGTTGGAAAACGCGCTACGCAATTCTGCTTCGCTACCCTTGAGCAGAATCGTCGGATCGGCTTCCAGGGAGATGTGCTGATTGAGTTGACCGGACAGTTGCTGAGCGTCGCTCTTGATCGATTGCAGCAGGCTGTCGATGGACACCGGTTGGTTGTCCGACGGGTAGTCGGTGGCTTCGAGTTTGGCCAGCAGCAGCAAATCGTTAAGCAACGTCTGCATGCGTCCGCCTTGCTGCTGCATCTGCTGCAGGGCACGGGTCCAGCGCGGGTTCACTTCCTCGACGTTGTCGAGCAGGGTTTCCAGGTAGCCGCAGATCACCGTCAACGGTGTGCGCAGTTCGTGGGACACGTTGGCGATGAAGTCTTTACGCATCTGTTCCAGCTGATGGATGCGCGTCACGTCGCGCACCAGCATCAAGTGTTCGTTGTTGCCATAACGGGTGATGTACAGCTGAATGCGCAGGCGATCATTGATCGGCGAAGGAATTTCCAGCGGTTCGGCGTAGCTGTCCTGCTCGAAGTATTCCTTGAAGCGCGGATGGCGCACCAGATTGGTCACGGGCTGGCCACTGTCCTGTGGGGTCTTGAGGCCAAGCAGGGTTTCGGCGGCGCGGTTCCACCATTCCAGGTTGCCATCGCTGTCGAGCATGATTACCGCATCTTTAAGCGCAGCGGTGGATTCCTGGACCCGGTCGATCACCGCTTGCAAGCGCCCGCGCACTCGTTGGTCGCGGCGTTGCAGGTGGTAAATGCTGTCGAACACTTCGCCCCACAGGCCATAGCCATCGGGCGGTGCTTCATCGGGTTTGTGCAGGCGTAGCCATTCGTGCAAACGCAGCAGTTGCTTGAGGGTCCAGGCCAGATAAAGGCCCAGGCCCACGGCGAGGCTCCAGCCGTAGAAGCCGGTGATCAGGCCGATCACCAGGCAGGCGGTGACCAGCAACAGCATGTGGCGAATCAGGGTGCCATGCCAGTTTTGGTTCACGGAAAAATGCGTCCTTGTCAGCGAGTCTGGCGGTCGGCTCAGGCCTTGGTGGAAAACCGGTAACCGGTGCCGCGCACGGTTTGTACCAGATTTTCGTAAGCATCGCCGAGGGCTTTGCGCAGGCGACGGATGTGCACATCGACGGTGCGCTCTTCGACATAGACATTGCCGCCCCAGACCTGATCCAGCAACTGGCCGCGAGTGTAGGCACGTTCCTGGTGGGTCATGAAAAATTGCAGCAAACGGTATTCGGTCGGGCCCATCTCGGCGGGTTTGCCGTCGATGGTCACGCGGTGGCTGATCGGGTCCAGCAGCAGGCCGCCGACTTCGATCGGCGTCTCGCCATCGGTTGGCCCGGCACGGCGCAGCACGGCCTTCAGGCGCGCAACCAGCTCACGTGGGGAGAAAGGCTTGGTGATGTAGTCATCGGCGCCGACTTCCAGGCCCTGGATCTTGTTGTCCTCTTCGCCCTTGGCGGTGAGCATGATGATCGGGATGTCCCCGGTCAGCTCATCGCGCTTGAGGCGTCGGGCCAGCTCGATGCCGGACGTGCCGGGCAGCATCCAGTCGAGCAGGATCAGGTCCGGCTTGCGGTCGACAATGATGGCGTGAGCCTGCTGCGAGTTCTCAGCCTCCATGCAGTCATAGCCGGCCATCTCCAACGCAACGGCGATCATTTCGCGAATGGGCGCTTCGTCGTCGACGATCAGAATGCTCCTGCCAACCATGCCTTAATCCTCTTGTCATTTAACTGTCTTGCGCCGCATTAGATAACGGAATTATTGCAGTCGTGTGACAGTATTTTAGCCGTCCTGCGATTGGCGTGATCCTGAACTAAGCTCTAAGTCCGAATCCTGACAACCACAAGAGGAAGGTTTCCATGAATCACATTGCTCAATCCTGGAAGGCCCTGCTGGTCACGGCTGCGCTAACGCTGCCGTCCCTGGCCTTTGCCGCCGAACCGGCCATGATGAAGGACGGCATGATGGTCGACCACAAGGGTATGACCGTTTACACGTTCGACAAGGACACTGGCGGTAAGTCGATGTGTAATGCCGAGTGCGCCAAGATGTGGCCACCGATGATGGCTCCAGCGGGCGCCAAGGCCGAAGGTGAATGGACGATCATCAAGCGTGATGACGGCACGATGCAGTGGGCTTATGACGGCAAGCCGATGTACACCTACAAAATGGACATGAAGCCTGGCGATATGAAGGGCGAAGGTTACAAGGATATGTGGCACATGCCGAAGCACTGACCCGTGTAATCCGCTCCTCGGACCTGGTCACGGGGAGCGGATCTGCCCTCATTACCTTCAGTGCAACGCGTAATCCAGCACAATCCCCACGAAAATCGCCAACCCGGCCCAATGATTGTGCAAAAACGCCTGGAAGCAGCGCATCCGGTCCTTGCTGCGGGTGTACCAGAACTCCCACGCAAAACAACCCGCCGCCGCCAGCAATCCAAGGTGGAACCAGCCGCCGAGCTGGAATTTCGAACCCGCCAAAAGCAAACACCCCAGTGCCAATCCTTGCAGGGTCAGAATGATCGCCCTGTCGGCGTCGCCAAACAGAATCGCCGTCGATTTCACCCCGATTTTCAGATCGTCGTCGCGGTCGGTCATGGCGTAATAGGTGTCGTAGCCAACGGTCCACAACAAGTTGGCGATCCACAATAACCAGGCCGCCGCCGGCAATTCACCGGTTTCGGCTGTGAATGCCATCGGCATGCCCCAGGAAAACGCCGCGCCTAGCACCACTTGCGGGTAGTAGGTGTAGCGCTTCATAAATGGATAACTGAACGCCAGGGCCAAACCGCCCAGCGACAGCCACATGGTCTTCGCGTTAGTACACAGCACCAGCAAAAAGCTCACGCCCATTAGCACCGCAAAGAACACCAGGGCTTCTTTGGAGCTGATCTTGCCGCTTACCAGTGGCCGCTGTTCGGTGCGTTTCACGTGGCCGTCGACCTTACGGTCCGCCCAATCGTTGATCACGCAACCGCCGGCACGGGTCAGTACCACGCCGAGCACGAAAATCACGATATTGGCCAATGAAGGCGAACCTTCACCGGCAATCCAGAGTGCCCACAGCGTTGGCCACAGCAGCAGATAAATGCCGATCGGCTTGTCCATGCGGGTCAGCTGAATGAAATCCCAGGCCCGTGGGTTCAAGCGATTCAGGGACTTGAGCAGGCTCTGGTACATCAGCAATTCTCCGGATGGGCGCGGGCGGCGTTCCATAAGGTCGGCAGGAAGATCTCGGCCACCAGCACGCTCAAGGCGCCGCGGTCGAAACGCGAGCGCCGGCCCCATAATTCAGGCGCCTGAGCATCCATCGGTAGCCATGCCTGAGGATAGTGACAAACCTCAATGGCCCGGCGCTGAAATGCCTGATCACAAAACAGCAATTCGCCCAGCGAACGGCTGCCCAATTCATCCATATGCAACCCGTCGCCCTGCAACGCGCTACGCGCTGCCACGCTGCGGGCAAACACCCAGGCTTCACCGTGCCCGCGCAGATACACCTCGCGCACCCAGCCTTCACTGCCTTCGGCCAGCTCCAGCGCGGCACATTCATCGGCGCGCAGCGGTTGCCAGCCTTCGAACAGCGGCGTGACGCTGAAGCCATCATTAGACAGACGGATCAGGCGCCGGGTCAGCGATCCTTCATCGAACAACCAATCGAGCGTAGACGTGTCGGGGAGGGGCGTCAGTTGGCTTCGAGAGAGCCAGAGCGGCGTCGGGGAGGGGAATTTTGAGTGCGGCACAGTGAGTCATTATTGGCAGCAAATGAGGCGGCGAGCTTACCATGTCAGACGACGCTTTTGATTGAACCGGCCTGCCGTTGCGCCGAACAGGCTTGCATCTGCCGGGCGCGATCAGTACAAAACGCCCTGAGCCGGACGGCAGCGCTCCACCTATCGACCGTTCGCGCCGGCAAAAGCCTGAATCCCGAGGAAATACCTGAATGAAAAAGTGGCAATGTGTGGTCTGCGGCCTGATCTATAACGAAGCCGAGGGCTGGCCGGACGACGGTATTGCGGCGGGCACACCGTGGCAGGACGTGCCGGAAGACTGGCTGTGCCCGGACTGCGGCGTGGGCAAGATGGATTTCGAAATGATTGAAATCAACTAAGACAAGCAAGGAGCAAGGAATGAACGCACCTGTCGTGATCGTCGGCACTGGGCTGGCTGGCTACAACCTGGCCCGGGAGTTTCGCAAACTCGATGGCGAAACCCCGCTGCTGCTGATTACCGCAGATGATGGGCGCTCCTACTCCAAGCCGATGCTCTCCACCGGCTTCGGCAAGAATAAAGACGCCGACGGCCTGAGCATGGCCGAACCGGGCGCCATGGCCGAGCAATTGAAGGCCGAAGTGCGCACCCACACGCGCATCAGCGGTATCGATCCAGGCCACAAACGCCTGTGGATTGGTGAAGAGGCGGTGATCTACCGCGACCTGATCCTGGCCTGGGGCGCGGAAACCGTGCGGGTGCCGATCGAAGGCGACGCGGCCGAAGCCGTTTTCCCGATCAACGACCTTGAAGACTACGCACGTTTTCGCGCGGCCGCGGCCGGCAAGCGCCGGGTGTTGCTACTGGGCGCCGGTTTGATCGGCTGCGAATTCGCCAACGACCTGATGCTCGGTGGTTACGAGGTGCAACTGGTTGCACCGTGCGAGCAGGTCATGCCGACCTTGCTGCACCCGGCGGCGGCCGCTGCGGTCCAGGCCGGGCTAGAAGGCTTGGGCGCGCGCTTCCACCTCGGGCCGGTGCTCAATCGCTTGCAGCGAGTGGCGGACGGCCTGGAAGCGCACCTGTCCGACGGCCAGGTCATCCCTTGCGATGTGGTGGTGTCGGCCATCGGTCTGCGTCCGCGCATTGACCTGGCGGCCGCTGCCGGGCTGCAGGTCAATCGCGGCGTGGTGGTGGACCGTCACCTGAAAACCTCTCACGCCAACATTTACGCCCTGGGCGACTGCGCCGAGGTCGACGGGCTGAATCTGTTGTACGTCATGCCCCTCATGAGCTGTGCGAGAGCGCTGGCCCAGACCCTCGCCGGAAACCCTACGGCGGTGAGTTATGGCCCGATGCCGATCACCGTGAAAACACCGGTCTGCCCATTGGTGGTTTCGCCACCACCGCGGGGCGCGGAAGGCGTCTGGACGGTCGAAGGGCAGGGCGCGGACATCAAGGTGCTGTGCCGCGACAGCGCCGGCCAATTACTGGGCTATGCCCTGACAGGCGCGGCGGTGATGGAAAAACTCGCCCTGAACAAAGAGCTTCCCGCCTTGCTGGCGTAAATAGCGGTCGTTCTGTCGGAATCACCCCGCTTTTGCCCCCACAAAGGTCGCGGGGAGACTGGCGCCGCTCTAAAGCGCGTGCCATTCTCACTCCCGTCTGCCGCAGAGTAGAGCACCTGCGGCGCCTTAGGCGCTGTTCCAACGAGAACAGCACGGACATAACAACAAAAAACCGTCAAAGGGGCTTCACTAATGCGTAAACCAGAACTCGCCGCTGCAATTGCGGAAAAAGCAGACCTCACCAAAGAACAGGCCAACCGCGTCCTCAACGCCGTTCTCGAAGAAATCACCGGCGCTCTGCACCGCAAAGACAGCGTCACGCTGGTGGGCTTCGGCACCTTCCTGCAACGCCATCGCGGTGCCCGTACGGGCAAAAACCCGCAGACCGGTGAGCCAGTCAAAATCAAGGCCAGCAACACTGTTGCGTTCAAGCCAGGCAAGTCGTTGAAAGACAGCGTTAATCCGTAACACGCACCGACTTCCCGCATAGCGGGTGAGCGGGATAAAAAATGGGCACGCCAACGAGGTTGGGTGCCCATTTTTTCTGTCTGGCGGATCAGCCGACTCGGCTTTGTTTCCTGGCAAGAATCGCTGCTATTTCCGGCTCATTCAGGTGGTCCAGCGCTCGCTCCACCAACAAATGCACCCCATCGGCCAAGCGGCTGAGCGACAGGGCTACGGAGCGGCGTGAACCGTCCACGTCGTCGGCGAGGTCGGCGGCGATGGCGCTGATGGACAAGATATCTTCCGAGGCATTGGCGAGGAGGGCTTCAGTGTTGATGCCCGGGCAGACGCTGAAGAGTTGGCCTTTGCGTTTCGGTGGCTTTGGTTCGGCTGGCGGGAAGTGGTGGTCGAGGGCGCGTTCGGTGGCGTCGTTGAGTTTTTTTGAATCGGGGCTTTCGTATGGGGAGACCGGATCGGTGTCCGGTGGGTTGGGTGTAACTTTAAACATGATCTTCAATTCCTTGAGTGATGCTGACACCACTTCGCCGACTAAACGAAGGGGTGGCAGCTGTACGCAGGTTAGTCGGACCGGGGAATTGAAGAAGCCGGCGCACCCGAAGGTGCCCTACGCACAGCTACCATCAAATGCAGGTAGGAAATACCTGTCTGACGGGCGCTTGTACAACTTCAATTACCAGCGGGCGACTAAACCCGACCACTGACGATCAGTGACCCGAATCAAGTTACCGACCGGCCCCAAAGCGCACAAGCCGGCGGATTCTGGCGTAGCTGTAGGCAACGACGCAAGGTGTTGTAGCTTGCAGGAAGTAACCTTGAGGCGTTTTAAACAAGTGCGGGCAGGCACTAGAGCGTTTTGGGTCCTCAGGCACGGAGTTGAGTGAACCTTGAGTAAAGAACGCAGGTATCAGAGAAAATTCGCCTCGCCATTTTTTGGATCAATCTCTTGACGCGGGGCTACTGCCAAGAGGAAAAGTCAGAAATATATATTTCATTTAGAATCAAATCCATAGGTATGTCCTTAATGCTATCGGCTATCTCATCATAAGGAGCGGGTAATACATAGGAAAATCCAAAGTCATCATCGATAATTACTGAGCCATTAAAAACCCGTTGGCGCTTGGTAAGTTTTTTTATTTGGCCAAAAGACATTCCTGTAGAAAGTACATCTCTGTAAAGTCCTTGGTAATGTACATTGCAGCCAATTGAGAATATTGTTCCATCAGAAAGAGTTGCTATAGTGATGGTATTATTTACTACATAAGCCACCCTCGTTTCACCGTCTGGTAGGTTATAGTTTTTTATCTTGATACTATACGTTCTATATAATTCATCGATATAGCTGGAGATGTTTCCCCCTAATATGATGTTTGCTATGGAGTGCTTGGGTTTTATATCTGCTGTGAAGTCAATCATATTTAAGTTCCACCATTCATGAGAGTGCCATTAACATAAGCTGGAGAGTCTTTTGTTAGGTCGAACCGCCCCATATCCGGATCATAAAGCCGGAGCGTGTTGAGTGCAGCCAGGTCTCTCGGTAGAAGAACTTATTCCCGTTTTTTATCCAAACATGCATGTTATGGTTTTCGCTAAAAAGTAAAGCCGGAAGTTGTTTAGCTCTTCCGGCTCCTTTTCTAATCTAGTCTAGAAAGTCATCGTTTTCCAAATAATAAGTAACTGCTTTCAGTAGTTCTTCTTTGCTGGCGTTTGGATGATGTTCTGTTTTATTTTCAATGATCGCTTTGAGTATTGGAGACTCAAGAAATGTTCCGCATTTGTCATCGAACTCCATTTCTTCGTCGTCATTTTCTGCAAGGTAATATTTTTTATTTAGGATGTCGTTTTTTGACTCCAAATCAAAATCAGTATCCACATATAACCAGCCGACATTGGGTAGGTCATTACATTTTTGCAGAAGTTCGTCAAAGCCATTAATGGTTATCATAAGTACTCCTTATTTTCGACATTTCGTACCGCCGCCCCATTTATTTCGACCGCCTTTACCATCAGGGTGGTAGATTTTATGATACGTTTTATGATCATTGAAGTCGGCTAGCTGTAATGAGCCTGGTTTGTTTCCATGATGCCAAGTCATATTGGCTGGGGAGGTTCCTCTGAACGTCCCATTCGGTCGTGGTTGCACATGCTCTACAGTGCCAGGGTATTTAGTTTGCATTTGACGTTTAAAGTCCGGATCTGTTTGCATTCGTTTGTAAACAGATTCATTTGCGCGGCTAAAGTGCTCTGCGTCAGTCATTTTGTATTCGGACGCGTTCAGTGAGTGCTCATGGAATACATGATATTTCCCTAGGTCGCGAGATCCTTCACCATTGTATAGCCCAAGCGGATCTATCCAGGTCAGGGGGTTTGGGGCATAACTGTAAAAATTCAGTCCTCCCGCCAACCCAATCGGATCCGGCGTAGTAAACCGCCCCACATCCGGATCATAAAACCGGAACGTGTTGTAGTGCAGCCCAATCTCCCGATCCAGGTATTGGCCCTGAAACCTCAGGTTCTGCTCTTCGATGTAGTACGGTTCGCGGACCTCTTTAACGGTATTGCCCCAGACCCGATAAGTGGCCTGCCAGACGGTGTGGCCGTCGGTTTCCGAGAGTAGTTCGGGGAGGCCGTTGAGGTCGTTGTGGTAGTAGCGGATTTTTTGCAGCGGGCCGGTGCCGTCGACGCGGGCCAGGGGTTCGTAGTATTCGTCCTCGTATAGAAAAAGGCTGATTTAATCGCAATAAATGTATAAGTTCAAATTTTCATCGTAGGTTTTATTTAGGAACTTGATTAAGTTGTTCAACTCGCCTGAATTTGGTTTTCCGGTTTTCATTGCGTTTTCAATTTCAATTATCAGAGGTTTTATTTCGCCAAAAAGTATGCTGGTGTCGGAGTAGTAATCGGAAAATTTATGTATTTTCGGGAAGTCTTTTTTGGGTTTTGCGATGCTCAGCAGAATATCGTGTGCGTTTTCACTCAGAGAAAATACGGAGGTTTTTTCATTGATGCTTTTTTGACTTTCTGAAGCCATAAAATCGAGTGGCATAGGGGTACCTAGTTTTTAGGACGGGAAGGCTGTTACCACTTCGCCGTGTTTATTGAGGATAACAGTCATTTTATTTTGATGCTCAACGATGCCGGTTTGCTTGTTGGTGCGAGATCCAACGGGTTTTCCGAAATCATATTCGTATTTTGTATTGCCCTGCTTATCTTTCTGATAAGTCTCTGTGCCTCGTTTAATTGTTTTGTTCACCATGCGTTTCAATTTTTGCTCGTTGCCGACAGTAAACTTGCTCTTATGCGACCAGCGTGAGCCCGGAGTTCTAAAGTGACGCTCGTAAACATGTTTCCAACCTTTCTTTGTCCATTTCGGTCCGCTGCCACAAGACTTGAGTCCAAGCGGGTCTATCCACCCAAATGGATTGAGTACATATTGATATAGATTGATTCCCCCGGCCAACCCAATCGGATCCGGCGTCGTAAACCGCCCCACATCCGGATCATAAAACCTGAACGTATTGAAATGCAGCCCCGTCTCCCGGTCCAGGTACTGACCCTGAAACCGCAGGTTCTGCTCTTCAATGTAATACGGCTCACGCACCTCTTCTAACGTGTTGCCCCACACCCGATAAGTCGCCTGCCAGACGTTGTGGCCGTCCGCTTCGGTGAGTTGTTCCGGCAGGCCGTTGAGGTCGTTGTGGTAATAGCGGATTTTTTGCAGCGGGCCTGTCCCGTCAACCCGGGCGAGGGGTTCGTAACCTTCGTCTTCGTAGAGGTAGAGGCTGGTCTGTTGATGGCGATGTTCCTGCAATAAGCGCAGGCCGTCCCAGGTGAAGCGGGTTTCTCCCAGTGGATAACCGTTGCTGTCGTGCTCGGTTTTTTCGATGCGTCGGCCCAGCGGGTCGTAGGTCATTCTGAGCACGCTGCCGTTGTCATTGCGCACTTCAATCAACCGGCTTTCGGCGTCGTAGGCAAAGCGTTGCAGGCCCCATTTAGCGCTGCGTTTTTCGATCATCCGGCCAAACGCGTCATATCGATAACGCTTGTCCTGATAGGTCAGCAGTTTGTTGTGCACCACCAACCCGGTGCCGGGTTGCGGGCCGTCCAGCAGGTTGGCGGCGGCGTCGTAGGCGAAGGTTTCGCGCTGGCCGTGCAGGCTGTCCTGGCTGGCGATGATGCGGCCGGTGGCGTCGTAGTGCAGCAGTTGGCGGTGTTGCGCAGCGGGTTGTTGGTCGAGTTTACCGATCAGGTTGTCGGCGGGGTCGTACTCGAAATGTTTCTGCACGGCGGCCGGCATCAGCGAGGGTTGGCTGGTGTGTCGGCGTTGGCGTGAGCGTAAACGGCCGCTGCGGTCGTATTCGCTGCGGGTGCTGATCTGGCCTTGGGTGCGCAGCACTTCGCGGTGCAGGCGGTCGCGTTCGAAGTCGCTGATGACCTGGCCGTCGAGGTTGATCTGATGCAGGTGGCCGCTGCCGTAGTAGAGGCGATTGAGCCAGCGGCCGTCGGGCAGTTGGGTCTGGATCAGGTTGCCGAGTTCGTCGTAGTGGTGGTGCAGGCTGCCGGCTGCGCTTTGTTCTGCGAGCAACTGGCCGAGGGCGTCGTAGGCGAAGCTCAGGGTTTGTGCGTTGCTGTGGTGGTCGGTGAAGGTGACGGCAGTGAGCTGGTCCAATGGGTCGTAGGTGTAGTCGGTGCGGCCATCGTCGGTGATTTTGGCGATCAGCCGGCCGACGGCGTCGCGTTCCAGTCGATGAACGATGGGGGCCAGAGGCGTCTCGGGGACGATGGCCAAACCGTTGCCGAAAGGCGCCGGAACAGCCGTCACCGCCGAGACGTTATCCAGCAGGTCATAGGTGTAGCGCTTGGCGCTGCCATCCAGATCCTGTTGTTCGGTCAGCCGATCGCCGGCATCCCAGGCAAACCGATAACTTTCGCCGTTCTCATTGATCAGAGTTTGCAGCCGCCCGTAGCTGTCGTACCCGAATTGCACCTGTCGGCCGTGGGCGTCGGTGCGCTGGCGCACCTGGCCGCGGCGGTTGTGTTGATAGAGCGTGGTGTGCCCGGCCGGATCGGTATAACCGGTCAACTGGCCGCTGACGTCGCGCTGATACTGCTCGGTGCGCCCGTCCGGCAATTGGCTGCTGAGCAATCGTCCCTGGGCGTCGTAGCTGAACTGGGTGCGTTCGCCGAGGGCGTCGGTGATGGTCTGCAGATAGCCTCGGTGGTCGTGGCTGAACCGCGTCGGGTAACCCGAGCAATCAATGTGTTCGACCAGTTGGCCGAACGGGTTCCAGTGCAGTTTCTTGCTTTTGCCAGTGGCGTCGATGATCTCGACGACCTGGCCGTGGGTGTCGTAGCGGTAGCGGGTGATGTGGCCCAGCGGATCGGTTTCGGCGATGCAGTTGCCGCGCTGATCGTAGCGATACTGCCAGCTGTTGCCGGCGGCGTCGGTGTCCACCAGCGGCAAAGCCCAGAGTTCAAGCCATAGGGTCGACTCGCTGCGTCCCAGAGGGTCGGTTTCGCCGATCAGGTTGCCGGCCTCGTCGTAGCTGTATTCATAGCGACCGCCCTGTGGGTCGGTGGCGTTGAGCAACTGGCGCTCGTCGTTCCATTCGAACTGCCAGGTCTGGCCGAGGTTGTCGGTGTATTCGGTGATCTGGTGCTGGCTGTTCCAGCGCCGCGTACTGACGCGTTGCAAGCTATCGGTGATGCGCGTGACACCGGTGCCGAGGTCATAGTCGAACCGGTAAGCGTCGCCCTCGTCGGTCCAGTGCCGGACCACGCGCCATTCCAGGTCTTCAATCAGCGCCCATTCATAGAAGCAGCGCAGCCCGGTGGGCAACTGGTGCTCGACCATTCGCCGTCCGGCGTCGTAGCTGAAGCGCCGTTGTACCTGGTCGGTGGCGTCGCGCACTTCGGCCAGATCGCCCGCTGCGTCGTAGCCATAGCTGGCGAGTACTTCGCGGTGTTGGTCGGGGTACAGGCGTTCAACCCGAGCCACGCGTTCGCGTTCGCGAATCAGCTCGACCTGCACCAGATCGAAGGTGTCGCGCAGTCGCACCAAGCGTCCGGTTTCGTCATAGTCGAGATGGATGCGGTTGTCATTGCGGTCGCCCAATTGATCAAGGCGTAGCAGCGCTGTATTGCCCGGCGTCGGATTGAACAAGCGGTACACACCGTCATCGCTTTCAATCAACAACTGCCCATTAACGTGGCGTCGAACACTCAGCCCTTCGCCCGCACTGAACACCGCGCCGCCCAAAGGGATCGAACCCATGTCGATGCGCCGGCCCTGTTCATCGATGTAGACCAGCGTTTCGCCACCCTCGGGGTGAGGCAGGATTTCCACCCGCACCTCGTAGGACACACTCCAACCCGCGCCAAACATCCCGTCGCGTCGCTCGTCACGGCTGTTGTAGAAGCGTTGCCAATCCATCGGCAAGATGCCGGGCAACACGAAATCCAGCTCTTCATCGCCCCCCAGCACCTTGGCCCCGGTCGCCGCATGCACCGGGTTCGACGAGCCCATGGCGGCGTTGGCCAGGGCGCCCATCGCGCTGCTGACGGCCATCGACGTCGCGCCACCGATCAGCATGCACGGCAATTTGCTGAAGAACTTACCCTTGCCACCCTTGAGCATCAGCAACGCAGTGACTGCCAGCCCTACGCCCGGGGTCTTGCCGCTGCGGATCTCACGTACCACCACCGAACCGCCGCCAATGGTCACGTTGGAGGAGATCAGCCCGGACGACACCACCTTGGCATCGCAGGTGCTGCGGTCGCCGCTGCGCACGGCGGGCTGGCCGTTGATGGTGACCTTGTCCGAGCCCTCGGCCATAAACTGCGGCGGCATTGGCGGATGCTTCATGCAGACGAGCAGGTCCAGCGGCTTGGGCACCGCGCCTGGCGCCGGGGTGGCAACGGTGGGGCGCCACATCTGGGAGAAGAAGCTTTCGGCCATGTCCAGGTAGCTGGCTTCGGCTTCCGGCTCGGGCATTTCCAGCTCGGTGCCGGCCGGCGCGACATGGGATGGGATCGCTCCGGCGGCGCGGGCGGCGGGAATGTTGTTGGTGAGGGTGTTGGTGGAGCCGGTGAGAATGTTCGCCTGCACCGTGGGTGGAAACAGCGCGTTGCTGAAGCTCTCGCACAGGTTACTCAAGCCTTTGTCGGCCCCGGTCTTGCTCATGGCAAGGCCGACGATCGTGCCCACCACCAGGCCGAGTACGAAGCACCCCAACCCGCCAGTGACGACGGTGATGCCGGTGGCCGCCACCACGGCAGCGGTGGCCAGCGCAGTGATCGCGATGTTGGCCGCGACCTCGAGCACGCCGCCGAGGATGTCGGCCATCATCGAGGTGTGATCGAGCGCGTCGCCCAGTCGGGCGGCCCAGAGTGCATCAGACATGCAAGGTGCTCATCAGGCCGGAACGTCGAACAACAGCGAACTCTTGATGGTCGCCCAATGCGCGGCTTCGGCATCGCCAAGTTTCTCGGCCTTCACGTAGCTCAGGGCGAGCATCTTGCGGGTGCCGGGCAACACCAGTGCCAACTGGTATTGGAAGACTTTGTCGTTGCCCTTGTTGAACTGGCTGCGCAACTCGATGCCTTCGACTTCCTGGCTGGCCCCCAGACGCACGGCAACGCCCGGTTGAAAACGCAAGTCTTGCACTTGTTTTTCCAGGCGCTTGAGCTGGTCGTCGAAGTTGCTTTGCAGGGTTTCGCCCTCGGCCAGCAAGCTGCGGCTGACAATCAGCGAAGTGCCCAGTTCAGGAAACTTGAGGATGTTGATCGACGCGTCTTGCAGTTCGCCTGCCGGCAGTTGGAACTGGAATTCATTGATTCGGTAAGTCATGGAACACAGATCTCGTGATTAGCCCTTGGGCTTGGGAAACGCGGCGTTGATGTTGGCGTCGATGCTGGCCTTGACGCCTTGGCCGTCAGGCGTGGCGCCAGCGCCGCCGCCGTTGTTCAGGTGCAGCACGCCGCCGGTGTTGAACTCGGCATCACCGCTGGCATAGAAGCTGATTTGCACGCCGGTCAGGTTGATCTGGCCGCTGGCATTGAGTTCCAGGATGCTTTCACCACAGACCAGCCGCAGGTTCTCGCCCACTTCAATGACGTAGCTCTGGCTGATGCTGTCGGTCTTGCGCTGGCCCACCGAAAGAATGTCTTCCTGTTTGACGATACGCAGGCGGTTGTTGCCAATGGTCACCGTCTCGTTATGCCCGATGCTCTTGTTGCGGTCGTGGCCCACCGAGTGGCTTTCATCCACCTCGACCACGATGTCCTGATTGCGCTCGGCATGGATGTACAGCTGCTCGGCGCCTTTCTTGTCTTCCATGCGGATTTCGTTGAAGTTCGCCGGTGTGCCGCCCTTGCTCGAACGGCTTTTCATGCCGCTTTGGGTGGCGTTTTCCGGCAAGTCGTAGGGCACGGTCTGTTCGGCGTTGTAGACGCGGCCGGTGATGATCGGCCGGTCCGGGTCGCCTTCGAGGAAGCTGACGATCACTTCCTGGCCGATTCGTGGGATCTGCATTGAACCCCAGTTTTTACCGGCCCAGGATTGCGACACGCGAATCCAGCACGAACTGTTTTCGTTGGACTGGTCGTGACGGTCCCAATAGAAATGCACCTTCACCCGGCCGAACTGGTCGGTCCAGATTTCCTCGCCCTTGGGGCCAACCACCAGTGCGGTCTGCGGGCCTTTGACGATAGGCCGGTGGGTGTTGGGCAGGGGGCGGTAGCTTTGTTGCGCGTCGATGCAGGTCAGGCTGCTTTCGAACTGAGCCGAAGCGCCAGCGCCGCCGGTTTCCCCGCTTTCCTGGGCGACGTAGTAACGGGCGCCGACGATCAGGTATTCGCGGTTCTGGTCCTGGCGGCTGAAGCCCGTGAGGCTGAACAAATGTCCCGACCCCAGGCCCCGGGCGTTGCCGGCGAACTCGACCTGTTCGTGCAAGGTCTGCAAGGCTTCGATGCGGGTGCGGGCGTAATGTTCGCCGTCTGCACTTTGCACATAGGTGCCGGGATAGTCGTACAGCGGATAGTCGCCGGCGGTGTGCGGACGAGGCATGGCCGAGCGCACGTCAATTCGCGCGCTGGGGCGCTGGAAGTCATAGTCGTTGAGTTCCAGCGAGCCTGGCTGGACTTCCTGGGCCAGGTGCCAGTCGTGAATGTGATCGCGTTCGCGCTGCTGTTCATTCTTGGGGTAGTAGGGCACCGAAGCGTAGCCGGGCACGCTGGTGTGGGCGCCATAGGCATCGGCCAACACCAGCACATGACGACCCTGTTCATGGCGGAAGAAGTAGTAGATCCCTTCCTGCTCCATCAGGCGGCTGACGAAATCAAAGCTGGTTTCGCGATACTGCACGCAGTATTCCCACTCGCGATAGGGCCGGCTCAGGGCATCTTCGAAGTCGGAAAAACCCAGGTCGCGAAACACCTGCTTGATGATCTGCGGGATGGTCAGGTTCTGGAAAATCCGGCAATCGGAGGTGCGGGTCAGCAGCCAAAGCCAAGGCCGCAGCGTGGCCTGGTAGCTGGCGAACTGGCCCTGGTCGACGTTCTGGCTGCAACGGGCAACTATGCCATGGAAATAGCGCTCGCCACCGCCGTCCAGTTGCAGGCTCAGGCACATGGGTTTGCCCAGCAACTGGTTGAGGTCGATGGCGTTGTCCAGCGAGTGCAATTGCAGCTCATAGTTGAACAGCCGCCCCAGCTCTTCGCCGCCGCCCATGTCCTTGAGCAACAGCACATCCGGCCCCAGGGGGCTGGTGATTTTTGCCAGACGTGAGAGTTGCTTGAATAGCATCAGTTATCCCGTAAACGTTTCGTTGCTTTCTTACTGCCGGAACCGGACTTAGTGTGGGAGCGGGCTTGCTCGCGAAGGGGCCATGACATCCAGCATCAATGTTGAATGTCAGTCCGCCTTCGCGAGCAAGCCCGCTCCCACATTGACCGTGTTCCAGACCGGTCAGGCCGCGTCGCTGAAGTCGTAGTGCAATTCGTTATCCCGGGCGCTGATCCGCACCCCTGCCAGCGCTTTGCCTTCGAGCATGCGGGTGAGGAACTCGCGGCTCATGTCCGGCAACAGACTGTTGGTCAGGATGGTGTCGATCATTCGCCCGCCACTTTCGGTTTCGGTGCAGCGGGAGACGATCAGGTCGATCACCGCGTCGTCGTAATCGAAGGCCACTTTGTGGGTGTTCTCCACGCGCTTTTTGATGCGGTTGAGTTGCAGGCGGGTAATGGCCTTGAGCATCTCGTCGCTGAGCGGGTAGTACGGAATGGTCACCAAGCGGCCCAGCAATGCCGGCGGGAAAATCTCCAGCAGCGGCTGGCGCAGGGCCTTGGCGATCTCTTCGGGCTCGGGCACGTTTTGCGGGTCTTTGCAGACCTGGGCAATCAGCTCGGTGCCAGCGTTGGTGGTCAGCAGGATCAAGGTGTTCTTGAAGTCGATCACCCGTCCTTCACCGTCCTCCATCACGCCTTTGTCGAAGACCTGGAAAAAGATCTCATGCACGTCCGGGTGGGCCTTTTCCACCTCGTCCAGCAGCACCACGCTGTAGGGTTTGCGCCGCACGGCTTCGGTCAGCACGCCGCCTTCGCCATAGCCGATATAGCCTGGTGGCGCGCCCTTGAGGGTGGACACGGTGTGGGCTTCCTGGAACTCACTCATGTTGATGGTAATGACGTTCTGCTCGCCGCCATACATGGCTTCGGCCAGGGCCAGGGCGGTTTCGGTCTTGCCCACGCCGGAAGTGCCGGCGAGCATGAATACGCCAATCGGCTTGCTCGGGTTGTCGAGGCCGGCCCGGGAGGTCTGGATGCGCTTGGCGATCATCTGCAAGGCGTGGTCCTGGCCGATGATGCGTTTCTTCAGGTGCTGGTCGAGGTTGAGCACGGTTTCCAGTTCGTTACGGGCCATGCGGCCCACCGGAATGCCGGTCCAGTCGGCGACCACCGAGGCCACGGCCTGGTAATCGACCGTCGGCAGAATCAGCGGGGTTTCCCCTTGCAGGGCACTGAGACGCTGTTGCAGGTCCACCAGTTTTTCGCGCAGGACGTGGCTGTCTTCACTGCCAACGTCGCGGTCTACCACGCCGACGCTTTCGCGCAGGGTGGTGCGGGTGGCGAGCAGTTCGTCCACCAGGGTTTTCTCTTCGGCCCAGCGGCTTTCCAGTTCGGCCAGGCGTTCGCGCTCGGCGGCCAGAAGGTTTTCGCTGTTGCTCTGGCGGGCGCCGACGACGATGCCGATGGCGTGCTCGCGGGCGATGATTTGCAGTTCGGTTTCCAGCGCCTCGATGCGGCGACGGCTGTCGTCCACTTCGGCCGGCACGGCGTGCAGGCTGATGGCGACCCGGGCGCAAGCGGTGTCCAGCAGGCTCACGGATTTGTCCGGCAACTGACGCGCCGGGATGTAGCGATGGGACAACTTGACCGAGGCTTCCAGGGCTTCGTCAAGGATCTGCACCTGATGGTGTTTTTCCATGGTCGAGGCCACGCCGCGCATCATCAACAGCGCTTTGTCTTCGGACGGCTCGGCGACTTGCACCACCTGGAAGCGGCGAGTCAGGGCCGGGTCTTTCTCGATATGCTTCTTGTACTCGGCCCAGGTCGTGGCGGCCACGGTGCGCAGGGTGCCCCGGGCCAAGGCGGGTTTGAGCAGGTTGGCCGCGTCCCCGGTGCCGGCAGCGCCACCGGCACCGACCAGCGTGTGGGCTTCGTCGATAAACAGGATGATCGGTTTTGGCGAGGCCTGGACGTCTTCGATGACCTGGCGCAGGCGCTGTTCGAATTCACCTTTCATGCTCGCGCCGGCCTGCAACAGGCCGACGTCGAGGCTGCGCAATTCCACATCCTTGAGCGCCGGCGGCACGTCACCGGCGACGATGCGCAGGGCAAAACCTTCGACCACGGCGGTTTTACCGACGCCGGCTTCACCGGTCAGAATCGGGTTGTTCTGCCGACGGCGCATGAGGATGTCCACCAGTTGGCGGATCTCTTCGTCACGCCCGACAATCGGGTCAAGCTTGCCGCTGCGAGCCTGCTCAGTGAGGTCGACGGTAAAACGCTTGAGCGCTTCCTGCTTGCCCATGGCGCTGGGGGCCATGGCGCCGCTGGCTTCACCAGGCACGCTGCCGGCGTTGAAACCATCACTGGCGCTGAGCGCATTTTCCGGCGAGTCACCGACGTATTCGTCAAAACGCTCGCTCAGGGCCTCGGCCTTGATCTTGTCGAACTCTGCCGACAGCCCCAGTAGCCCATGGCGCAGGCTCGGCGTCTTGAGGATGCCCAGCACCAGGTAACCGGTACGCACCTGGCTTTCGCCGAACATCAGGCTGCCGTAGACCCAGCCACGCTCCACGGCTTCTTCCACATGGGAGGACAAGTCAGTGATTGAAGTCGAGCCCCGTGGCAAACGGTCCAGGGCGTCGGTCAGATCCCGGGCCAGGCGCGCCGGCTCGATATTGAACTGACGGATGAGGCGGTGCAGGTCCGAGTCCTGCAATTGCAGCAACTGATGAAACCAGTGGGCCAGTTCCACATAAGGGTTACCGCGCAGCTTGCAGAACACGGTGGCGGCTTCGATGGCTTTGTAGGCCACGCTGTTGAGTTTACCGAACAACGCGGCGCGACTGATTTCACCCATGCTCTTGGCTCCTTGAGGTTTGTGAGGTGTTGGCCTGCTCGGCGTAATGCCGGGCCAGTATTAAGTCCTTGGCATCTTTTTCGGGCTTGCCCAGCCAGGTATTGAAACCCAGGCGGAACTGGCGATTGAGTTGCAGCGCCGGTACTTCGGGCTGTTTCAGAATCAGGTTCAGGTCCCAGTCCAGTTCATGGCCCAGGTATTCGGCCACCCAGGCCACCAGCTCATTGAAGGGTTGGCTACCGGGCAGCATGCTCATGTAGTCATCCAGCTTGAGTGGCCCCAGGCGAATGCGGAATTTGTGCTGGCGATCCCAGACGTAACGGCCCAGGCAAAAATCCACGCCCAATCGATGGGCGCTGGCGCCCACGCGGCTGCGTTCCGGCAGTTCCAGCCATTGGCCGACGTACTCTTCGATCTCCACCGGCAGGCCGAAGTACTCGCTGAGAATGGCCTTCAAACCATCCGGGTAGCGGGTTTGTGCCGACAGATGACCGCTGTAATGCAACTTCGCCGTGTCGGGGATCAGCCCTTGTTTGAGCAGGCTCGGCATGCCGCGGCCGCTCAGTGCTGCCAGGCGTGCCGACCAGTAGTCGTCGTCCGGGCGATCATGGCTGACCGTCGGCCGCGCTTCGGCCCAGGCCCGATAAAACAGGCTCAGCAGGCGGTGATGGAACACATCCAGGAAGCGCTTACTGGTGCTGTCGGCGTTGTTGCGCTGACGTTCGCGCACATATTCGGTGAGGTGCAGCGGCAACGGACCGTTGGGGCCGCCGAGGCCGAAAAAGAACTGCTCCAGGCGCGCCGGCGCACCGTCGACGCCCGGCTGTACCGACGCCAGGGTCGCCGGGGCGAAGGTGCAATCGGCCTGTTGCCCAAGACGCAGCGGATCATCGGCCAGACGCAACGAATGGCCCAGGCGCGGCAGTTCAGGCGATTCGCACTCGATGCGCCGCAACGCCTGGAAGAAGTCGTATTCCCAGGGTTCCTGGTGCATCGCGTCCAGGGTACTCACAGGGTCGGACGGCGTCCGGGCTTGGCTTTCCATCGCATGATCTCGCCGCGTTCGGTGGTACGGATCACCGTCTCGGTAAAACTGTTGATCGACACGTAGCGTGCCAGGAAGCGCTCGAACACTGCACCGAGCAAGAAGACTCCAGTGCCGCGAAACGCGTTTTCATCGAATTCCAGGGTGATCTCCAGGCCACGACCAAACACGATCGGGCCGGACATCGGCAGGCGTCGGGTGCAGGCCTTGCTGCTGACTTCGCGCAGGCCTTCAATCTGCAATTGCAACGCTGCATCGTTGCTGTCGCCGTACAGGCGCAGCAGTTCGCGCAGGGCGGCGGCGCCCTGGCCTTGTTCGCTGAGGGACAAGTAATTCAGCGACAGCTGGCTGATCAACCGCCATGCCTTGGCGTCGTGGGCATGGCTGGCGCGTGGACGGCTCGGGCCTGCCACGCAGCGCACCGCCGCCACAGGTGCGCTGTCGGCCAGGGTGAAGTCGGTCTTGCTGTTGCCCACACTCATGAACAGCGGCAGGTCGCGGTTGGTGCACAACGCTGTTACGCCCAGTTGGCGCAGGTCGTGGCGATAAGGCGCCTGCTGGCTGTCCACCAGGCTGACGAAGGTTTCGCTGCCGATATACGTCGAGCGCGGGCCGTTGCGCCGCTGTCCGCTGGACAGCACGCGGGGTTCGCGCCGCACCGTGTACCAGGCCTGATCGCGGCCGTAGCGAGACGGATCGCGTACCGCATAAAACGGCAAAAAAGGCTGCTCGGAGCCGCTGCCGTGGCCGGTGAGGGTGGTCAGGGAATGAATCTCGAAATCCATCGGCCGGGTGCGGTCGGCGATCACATGGTGTTCATTGACCCGTTCCGACAAGTGAATGCGATCCAGGCGCTTGGGAAACAAGTTGATGGCCGGGGTGCAGAACGGCAGAAACTGCGCGGCGCCGACGCTGCCTTCCAGGCTCGGATCGTGGCGGTCAAACAGCACGATCAATTCCAGTTCCTGGCCGTCGCAGCGTTTGACCGCCCGGCTCAGTTGGGTGAAGTCGACAAACAGAAAGCGGTGGGGCAGGGCGAAGTATTCCTGCAACAGGCGATAGCCCTGGAAGGCCCGCGGGACCACTGGCAGCGCGGCGTCGGTATCGTCGAACCCCTGAGAGCGCAGAGCGTCCTGTGGCAAGCGTTCCACCCAGTCGGCACCGGGCTGACGGGCGAACACGGCGCAGGCGTTGCCCAGCAGCTGTTCGTAGAGGCGGAAGGGCTGCTCGTCTGCTCCATTGAGGTACAGCGGCAGGTTGTCCAGGGCCAGACTGTTGAACGGTAGTTCGGCGCCGGTGCGCAGGGTCAGGCGCAGGCCGGCCTTGGCCTTGGGTTCACTGGCGGCCAAGCGCCCGAGCATGGCGGACGGGTTGCCGAAGTATTCGGCCTGGCTGACCTGCAGCGGCCACAACGTCACCGCGTGGGCGGTGCGGTACTCGCAGCAGGTTTGGGTTTCGCGGCCCAGGGCGGCGCGCAGGACCGTGTCCCGAGGCAGCGGGAAGCCGCTGCTCAGCGAGCCTTCATCGGGGTCGGCCTGCAATTGCACCACGGTCATCGATGGTGTCGGTGCCAGGTAATGGGGGTACGCGATTTCGAGCAGGTTATGAGTGAAGGTCGGGTATTCGGCATCGAGCTTGAGCTGTACCCGCGCCGTCAGATAAGCAAACCCTTCCAGCAAGCGCTCGACGTACGGGTCGGCGCAGTCCATGCCGGACAACGTCAGCCGACTGGCGATTTTCGGGTATTCCTGGGCGAACTCCGCCGCGCTTTCGCGCACGTGGTGCAATTCCTGGTTGTACAGTTCCAGCAGGCGCGGGTTCATGAGCGTCTCCGCTGTTCGGCGTTGATCACTCGCACATGGCCGGATTCCAGGTCCAGGTCGGTCTGCAGCATCAGGCGCAGCGGCACTGGCTGAGCCCAGAGATCGCCTTCGATCTCGAAACTCAGGGCGTTGTGGTTCATCTCGGCGGATGCCCGGGCCCGCACACGCAAAGTGTTCCGTAGAATTCGCGGTTCGAACGTAGCGATGGCCTGGTGGATCAGCGCTTCAAGCGCCGCGATATCGACGTTCGACACACAGTTGCCGGCCAGCGCCGGCAGCCCGAAGTTAACCACCGACGTGCCGGCCGGGGTGTGCAACGTCGCATCGGCGCTGAGCAACGAAGTAGTGTTGAGCAGCCACGCCAGGTCACGCAGCACCGAAGCTTTCAGTTGGGTCAGGGAGAGCACGCGCTTGTCGGCGCTTTCCTTGGGATTGCTCGGGTCGTCGTCGGTCAACCGGTCCAGCAGGGACGGTTGCAGGCGATCGCGGGTGGCGATTTCGGTTACCACGAGAAATGCGCCACGAAACTTTTCTGGTCCATGACGCCGGTCATACAGCCAGCACTATGGGCGACCTTCGACACTTCCATGGGCTGGTCTTTGATTTGGCGGATGGCCTGATACTGAGCGTCGCAATCACGGCTCGGAGGGGGCTCGGGCGTGGAATGCTCCACGATAATGATTTGGGCATTATTGAAGGTTTCGACCCGTGGCTGCCCCTTGCGGTCGACGCTCAGAAAACACGGCCACGGCATGTCTAGTTTCAAGATGCTTTGGTCCTGTTTGCGTAACGCACATTGCTGATCGTGGTTTTCCAGAGTCAATGTTTGTCCGGCAAAAATGACTTGATTGCTGGGTGCCGCGAGTTGATTTTGTTCGGCCCAGGCATTAGCGCTCAACAGGAGGCCGCTAGAGAGCAGAATCAACAGGGTTCGCTTAGTCATTTCAACCCTCAAAGCCAACCTGTCATGAGTGATACGCAAAGTCGTGGGCGATTGCATGTGAAGTCGCTTACCAAGTGAAAAGCGCTGTGTAGTCTTTCTGATCGCCTGCACCGCGCACGCAACTGGCACTGCGTGCGACGATCGAAGGTTCGAGCTGGCCGTTGATTTGACGAATGGCGCGGTACTCGGACCGGCATTCACGACTGTTCGCTGGGTCAACGTTCACATGCAGCACGATCACGATCGGTACGTTGTTGAAGGATTCAATGTGAGCCTTGCCCTGTCGGTCGACCGCAAACTGGCAAGGCCATGGCATTTCGAGGGCTAGCATGCTCTGATCTGGTTGACGCAACACGCATTGCTGCTGGTCGTTCTCCAGCATCAATCGTTGTCCGCCCAAGGTGACGACTTGATCCTCGGAAGCTGGAGTAGTTTGCTGGCCGGCACACGCCCACAGGCTCGACAACACGCAGCACAAGGCCGCCAGGTTTCGGCTGGATTTGATCATGTCAGCTCCCAGAACCAGATAGCTTTGGATCGGTAGGCAGGGTCGTTGTAGCGGCCAATGGTCAAACCACGATTCCATAGGTCGATATGATCGCCGGTGCGACTGTCCGGTGACTCTCCTACCTGCTGAAAACAATCCTTGAAGAAGATGAGCCCGGTCTTGTCTTGCAACTTGCGGCGTTCTTCGGCACTGCCACCGAGAATCTGTGGCCGCCCCAGATGATGCTTCCACAACCAGTTCGCCAGTGATTCGGCACCCCTGGCGTGCTCATGTGCACATTTGGGTTCGGTATAGGTGGATTTGTTGACCTTGATGGTCAGCTCTGCATTGAGCGTCATGCTCATGCGGATAGCACACTGGTTTGCCCAAGGCCCTTCACAGGGCTTTGCGTCCGGGTACTTAATCAACAGATCGGAATACGCTTTCCACAAATTAATAAACGAAGGCTTGGCCATGACTCAGACACCGGAGGGAAAAGGATTGGATTCGAGCAAGCACCAAAACACCCCCGGCGCATAACACCGGGGGCATCTTCGATTACACCTTGACGTTCTGACGGATGTTCCAGCCGAACTTGACCGGCCCGCCTTCCTTGGTGCCGTCGGCTTTTTGCGGCTGGTAGTCCACCAGCACCTTGGCGAAGTTCAGGGTGAGGTTTTCGGTCAGGCGATCATCGCTACCCGAGCCGCCGGTGCTCAGGGACGTGACCAGCACTTCTTCCAGGTTGATGATCATGTACTCGACCTGGCTTTCGCCGCCGGCCTTGCGCACGGTCAGCTTGACCTTGTCGATGTGCTTGCCGCTGGCGCAGTGCATCATCAGGTTCGGTGAGGCTTTGTCGACGTACTTGGTCAGCGACAGGTCCTGGATGTTCACCTTGCCGGCACCACCACCGCTGCCCACGTGCATATTGCCGGACTGAGACATGCCCCAGCTCCAGTTCAAGACGTCGATCTCGTCCTTGTGGGCCTTGTCCATGGACTCGCCCTTGATGTCGCCGATCTTGATGAAAATATCAACAGCCATGTTTTCTCCCTGTGTGGTCTCTACCACATTGTGTTTTGCTGATCGTTCCCACGCTCTGCGTGGTAACGCATCTGGTGACGCTCTGCGTCACTGGGACGCGGAGCGTCCCGGGCGGCATCCCCACGCAGAGCGTGGGAACGATCACATCAAGGCGGTGTTACGCGCCTTTGGCCGAAGGCAGCTTGGATACCAGGCGCAGCGACACGGTCAGCCCTTCGAGCTGGTAGTGCGGGCGCAGGTAGAACCTGGAGTTGTAGTACCCCGGGTTGCCTTCCACGTCCTCGACGATTACTTCGGCCGCAGCCAATGGGTGCTGGGCCTTGGTGGTTTCGGTGGAGTGCGCCGGGTCACCGTCGACGTAGTTGAGGATCCAGTCCTGCAACCAACGCTGCATTTCGTCCTTCTCTTTGAAGGAGCCGATCTTGTCGCGCACGATGCACTTCAAGTAATGGGCGAAACGGCAGGTGGCGAACAGGTACGGCAGGCGCGCAGCCAGGTTGGCGTTGGCGGTGGCATCCGGGTCGTCGTACTCGGCCGGTTTCTGCAACGACTGGGCGCCGATGAACGCGGCGAAGTCGGTGTTTTTCTTGTGCAGCAGCGGCATGAAACCGTTCTTCGCCAGTTCCGCTTCGCGGCGGTCCGAAATGGCGATTTCGGTCGGGCACTTCATGTCCACGCCACCATCGTCAGTCGGGAAGGTGTGCGCCGGCAGGTTTTCCACTTCACCGCCAGACTCCACGCCACGAATGCGCGAGCACCAGCCGAAGTGTTTGAACGAGCGGTTGATGTTCACCGCCATCGCGTAAGCGGCGTTGGCCCAGGTGTACTTGGAGCTGTCGGCACCGTCGGTGCTTTCTTCGAAGGCGAAGGCCTCCACCGGATCGGTCTTGGCGCCATACGGCAGACGCGCGAGGAAGCGCGGCATGGTCAGGCCGATGTAACGCGAGTCTTCCGATTCGCGCAGCGAGCGCCAGCCGGCGTATTCCGGGGTGGTGAAGATTTTGGTCAGATCGCGCGGGTTCGACAGTTCCTGCCACGAGCCCATGCCCATCACGGTCGGCGATGCGGCTGCGATGAACGGCGAGTGCATGGCGGCGCAGACTTTCGACAACTCGCCCAGCAACTCGACATCCGGCGGCGACTGGTCGAAGTAGTAGTCACCCACCAGACAACCGTAAGGTTCGCCGCCGAACTGGCCGTATTCTTCTTCGTACATCTTCTTGAAGATCGGGCTCTGGTCCCACGCGGTGCCCTTGAATTTCTTCAGGGTCTTGTGCAGGTCGGTCTTGGAGATATTGAGCACGCGAATCTTCAGTTGCTCATCGCTCTCGGTGTTGTTGACCAGGTAGTGCAGACCACGCCAAGCGCTTTCCAGTTGCTGGAAATCGGGGTGGTGGATGACCTGGTTGACCTGGGCGGTGAGCTTGGCGTCGATGGCGGCAATGATTGATTCGATCGACTTGATGGCGTCGTTGGACACCAGGTCGGTCTGCGCCAGGGCCTGTTCGGCCAGGGTGCGCACGGCGGTCTCGACGGCTTCGCGAGCGCGTTCGGTCTTGGGTTTGAATTCTTGCAGCAGCAGGGAGGCGAACTCGCTGGCTTCTTCGGTGGTGCTCAGTGTCTGAGCGTCTGCACGTACTGAATCGGTCATGATCATTCGTCCTGATTAAGCCTGAGGCTCGGCTGGCTTCGGCGCACTGGCAAGCGCCTGGAGCAGCGCCGGATCCTTGATGGCCTTCATGATGATTTCTTCGGCACCGGTCTTGCCGTCCATGTAGGTCAGCAGGTTGGCCAGTTGGGTGCGCGCTTCGAGCAACTTGTTCAGCGAGTCGACCTTGCGCGCCACGGCGGCCGGGCTGAAGTCGTCCATGCTTTCAAAGGTGATGTCCAGGCTCAGGTTGCCTTCGCCGGTCAGCTCGTTGGGCACATGGAACGCGACACGTGGCTGCATGGCCTTGAGGCGCGAGTCGAAGTTATCGACATCCACCTCCAGGAACTTGCGATCGGCCACAGGTGCCAGAGGCTCGGCGGGCTTGCCGGCGAGGTCCGCCATGACGCCCATGACGAAGGGCAACTGGACCTTTTTCTCGGCGCCGTAGAGCTCGACGTCGTACTCGATCTGCACTCGAGGCGCACGGTTGCGCGCGATGAATTTCTGAGAACTTTGCTTCGCCACGTTGCTGCTCCTGGTCGCTCAAGCGACGGTGTTGGCGTCATCGGTGGTACCGCTGACGTGACTGCGTGATCCGTTCGCTTTTATTCGCTGTCTGGTCCGCGCAGGTTTTCAAATTGGCTCATGCCGTCGGGAATCAGGTTGCGCACGATGGCCGCAAAGTCGGCGTGCACCAGATTCTTCGCCCGGTTCAACAGCACCGGCAGCGGGCTGGAGGGCTCATGACGGGTGTAGTACGCAAGAATCCGGTCCAGGCTGCGCAGCACGTCGTCGCGGTTGTTGATTTCGCCAGTACCGGTACTGCGCGGTGCGCTCGGTGCGGTGGCGTATTCAACCGGCGCGGTGCTGTCTTCGCTGATGGCATCGGGCAGGGGGCTGTCGCCGCTCTGCGGGGCGAACTGGCCGAGAATCTGCAGGGCCATTTTTAGCGGTTGCTTCAACGGGCCAAGGTCAACGCCCTGGGCGGAACCGATGTGTTCGCTGACCTGCTGCTCGATGGCCTCGGCGACACTGCGGGCCTCGTGCAAAGCGGCGCGGGTGATTTCCAGCTGTTCGGGATCGCTGTCCAGGAGTGCCCCGGCGAGCTGTTCGGCGCCGAGGTTTTCGTCAGGGAAGCTTTGCAGGCCGCTGGCATTGGCGGCAGCGCGCAGGCTGACAGCGCCAAAGGTTCGCGAACGGGCCAGGATGCTTTCGCGCAACAGGCGAATGGTGGCATCGGACGTCAGGCCGGCGAGGGCATTGATGCGCACGGTGGGGTCGTTGTTGTCTTCGGCATCCAGGCGCGGATGCAGGTCGGCCCAGTACTGTTTGAGCAATTCGCTGATCAGTGTCAGGACGCGGGCCAGGCCGGTGACGCCTTCGAGGGCAAGGGAACTTTGCAAAAGGAAATGGGTGATACGCAGGTCTTTGCTGCGTTGCAACAAATCCAGACTTTGCTGCTGGATGCTGCGCCATTCAGGGGGGGCGGCAGGCAATATCGAATCGCCCATGCTGCGCTCGGGCTGGCCTTGGGAATCGCGTTCCAGGCGCAAAAAATCCGCGTCATATTCCAAATCTTCGCCGCAAGGCGAAGTCGCGGAAACGGCGGCAAGCAGCAAAGGCACTTCCACTGAATTTGATCTCCATATCGCCCGACTGACAGTCGGGCTGTTCACACGTTAGTTCCAAGTGGAACTTCACATGTTTCCTTGAGTGTAATGGCCCTTTGGATACGCAGTGATCTTAAAGTGCCATCATTGATATTCAAGAAGTTGTGCATTTTTGGTGTAGTACTTATGGCTTGTCAAGGTAAGCTATTTCCTCTGTGTGACAGATGTGAAGTGCTTAACAACCCGCGCGACCGATAGGTCGAGGCAGGCACTGATGCAGGTTTTTTGTCAGGCAAGCCGGTTAAGATCAGCAATCATGCTGGTAAAAAGCCGTTTCAAGGTTGTTTTTGCAAGGTTGTCGGAGCGAGTCTGGCGGGAGTGAATCCCGATTCGCCCGCGCGCAAAGTGTTCAGCAAGGAGGCAAGATGTCGCTGTGTTTGACTATCACTAGTTATCACAAAATTACCCCTGGCCAGTGCCCTGAGAAATCCATGGATCAGGGCGCGATGGCAATCGGCCGTAATTCTGATAATGACTGGGTATTGCCCGATCCAGAGCGTTTGGTGTCTGGCAAACATTGCGTTGTTCAATATAAAGATGGCCGGTATTACTTAACTGATAACAGCACTAATGGTGTGGAATTGGTCAAGGCCGGTATTCGTCTGCGCAAGGGCAACAGCGAGCCGTTGCAAGATGGCGAAGTTATCCGCATCGGTGATTATGAAATCCAGGCGCGTATCGATTTCAGTCTGCCGGTGACCGACGGCAACCCTTTCGCCGATTCGTCCAGCAGCTTCGAGGCCCTGATGGGGCGTCAGGGCGCCGTCGTGAATACGCCGACGTCGTTGCCCGTGACACCACCTGCACATTTTCAGGGTGTATCGGCCATGGACACGATGCCGGACCTGTTCGACTTTCTGACGCCGACCAGCGTCCCGCCGGCCACCCAGCCCGACCATGTCCCGGCCGAGCAGCACGACTTCCGCCCACCAACCCCGATCCCCACCCCAACGCCCGTGGCCGGGCCTGCGCCGCTGGTGTCGGCCCCGGTGATTCCGGAAGATTGGGACCTGTTCAGCGACAAGCCTGCACCGGTGGCTATCGTCCCGCTGCCTGTTGCAGAGGTTGCGCCGCCACCCGTACCTCACATCAGGGTACCGATCGAACCGGCACCCCTTTGCGAACCGCCTGTGGCCGTCGTCGAACGCCTGGTCGATCCGGTCAGCCCGGCCGACAATTCTCAACCCGACCTGTTGCAAGCCTTTCTGCGCGGTGCCGGGCTGGATCAAGTGCGCCTGGACAAGGCTCAGGCCGAGGCACAAATGGAAAGCATCGGCCGCAGTTATCGGCTGATGGTCGAAGGCCTGATCGATGTCTTGCGCGCCCGTAGCAGCCTCAAGGGCGAGTTCCGCATTCAGCAGACGATGATTCAACCGGTGGAAAACAACCCGCTGAAATTCGCTCCCAACGTCGATGAAGCATTGCTGTTGCTGTTGCGCCACAGCAATCAGGCGTTCATGGCGCCGGACCTGGCAGTGCGCGACAGCTTTGATGACTTGCGTGCCCACCAATTGGCGGTGATGGCCGGCGTGGAAGCGGCGATCAAGCACCTGCTGGCGCGCTTCGAACCGGCGCAACTGGAAGAGCGCATGGGCAAGCCCGGTGGCCTGTCGAGCATTTTCAGTGGCTCGCGACAGGCCCAGTACTGGCAGCAGTTCACCGAGCTTTACAGCAATATTTCCCGCGAGGCCCAAGAGGATTTCCAGGACCTGTTCGGTCGGGAATTCAGCCGCGCCTACGAAGAACACAGTACAAGGCAGCGCCGCGGCTGAGCATCGCCATCGCATAGCGCCATTGATAGCAAAGAACGGAACAACGGATAGCTGAAACGTCATTGAGGACGCAGGATGATTCCCAGGTTTTTACTCGCAGTTGCCACCGCGCTTCTGCTGACCGCATGTGCCAAGGATGCGGCCAAACCCCAGCCCGAAGAGGCTGAGGCCGAGGCCGACACGGCCGCCATCGAATTGCACTTTCACGCCATTGCCGGGCTCAACCCCGGCGCCACTGGCCAGCCAGCCCCGGTCCGGGTGCGTATTTTCGAATTGAAAAATGCTGCCACCTTCGGCCGTTCCGATTATTTCGCACTGGCCGAACGGGCCCAGGCGACGCTCGGCGCCGATCTGATCGATCAGGACGAAGTGCTGATCCAGCCCGGCCAGCAGTTGAGCCTGCAGCGCGACCTCGACCCGGCCACCCGCCATATCGGCGTACTGGTGGGGTATCGCGAGCTGGATCAGTCGTTGTGGCGCGCGGTGATGAATGTCCCGCCGCGCCAATACACCGAATACCAGATCAGCCTCGACGTGCGTGCCGTGCGCAGCGCCGTCGTGGTTTCCCCATCCAGCCCTGCCCAATAAGCAATCGGAGCCCCCCATGTCCTGGAACAATCGTGTGGTCTGGTCGGAAGGCATGTTCATTGGAACGCAGCACTTTCAGCAGCATGACCGTTACCTGGAGAACCTCATCGACGCCCGGAGCCGTCCGTTGTCGGCCGGCGCCTGGGGGTTCTCCGAATTGCTGATCGACCAGGGCCTGCTGGCCCAGGGCAAACTGGCGATTATCTCGGCGCGGGGCCTGTTGCCGGACGGCACGCCATTCAACATTCCCCAGGATGACCTGGCACCGAGCCCGCTGAATGTCGATGACAACCTGCGCGATGGCTTGGTGTACCTGGCCTTGCCGCTCAAGCGCGCCGGTGCGCGTGATACGGTCGACGAAGGCGAAACCCTGGGCGCTGCGCGCTATGTGAGCCAGGTGCGCGAAGTCCGGGACGATAACGCGCCGTTCGAAAACCAGGCGCCGGTGGCCGTGGGCTCGAGGGCGCTGCGATTATTGGTAGCCCAGGATGGCATCAGTGACTACGCCGCCATCGGCCTGGTACGAATCAAGGAGAAGCGCGCCGACCGAGCTTTGGTGCTCGACGACTCCTACATCCCGCCGCTGCTGGATGTGGCCGCATCCAAGCCCCTGGCCGCGTTTCGCAGTGAACTGTTGGGCCTGCTTCATCAACGTGGCGAAGCCCTCGCCGGGCGGGTGGTGGCATCCGGTGCCGGCGGTGCCTCGGAGATTGCCGATTTCATGCTGCTGCAACTGGTCAACCGTGCCCAGCCGCTGATCCAGCACTTGAGCCAGTTGAGCCCGTTGCACCCCGAGCGGTTCTACAGCGAGCTGGTGAGTCTGGCCGGCGAGTTCTCGACCTTTACCGCTTCCGGGCGGCGGCCCCAGGAATACCCGCAATACCAGCACGATGACTTGGTGCTGAGTTTCGCGCCGGTGATGCAAGCCCTGCGTGAGGCGCTGTCGATGCTGATCGACAGCAAGGCCACGCCGATTCCGATCGTCGAAAAAGCCTACGGCGTCCATGTGGCGATGCTGGCCGACAAGTCCCTGCTCGACAGCGCCAGCTTCATCCTGGTGGTGCGCGCCGACGTGCCCGCTGAAACCCTGCGCAGCCACTTCGGCCAACAGAGCAAAGTCGGCTCGGTGGAGCACATCCGCAACCTGGTCAACCTGCAATTACCGGGCATTGGCCTGCTGCCGCTGCCGGTGGCACCACGGCAAATTCCGTATCACGCCGGCTCCACTTATTACGAACTGGACCGGGGCAGCGAGCATTGGCAGCAACTGGCCAACTCCGGCGGTTTTGCGTTCTACATCGCGGGGCAATTCCCGGGGCTGAACCTGGCTTTCTGGGCGATCCGAGGATAAACCGCAATGAGCAACGACGATCGTACCCAATTCATGCCGACACCCGGTGGCCGTGGCGCCGATCCGGTCCGCCCGGAGGCTGGTCGCGCCCAGGCCGCGCCACTTTCGATGCCGGCCGCGCCGCTTTTGATCGGCACGGCCGAAGGTCTCAACCCCCTGGAGAGCGCCGCTGGCCCGTTGCTGGCTTTGCTGACCCGCTTGCGCAACACCATTGCCCACCCGGCGCCGGCGAGCCTGCGGGCGCAATTACTGGCGTACCTGCGCCAGTTCGAGGAGCGGGCCGAGGCTGCCGGCGTGGTGCGCAACGATGTGTTGCTGGCCCGTTACGCCTTGTGCACCGCCCTGGATGAAGCGGTGTTGAGTACGCCGTGGGGTGGTGCCAGCGACTGGGGCAAACAGAGCCTGCTGATCACCGTGCACAACGAAGCCTGGGGCGGCGAAAAGGTGTTCCAGCTGTTGGAACATTGCCTGCAAAGCCCCCGCGAGCGTTTGTATCTGCTGGAGCTGTTGTACCTGTGCATGTGCCTGGGTTTCGAAGGGCGTTATCGGGTCATGAACGACGGTCGCAGCCAACTGGAAGCCTTGCGTGAACGCACCAGTGCGGTCATCCGCAGCGCCCGTGGCGATTATGAGCGTGAACTGTCGCCCCATTGGCGCGGCGTCACCGTGGCCCGCGACCGACTCGCGCAATTCATGCCGCCGTGGATCGCCGTGGCCATCGGCGTGGCGTTGCTGCTGGCACTGCTGTTCGGCCTGCGCTTGAAACTGGCCGCCGATGCCGAGCCGGTGTTTAAAAATATTCATGCGCTGGGCGAGATCCCGGTGCAGGCCATCGACCGTCCGGTGGTGCAACCGAAACTGATCGAGCGTCCCCGCCTGGCAGGCTTCCTCGCCGATGAAATCAAGGCCGGTCGGGTCGCTGTGGAAGATGCCGTTGACCGTTCAGTGGTGACCATCCGTGGCGATGAGCTGTTCGCCTCGGGCAGCGCCAGCATCGTCGACAATTTCCAGCCGCTGATGCTGCGCATCGCCGATGCCGTTCGCAAGGTCAAGGGCCAGGTCCGGGTGACCGGCCACAGTGATAATCGCCCGATTGCCACCTTGCGGTTTCCATCGAATTGGGCCTTGTCCGAGGCGCGGGCCAATTCGGTGCTGCAAATTCTTTCGGCCAAAACCGGCCAGCCCGAACGCTTCAGCGCCGAAGGCCGCAGCGACACCGAACCGTTGGCCTCGAACGCTACAACAGAGGGCCGCGCACGCAACCGTCGGGTCGAAATCACAGTGTTGGCGGAGGGGGTCGAGTGAAGGCGTTTTTCAGTTTTATCATCCGCTGGGTCATTCCGTTGCTGGGGCTGATCGCCCTGAGCCTGATCATCTGGTTTGTCGGGCCGCTGCTTGAATTGCTGGTGCCCGAAGGTCGGCGCTGGGCGTTGATCATTCTGGTATTCGCGGTGTGGATCGCCTACCGGGTGTTTCGCATTATCCAGGCGCGCCGTCAGGCCGCCGAAGTGATGCGCAGTCTGGCGGCGCAAACCCCGCCGGACCCGACCAGCATCGCCACCTCTGAGGAACTCGAAACCCTGCGTCAGCGCATGGACGAAGCCTTGGCGTTGTTGAAGAAGGCCAAGCTGGGCGGTGACGAGCGCCGTAACCTGTATGAACTGCCGTGGTACGTGATCATCGGCCCGCCGGGTTCGGGCAAGACCACGGCGCTGGTCAATTCCGGGCTGCATTTTCCGTTGGCGGCGCAGTTGGGCGCCGGGGCAGTCCGTGGTGTCGGTGGCACGCGCAATTGCGATTGGTGGTTTACCGATCAGGCCGTGCTGCTCGACACCGCAGGGCGCTACACCACCCAGGACAGCGACGCGACAGTCGATAAAGCCGCGTGGCTGGGTTTTCTCGGCCTGTTGAAGAAACAGCGGGCCCGGCGTCCGATCGACGGCGCGTTTATCGCCATCAGCCTCTCCGACCTGCTGCTGGGCAGCGACGCCGAGCGCGCTGCCCATGCCGCCGCGATCCGCCTGCGTATCCAGGAGCTGTACACGCAATTGGGTGTGCGCTTTCCGATCTACCTGATGCTGACCAAGCTCGATCTGGTGCCAGGGTTCATGGAGTATTTCGATACCCTGAGCAAGGAAGAACGAGCCCAGGTCTGGGGCATGACCTTTGCCCTGGACGACGGTAAAAGCAATGACAGCCCACTGGCCCATCTGCAAAGCGAATTCACCGGTCTGGAACAGCGCCTGAACGATCGTTTGGTGGAGCGTTTGCAACAGGAACGCGACCCGGCGCGACGCGATCTGATCTACGGCTTCCCGCAACAGTTCGGCGCGTTGAAGGATTGCCTGCAAAGCTTCCTTGAGGGCGTATTCAAACCCAACGCCTTTGAAGAACGGGTGCTGTTACGCGGGGTGTATTTCACCAGCGGCACCCAGGAAGGCAGCCCGATTGATCGGCTGATCGGCTCCATGGCCCAGAGCATGAACCTGGACCGCCAGCATCTGGCGCGGCAGAACGGCACCGGGCGCAGTTACTTCATCGAAAAACTCTTCAGCGCCGTGGCCTTTGCCGAGCGTGGATTGGTGGGGGTCAACCCGAAAGTCGAACGTCGGCGCAAGTGGATCGCCCGGGGCGTGCTGGCCTCGACCGTGGCCCTGGTGCTGGTGGTCGGGACCTTGTGGTGGGTCAGCTACCGCGCCAACCAGGCGTATATCGCGCAAGTCGATCAGAAAGTCGCGCCCCTGGGCCAGGCCGTGCAGAACCTCAGCCCGGCACAACGGGACGTGCTCGCGGTGTTGCCCTTGCTCAACGCGGTGAAGCACCTGGCCGACGATTCGCCGAACTGGGCCGAAGGCCTGGGCCTGTATCAGGGCGACATGCTTGAAGCCGAGTCTGGCAGCGTCTATCGCAAGTTGTTGATCGCGGTCTTCGCGCCACGCTTGCTCACGCGCATCGAAGAGCAACTGCACGGCGGCGGCAACTCGGACTTCCTTTACGAAGGCTTGAAGGCCTACCTGATGCTCGCCGACAGCGAGCATTACGATGCCGACTTCATCAAGGCGTGGATCGCCCTGGATTGGGATCGCAGCCTGCCGCGCGACTTGCCGGCCGAGCAGCGTCTGGCCCTGGAGGAGCACTTGCAGGCGCTGTTCGAACGCCATCCGCCCACCGCACGTCTGGACCCGCGCCTGATCGACGACCTGCGTCGGCAGTTGCAGCAGCTGCCAGTGGCTCAGCGTGTCTATGACCGGGTCAAGCGCCAGAAACTGCCGGACGGCATTCCGGACTTTCGTCTCAACGAAGCAGCCGGGCGCGATGCTGCGCTGGTGTTCAGCCGCAAGAGCGGCAAGCCGCTGGGCGAACCCTTGAGCGGCTTCTTCACGGCCAAGGGTTACCGCCAAGGGTTTTTGCTGACCAGCCTGAACCAGACCGGCACTCTGGCCGAGGAGCAGTGGGTGCTTGGTCGCGACCAGGCAGAACAACAGAACGTCGTCAGCTTGGCGGCCGACGTGCGCCGCCTGTATTTCCAGGATTACCAGCGTCAGTGGGACGCCTTGCTGGCGGATATCGACTTTGTGCCGATCACTAGCGTGGCTCAGGCTGCCGATGTGCTGCGGGTGATTTCCGGTCCGACCTCGCCGTTGAAAAAACTGCTGGTGGCGGTGGCGAAGGAAACCGATCTGCAACAGGAAGAGCGCCTGCTGGCCGCCAAGGGCGCGCCGGTGGAGGGCGGGGTCGACAAGCTCAAGGAGCGCTTGGGCAGCTTGCTCGGCCAGGAGCAGGCGACGCAACACACAGCGGATGCCAGTGAAGATCCAATCACCGCGCATTTTGCCGAACTCAACAGCATCGTCAGCAAAAACGACGGCGAGCCGGCGGCCATCGACGGCCTGCTGGCCGACATGAACGCCCTGTATGTGCAGGTCAGTGCCATGGTCGGCGCCAGCGGCGACGCCTTGCTCGGCGAAGCCAAGAACCAGGCCGCCGCAGCTGCCACGCGGGTCAGCCTCAACGCCGAGCGGCAACCGCCGCTGGTGCAAGGCCTGGTCAAATCGGTGGTCAACTCCACCACCAACAGCATGATGGGCGGGGTACGCAATCAACTGAACGCGGCCTGGACCAGCGAAGTGGTGAACATCTATCGCCAGTCGCTGGCCGGGCGTTACCCAATGTCGCCGGGCAGTGCGCGGGATGCGACCCTGGACGACTTCGGCCAGTTCTTTGGTGTGGGCGGGGTGATGGACAACTATTTCCGCAAATACCTGCAGCCGTACGTGGATACCTCGACCCAGGCCTGGCGCTGGCAACCGGGCGCCGCACAGAAGCTCGGCATCGCCCCGGGCGTGCTGCAAACCTTCCAGCGGGCAGCGACCATCCGGGATGCGTTTTTCCGTTCCGGCGGCACCCAGCCGATGGTGCGCTTCGAACTCAAGCCAGTGGCGATGGACGCCACCATCACCCAGTTTTTGCTCGACCTCGATGGCCAGCAATTGAGCTACGACCACGGCCCGAGCCGCCCCACCTCCATGCAATGGCCCAACCCCGGCAGCATCGGTGTGGTGCGGATCTCGATCATGCCGCCTTCAGCCAGCGGTCGTTCGGGTATCACCCTGGACGGGCCCTGGGCCTGGTTCCGTCTGCTGGAGCAATCGGACCTGACCGCCGGCAACTCGCCGGACCGCTTCAACCTGCGGCTGCGAGTCGACGGCGCCAGCGTCTCTTATGAGCTGCGGGCCAACAGCGCCTTCAACCCGTTCAAGAGCCGTGTACTCAGCGGTTTCAGCCTGCCGGAGCGTTTATGAGCACGCCGGGCTTCTATGGAAAGTTGGCCAGTCGCGGGGACTTTGTCAGCCGTGGCTTGCCGCAGAGTTTTATCGGCCCCTGGGATTCGTGGCTGGCGGCGGGCCTGCTCGCCAGCCAAAGCCTCGGGGACCGTTGGCTGGATGCCTATCTGGTCAGTCCGTTGTGGCGCTTCATGCTCGGGCCCGGTGTGTGTGGGCCGCAGGCCGCCGTTGGTGTGGTGATGCCGAGCATCGATCGGGTTGGCCGGTATTTTCCGCTGACCGTCGCGGTACTGCTGGATCACGACGCTGACCCGGCGTCGGTGGTAGGCGGCTCGGATGTCTGGTTTGAGCAAGTTGAGCAATTGCTGTTGAGCACATTGAGCGTGGAGGCGAGCTTCGAAGCCTTCGGTGCAGGGCTGGAGACGCTGGGCGGCCCGGCGTACCTGCCACGCGCGCCAAGCAGCCGTTTTGCCGGTTTGCATCGCTTTGATGTCAGCGACCCGAAGGCACGAATGACCGCGCTTGCCGAACTGGCCTGCGAAGGCGCAAGCCTGTGGTGGGGCCAGGGTTCGGAGCGTATCGCCCCTGCTTTATTGCGGTGCCAGGGCCTGCCGGCCGCCGCTGATTTTGCGCAATTTTTGCTCGGCCAAGAAGGTGTTGTGTAGATGTGTCCAAGCGTTGGAAAGACGTTCAAGTCTGCAAGCAAGAGCCATGTCGGTATGGTCCGCCAGGTTAACGAAGATGCTTGCCTGGACCGGCCGGAAAACGGCCTGTGGGTGGTCGCCGATGGCATGGGCGGGCACGCGGCGGGCGACTACGTCAGCAGCCTGATCGTCGATAGCCTGCGCAACGTTGCTGTAGGCCGCTCGCTGGATGAATACGTAGCGGCGCTGAAAACCGACCTGCTGCGGGTCAACGCCGCCGTGCGTGAAGAAACCGCCAACCGCGGCGTGACCATGATGGGCAGCACCGTGGTGGCGTTGGTGGCGCGTGACTTGCGCGGAGTGTGCCTGTGGGCGGGTGACAGCCGCTTGTATCGCCTGCGTGACGGCCTGCTCGAAGGCATCTCGCGGGACCACAGTTATGTTCAGGATCTGCAGGACAGCGGCCTGCTCAGCGAAGCTGAAGCCCGGGTGCATCCACGGTCCAATATTGTCACCCGCGCTGTTGGGGTAGGGGCGCAACTGGAGCTGGCGATGGTCGAGCTGCTGTTGATGCCTGGCGACAGTTACCTGCTGTGCAGCGATGGGCTGACCAAGACCGTCGAGGACCATGAAATCAGCGAGGTGCTGAGCCACGACGAACCCGGTGAAATCGCCAGCAGCCTGGTGTCCCTGGGCCTGATGCGTGGTGCTCCGGACAACATCACCGTCATCGTCGTGAAGGTGCCTTCATGAACCCCACCGTGAATATTCTGATCCCCGGCTATGACATCGACGGCGAGATCGGCGAAGGCGCCATGGCCAGCGTTTACCTGGCGACCCAGCGCTCGCTGGAGCGCAAGGTGGCGCTGAAGGTCATGGCCGCCGCGCTGGCGGCCGACCCGAGTTTCTGCGAGCGTTTCCTGCGCGAAGGTAAAACCCTGGCGCGCCTGTCTCACCCGCATACGGTCACCATCCATGACATCGGCCATGTCGGTGAACTGTATTACATGGCCATGGAATTCCTGCCCAACGGCACGCTCAAGGAGCGCATCGCCGCCGGCCTGACGCCGGAAAAGGGTCTGATCTATATCCGTCAGATCGCCTCGGCCCTGGGCTATGCCCATGGGCTGGGGTTGGTTCATCGCGACGTCAAACCGGCGAATATTCTGTTCCGTGCCGATGGCACGGCGGTGCTCTCCGACTTTGGCATCGCCAAGTCCATGGATGACCGCACCCAGTTCACCCAGGCCGGTTTCGCTGTCGGTACTCCCAGCTACATGAGCCCGGAACAGGCGCGCGGCCAGGATATTGATGGCCGAGCCGATCTTTATGCCCTGGGCGTGGTGCTCTACGAAATCCTCGTTGGCAAACTGCCGTATACCGGCAACGACGCACTCTCAACGGCCCTGGCACATTTGACAGAACCGTTGCCGGAGCTGCCCGTGCACCACGGTCGCTATCAAGAGGTACTGCGCAAGCTGTTGGCCAAGGATCCGGCCGAGCGTTTCCCGGATGCAGCGGCGCTGTTGCAGGCGCTGGATAATCTGCCTCGGGAATCGGTTGAAGCGACCACGATCCGGCCATTGCCAATTCCGGTAGTGCCGATTGCGGTGAGCAATGACCTGGCGGGACTGACGCCGGTGTCCATCGATATACCGACCGGTCCCGCGCAGCCACAACCTCGATCCAATCCTGTTCCGCCGACTGTGAAGCCGACGCCGTCGTCCACGGTCTCGGAGCAGCGAAAGGGGCCGGTGTTCGCACTCGCCGCCGTCGCGGTGGCCGTGGCGCTGGTCTTGGGCGGCGCGGGTTATTGGTGGCTGTCCGGTGACGGCGAAGCCGACGCCAAGGTGCCGGTGGTTTCAGCACCGCCCGCCAGCCCGCCGCCGACCGTGGCGCCACCCGTAAAACCCCCTGTGGCGACGGAGGTCGATGGCGGACAGCGGCCGCTGCTGATGGCCGGCAAAAAAACCTTGTTCCAGCGGGTACTCAGCAAGCCGGGGGCGAAAGTCGCCAGCGAACCGGGGGCCACCCCTGACAAGGCCTTGTCGGCGTTCTCGGTGCTTTACGTCTATCAGCGCAAAGAGGTTGATGGCAGCCCGTGGCTGCGTGTCGGTGCCGCCACCGACGGGCGCAGTGACGGCTGGTTGCCGGCCGCGCAAGTCAGCGACTGGAAGCAAAGCCTGGTGCTCAAGTTCACCGAACGCTCCGGCCGTGCGCCGGTGATGTTCCTGCGTCAGCCCGGCGAAGTGGAGAGGCTGCTGGCTGATCCGTCGGCGGCAAAAAACCTGCTGCTCAAGGCCCAGCAGAATCGCGAAGACAACCAGCAGGTACTGGCCCTGGAACCGGCCGCCAGCGCGGTTCCGCAGAACCAGTTTTACCTGTTGCCGATCTTCGATTCCCGCGAGAGCTTCGATGAGAACGGCCAGCCGGTGCAGTTGCTGAACGTGGCGTCCATCGACCCCGGCAATGCTCCAAAGGCCGCAGCCAACAACACACCAATCACTACCGCTAACGCCGACGCATTCCGCACCGCCGTGGTGTTGGTCGTTGACACCACCGTGTCCATGCAACCCTACATCGATCAGGTCCGCGACGTAGTACACCAACTGCAAACCCGCATCGCCGAGCGGGGCGAGCAGGACAGTGTCAGCTTCGGCCTGGTGGGGTTTCGCAGCAGCACCCAGAAAACCCCGGGCCTGGAATACGTCGCTAAAACCTTGATCACTCTGGACCAGGGCCGCGACCCACAGCGCTTCATGGACATGGCGCGGCAGGTCAAGGCGTCCACGGTCTCCAGCCATTCGTTCAACGAAGATGCGTTTGCCGGTGTGATGGAAGCGGTCGAGGGCATGGACTGGTCCGGCTATGGCGGGCGCTTGATTCTGTTGGTCACCGATGCCGGTGCCTTGCGCAAGAACGACCCGTATGCCGCCACGCAAATGAACGAGGCCGAAGTGCGCCAAGCCGCGCTGGGCAAGCAGATCAAGATCTACGCCTTGCACCTGCTCAGCGATGCCGGCAAGAAAACCCATGGCGGTGCGCAAAGCCAATACCGCACCCTGACCGCCGACGCCAACCCGCAGATCGGCGACCTGTACATTCCGGTACCGGGCGCCGATGTGCGCAAGTTCGGTGAGCGGGTGGACGAGATCGGTTCGGTGTTTGCCGACCTGGTGCATCAGGTGCGTAGCGACAAGCCGCAAACCGTGCCGCTGCTGAGTGCCGCGCCGAGTCTGAGCGACAAATCGGCGGCCGTCGGCTACGCGATGCACATGGACTTCCTGGGGCGTAAAGCCGCCAGCCAGGCGCCGCAACTGGTCAGCGCCTGGACCGCCGACCGCGACCTGACCAACCCGGCACTGCCGGCGTTCCAGGTGTGCGTGATGCTGACCAAGTTGCAGCTCAACGACTTGCAACAATCGCTGAAACTGATCGTCGATGCCGCCCGCAAGACCCAGACCTCGCCGAAGAATTTCTTCCAGGAAATCGCCAGCGCCAGTGCCTACATGAGCCGCGATCCCTCGGCCTTGCGCAAGGGTGGCAACCTGGCCGATGGCGGGGTGCTGGGTGAGTACCTGGAAGGGCTGCCCTACCGCAGCAAGTCGCTGAACATGACCCAGGATTTGTGGCTTTCGCTGAGCGTGGCCGAGCAGGAGGATTTTATCGACGAGCTGGATTCGAAGATCCGCCTCTACGAAACCTTCCACAACGACTTGGCCAACTGGGTGCGGTTCGGCGATGCCGAGCCGGGTGATGCCTTGTATCGCGTTCCGTTGTCGACGCTGCCGTGATGCTGAACATGAGCGCAGTGCACAAACACCGGGGCACCGGCAGTCAACGCTACAGCCTGGTGATTCCACGGCTGCAACTGCATGCCGGTGAACAATTGGCGGTGGTCGGTCCCAGTGGTTGTGGCAAAAGCACGTTGCTCGATTTGCTGGCGCTGGTGCTGGCGCCGGATCAGGCCGGGCAGTTTGATTTTTCGCCCGGCCAAACCCGCACAGACATTCCCGGGCTGTGGCGTGCAGATGCGCAAAGTGCCTTGGCGGACCTGCGCCGCCGGCACTTGGGCTACGTGCTGCAAACCGGTGGCCTGCTGGAGTTTCTGGATGTGCGCGGCAACATCGACCTGTCACGCAAACTGCTCGGTTTGAAAGACGACGGCAGCGTGGATCGCCTGGCCGGGGCGTTGGATATCGTCGATCAACTGGGCAAGAAGCCGGGCGACTTGTCCGTCGGTCAACGGCAACGGGTGAGTTGCGCCCGCGCCCTGGCCCATGGGCCGCGTCTGTTGCTGGCCGATGAACCGACCGCCGCCCTCGATCCGCTAAACGCCGAACGAGTGATGCAGTTGCTGGTGACCCAGGCCCGCGAACATGGCGTGTGCTGCGTCGTCGCCACACACGATGAGTCACTGGCCCGCGCCAGCGGTTTGCAGGTGCGGCGCATCAGTTGTCATCGCGATGTCGATGGCGGTGTCACCGCCACCCTCGGGGAGGCCTGCTGATGCGCAGCGCGCTGGTGGCTTCCCTGGCCTGGCAGGATTACCGCAACGATGCGTGGCTGTCGGCCTGTTCGGTACTGGCGCTGGTGGCGGTGGTCGCGCCGTTGTTGGTGCTGTTCGGCTTGAAGTTCGGCCTGGTCAGCAGTTTGACCGAGCGCCTGGAAAACGACCCGGCCACCCGGGAAATCATTCCCTTGGGTGGCGGCCGGTTCAGTGCCGCGTTTATCGAACAATTGAGCCGGCGCAGCGACGTGGCTTTCGCCTTGCCGCGCACCCGGCAGATTGCCGCGACGGCGGATCTGACCGCTGGCGCTTCGACGGTGACCGTCGAAATGATCCCCACCGCCGCCAACGATCCCTTGCTCGTCAGTCTACCGGTGCCCCAAGGGCTGGATCAGGTGCTGCTCAGTCAGACCGCCGCCGAAAAGCTCGGGGCCAAGTCCGGTGATTGGCTGCAGGCCAGCGTCGGTCGGCAAGTAGCCGGTCGTGGAGAGGCGCAACGCACTCGCGTCCAGGTGCTGCGCGTACTGCCGCTGGAAGCCTTCGCCCGGGACGGCTTGTTCGCACCGTTGGCTTTGCTGGAAGCGGCTGAAGATTACCGGGACGGCCGCGCCGTTCCAGCGCTCGGTTGGCCAGGCGATGCGGTGGGCGTGACGGAACAGCGGGTGTACCCGGCGTTTCGTCTGTACGCCCGTCGTCTCACGGATGTCGAGCCGCTACGCCAGTATTTCGCTGCGCAGAATCTGCTGGTCTCGACCCAGGCCCAGGCCATCGCCCAGGTGCAATCGCTGAGCCGCAACCTGTCGATCGTATTCTGGATCATCGCCGGGTTGGCTTTGTCGGGAGCATTCGCGGCGATTTTTGCCGGTGCGCTGGCGGCGGTCGAGCGCAAGCGTCGAGCGTTGTCGGTGTTGCGCCTGCTGGGGTTTTCCACGGCGGCGCTGTTGCTGTTTGTTGTGTTGCAGGCGCTGTACAGCGCCGGCCTCGCGGCCCTGTTGAGCGCCGGGCTGTATGGCCTGGCGCAATCGGGCCTGAACCATTTATTTGCGCAGGCGCCGGGCGAATACGCCAGTCATCTGCTGGCGCATCACTACGCGTGGGCCTTGGTAGCCGTGCTCGGCGTCAGCATCGTGGCGGCGGCCTGTGGTGGCTGGCGAGTGGCGCGTATCCAGGCGTTTGAAGGAATCCGAGATGTATAAGTTATTGGGCGCCGCTATGGCGCTGAGTCTGGCCAGCATGGTCTGGGCGGATGAAAGCACAGACAAACTGGACAACCCCAAGCCGCTGGCTGACGACGTCAGCCTGCCGCTACCGTGCGAAGGGCAGATGGTGTTCCGTTACGTCTACATCCTGGCGCAAGGCACTCTGGACGACCGCGAGATCAGCCTCGGCTATCCCTTCAGCGAGGGCGAGGCCGGTTATCAACAGTCGTTCATCTCCGGTTACCGCCGGGACTTTATCAACGGCCAGTTCACCCTCAAGGATCTGCCCAAGGATTGGGACAAGACCATCACGCCGTTGATGCCCAAGACGGACGCCAAGACTCCGCTCAAGCCGATGCTCTATTTCATCGGCAAGTATGAAGTCACCGCCCGCCAATACGCCCAGATCATGGCCCAGGCGCAATCGTTGGCCAGCGGCGAGCCAGCACCGGCCTGTGAGGCACTGCAAGCGGAGGCGCCGCAAGGCATGGCCGGGCGTTTGCCCAAGGTGAAGTTGTCGCGATTCGAGGCCGAACGCTTCTCGGCGGTGTACAGCGCCTGGCTGATGAAATACCACAAGGACTTGCTGCCGATGAGCGGCCGCGGCACCTCGGCTGAAGACGGCGGGCTGGGTTTTGTGCGCTTGCCGACCGAAGTCGAATGGGAATTTGCTGCCCGTGGCGGGCAGGCCATCAGCCGTCAGGATCTGGAAGGGCGCCTGTTTCCCCGGCGCCTTGAGGGCAGCGAAAGCGACGGGCCACTGGCCGACTGGGCGGTGTTCAACCAAGTCGCTGGCGGCACTGGTCAGGCAGCGCGGTTGATGCCGATCGGCACCAAACTGCCGAACCCCATCGGCCTGTTCGACGTGATCGGCAATGCCGCCGAAATGGTCCAGGAGTCCTTCCAGCTAGTACACGCCGGACGCCGCCAAGGCACCTACGGCGGCTTCGTGGTCAAGGGCGGCAATTACCTGGAAGGCGAGGGCACCTTGTTCACCGGAATGCGTCGCGAGTACCCGTTGTTCGCCGCCGACGGCACCGAGCAAAGCAATGAAACCACCGGATTCCGGGTGGCGATTGGCGCGTTGTCGGCGCCACGTTCGCGCTACAAGGAATTGTTTGCCCAATGGCAGAAAGAAGGTCGGCTGGCTTCGCTGACCGATGCCATCGACGACGCCCAGGACCCGACCAAACGCCTGGACAGCATCATTGCTGCCAGCGTCGACCCGCGCCTGCAAGCGGAGTTGGGGCTGGTCAACGAAGAGCTCAAGCGCAACGTCTCGCTCATCGCCCAGCAGCGCGAAGAAGCGGCCGGCAACCTGATCCAGTCGGCGGCCCTGGTGGCCGAGACCGTCAACAACTACAACATTCGCCTGACCAATTTGCAGAAGAGTCGCCAGCAGGCCGTGGACGCCAAGGACGAGGCCAGCGCCAAGCTGTTCGCCACCGCCATCGACAATGGCCGCAGCGCGCTGGACGGCGCGGTGGCGATCTACATCGACAACCTGGCGACCGGCACGCGCTACACCGATGCCGTGATCCAGGCGCAGTTTCAACGCATCAAGGAAGAGTTGGAGCGCAAGCCGGTACTGGGCAAAAGCCTGGTCACGCGCGCAACGTTATTCGTTCGCCATGTCGGTGATTATCGTCAGCAACGACGAGCCGACCCGGCGGCGATATTGAAGGAATTGCTCGCATCGAACGCCCAGCGGTCTTGATCGTTCGTTGTACAGCGAGCTTGGAAGGGACTCAGGCGGCGGTGGGCCGTGCTGAGCTGGTCAAACTTAAAAGAGAACACAACTATGCTTTCCTCCCGTAAACCTTTTGCTTCGCTTTCCAAGCGTCACTTGCTGCTGATGGCCGTTGGCTTCAGCACCGTACTGACCGGTTGCGCCACGTCGCCGACCTCCAAGGTCGCCTCGAGCACCAAGGTCGAGTACTACCCAAACTGCTACGAGCCAGTGCAGCACCTGCGTGCCACTGATTCGAACATGACCAAGTCGGTCGTCACCGGCGCGGCCGTCGGCGCTGTCGGCGGTGCACTGCTGGGCGCCCTGACCGACTCCGAGAACCGTGGCCGCAACGCCGCCATCGGTGCAGCGGGCGGTGCCCTGGCGGGCGGCGCGGCCGGTTACTACACCGAGCGCCAGAAGCAGATCGCCGATGACAACCAGCGCATCGCGTCCTACGCCTCCGACGTCAACAAAAGCGCCGCCGACATCGACCGCAGCACCGCGTACGCCAAGACTTCGCAGCAGTGCTACCAGAACGCATTCACCAAACTGGTCGCCGACCGCAAGGCCAAGACCGTCAACGACACCGAAGGCCGCAAGCGCCTGGCGGAAATCGTCGCGGGCCTCAAAGAGTCCAACGACCTGATCGTCGCGGTGAACGGTAAAGCCAGCGAAGACCTGAACAACTACACCCAGGCCTACGAAAAAGACCTGCAGCAAGTCGGCGTACAGCGCACTGACGTGGTTACTGTGGCAACCGCCGACACCACGCCAGTCGTGGCACCGACCAAGAGCAAAAAAGCGGTGAAACCGGCGAAAAAACCGGTGCTGCCAACCGTGCCGAAAGAAGCGGTCACCACCGAGAAAACCCTGCAGACCGCACAAGCCAAACAGGCGGAAAGCAAGCAAGTGGCTAGCGCAGGCACCACTCAAGTCAACAGCATGTGCAAGAACCCGGACCTGGGCGACTGGGCACCGGTGCCTTGCCCGAATGCTTGATTGAGTTTTCTGTAAGTCTTTGATCATTCCCACGCGCTTTGCGTGGGAGTGATCTGTACTGGCTACACCTTGGCGCTGTGCGCCGCCATCTCCTGCGCTTGCAAATGATCAAGCGCTCGTTTCACCGGCAAAGCTACACAATCGAATCAATATCCAGATGAAATGGCGTGCCTACGGCATGCCCTCCGGTCATTGCCGCAATGGCTGCGTCGTGGTCTTCGGCCACTGGTGGAATCATCGCCAACTGTTCCTGAACGATGTTTTCCGGATGGGCTTTCCAGCGCAGCAGATTTTCCTGTACCCACTCGGGCTGGTCGGCGTAGCTGCCATAAACATCAGCGTCGATGACTGTCCGCTTGTGCAGAGCTAGCAGACGGGCCTTGGTTTGGCCGATCTGTTCGACTTCTTTTTCAAGATCCCTTATCGCTTGGGCATCTCGCTGGGGATTGGCATGAGCACGGGAGAGTTTTTCGATTTTCGCTTTGAGTGCACTCAGCTGTCCTGAGACATTTGTCAGGGCGTCGCTGACCCATTGGAATTCAGTCAAAGTCACCAGCGAGCGTTTTTTTTCCAGCGCTTCCTGCCAGCGGCGCAGGCTGGCCCAGCAGCCGGGAATGTAGCTGCCGACCATAGAGTGATGGCCTCCATCTATCACCTGCCGCAGAAAGTTGCCGCGCTTCGGTAAGCCATCAGTCTGTCGCAGCGCTTCGGCGTAACCATGATCGTTGATCGTGCTGCAACCCGGTTCCCAGAGGATGGAGGACCTGTGACCTTCGCCAAATTCCACCGGCATGAAGTGACGTAACTGACCGTGATGCCCATAGGGGGCACCCGTGAAGTTGATAATCCCGCCTAAAAAAAATGCCAAACCACCCACCGGGTGAAGGGCAAGTACCGCCCCATGGGTGGCGTACATCGGAACGCGGTTGGACGGCGTGTTCATCCAGGTGGAAGGAACGCTCGGTACGGGGTCGTTGTGGAAAACGATGCGATGGTGGTTCAGTGGTTTTGCAGCTTCGATAAAGGTTGAGTCGGCGGTGCGGGGGGCGCCGTAGGTGTAAAGCACAATTTCCGGTTGATACCGATTATTGCGTCGCAGCATCTCAGCCAGTAACAGCGCTACCGCACCGCCGAGACTGTGTCCGCAAATCACCAGCTTTTGCCCGCTGTAGAACTTTTCCAAATACTTCACGGCAAACGTGTAGGCCACCTTCGCTGCCCGATAAAAACCGTTGTGCACTTTGCCATCCCCTTCCTCGAAGGGTACTTGGTGTGCATCCGCATCAAGCCAGGCGTCAGGTACTTTCTCACTGGTTCCCCTGACACTGATCAATATCAACTCGTCGTGATGGGTGATGAAAGCCTGTGTGTCCGAGCTTTCCTCTAGATTGCGATCATCAAGGAAATGCAGCTTGGCCGGGTTTTCCTGCTCATCACCCAATTTAGGGTCGTTAACCTCTGGGTACAACTGCGGGTCGAACGGCACCACTTCCAGACGTTTGGAGTAGGGCACCTCTTCATACAGCGGGTAGTACTTCTTCGTCTGCGAGGGATCGACTTTCCACAACTCATCAAATTGCGGCAGGGCATGACCGAACCAGTTGCCACTGCTGGGCCGCAGTGGAAATGTCACACTATCCGTTTCGACGGGTTGGGTATTCGGGTCTTGACCAAAGTCGGTGTAACTCAACGTCGACATCAGTGCCAGTTGATAGAGGTTTAGTGCGCAAAACTCGTTGCCAGTCGACAACATCGGCCGCAGCGCCCTCATCGGACGGACTTCCAGCACATGATGTTTGTTCGGCAGTAAGGCGATGCCTTTTGGCTTGGGCGGCGGCGGGGCAAACCCCAGTTCGGACATGCCCATGTCTGCTGGGGTCATGACAGCGCCCATTCCTCCATCCGTGGCACCTTTATTCTGAGGCGTGAATGATCTGGTTTTTGCGGGCTGTCGGAACAGCGTGTGTAACACCGTGTTGGGTGGGGAGCTGCGTGAGGCCAAGGGCGGCAAATGCGCAACGTGCTTGACCAGTTCGCTCACTTCAACCTGGTAATAGGCATCGGGATCTGCGAGGTCCTTCGCTGGATTTGCCAGAGTGCGTACGCCTGATTTGTCGACAAAGCGGGTTTTTTCGGCGCGTACTTGTAGTTCGGTGATGGGGAGCGGGTAGTGCGGTCTTTCACGTAAAAACGAGTATGTTTTTTCACTCCCTTGATATGGCTGATTCAGCTTGAGTAATACCGGGCCACAGAAGTGGTTGTCTACCTTTCCGGCCCCAGTTGCATCGAGCTTTCCGGTGTAGACGGCATCTTCGTAATCAGTAACCTCGTAGGGCAAACCGGCATAAGGCTTGCCATCACCGAACTCGTCCACTAATTGAAAGCTCGTCGAATGACCTCGCAGTGGGCAAGCGTGGATATTACCCCCCATAAATGGCACATCACTTACCGCTAAAGATTCAATACTCATGGGATTTGTTCCTTGTTTTCCGTGCATCCCGGGTAAATGGTGCAAGTCCGTTCATCCACCAACTTGAAGGTGCTGAAATCCTCGTGATTACCGAAGCAAAACGCGTATTGGTCTTCGAAGTTGTCGCCCATGCAGCGTTTCCATCCACCGGGCACTTTCACCCAAGTATCACCAATCGCAGGTAGTTCTTCCTTGGCCAACTTGATCTTCAGCCTCACGGTTTTGCCAGGTAGCTGGTCCAGCGTGTATGCCGTGAAAGGACGACCTCGGGCGACATTTCCCTGTTCATCCATTTTTTTGCAGGTAAGCAGTTTTATCAGGTAGCGTTTGGGGCCGACTGTTCGAAAAGCCCACTGGCATTCACCAAAGAACTCACCTATGCCGTCAGTGTTGAAAGTGCCCATTTGTCGCTCTAACAACTCTGGACGCACGGCAATTGCGGCATAGTCAGTGCTTCTATCACTTCGTTCCGGGCCAAAGATGCCCGTCACCTCGACCTCCACACGGTTCAACGCCAGCGGACAGCCGCTCACGGTTCTGTAAAGCGGGATCTCGGAAGTCGCTTCGTATTCCATGTAGACCTTGTTGAAACCGAGCTGAGTACCTTTCCCGCCCGGCACGGTGCACGTCTGCCCTTGGGCGGGCTCGTAGCTGGCTGTCAGTTCGTACTTGAAGTCAGGCGGAAAATCGGGAACGAAGGTGAAGCTGTCCGACTTGCCGAGCGCGGAACAACCCAGTGTCAGGGAGAGGCAACTGCCGAGGGTCAGGCTTTGAAAGATCCGTTTCATACAGGCGCATTTCCCTGCCAATAAAGCACTTGCTCATACACCCGCTCAAAATGCGCCGCTGGGTCCTCTTCCGGCTTCGGTTGCCATGTCCTGAGCGGCAAGTACCCCGGTGTCTTCAAGCACTGAGTCAACAAAAAATGCACCTGCTCGGGTTGCTGCCAGCCCCACAATCGGGCCAATTGAATCTGGCCCCATAACCAGTCATCCACATTCAGCTGTGTGGCGAGGGTAGCCAGGGCTTCGGTGTGCTCGCGGATGAGGTAGCGGCGAGTGTTATCGAACTGCACGTTCGCGTAGACAATTTCCGGTGTCGGGGTTTTCAACCAGGCCGGAGCGAGCGGCAGTGGATGTTCGCCGGGGTCAGGGTTGTCAGTGACGGTCCATTGTTCAGCGTGCCAGTAGCAGACGCTGGCGATCGGCCCAAGGTACTCAGCGCGCTGCTCAGGTTGCAGATAGGTTAGGGCGCGCCCCAGTACGCGATTATCGTGGAAGCGATACAGCGCCTGATTCGGTCGCTCACCGACTACCAACCGGTCGCGCCAGTGAATAACCAACGCATCAAGGTCAAAGTTGATCGCGCTCGCCAGCCAGCCCCAATGACGCTCGGGCGAATCGAGCAGCGCCTGGATGAGCGGATGTTTGACGGTGCCAATATGGAAAAGAAAAGGGCCTGCTGGCGCCATTGAGTTGGCTGCCGTACCCACATACAAATTGCGGTACTGATCGGCTCCCAGTTCCTTGGCCAACGCCATGCGCTCGTCGAGTTGACCGTCAGTGTCGAGCATCAGATAGAGATCCCGCCCGGATCGCGATTGTTCGTGTAGCCATTGTTCGAGTGCATTCATGCGACTTCTCCAATGCTGCATTGGCCAGCGAGACAAGCCTCGCAAAGCGGGCAGTAGTCCGCCGCCTGCTGGCGGGCGGCGGTGACGATAGACAGTGGGCTGGCGATGACGGGATTCGGATTGCTGGTCACAGCCTGAAGCGCCTGTAGTGGCGCAATACCCGCCAGTGGCGCACCGCCCTCGACCATGGCCACGCTGCTGAAAATCCCGCCGGCGTTGATGACGATGTGGTGACCACCCGCCTTGAGCGTCAGGCTCATGCCGGCATCGATCACCACATTAGTGGCGGTGACATGCGTCTGTTGCCCGGCCTGAATCACCAGCGACCCCGCGGATGTCGTGCTGCTATTGCCGCTGATAGTGATCAGTTCATCACCGCCGATCACCGTGCTGCGCACGCCCTGGGTGGTGTGGAATTCCTCGCCCTTGATTAGGCTGGTGCTGTTGTTGTCCACCTGCTCGAAACGGTCGTTGCTGATCAGGCTGCGGCTGTCGTTGAGGATCAGTTGCTCGATGTCGCGTTGGGCGCGCAGGTAGATTTTTTCCTGCCCTGTGCGGTCTTCAATCGACAGTTCGTTGTAGCCGCCACTGCGCGGCGAGCTTTGGCTGCGCAGAACTGTTCTGGTCTTGTTCTCGGGCAACTGATGAGCGACGGACGTGACCTTGTTGACCACGCAACCTGTGATCAACGGTTGATCCGGATCGCCCTCCTGAAATGTCACGACCACTTCCATGCCGACGCGCGGGATGGTCACCGCCCCAAAACCTTCGCCCGCCAAACTGGATGCAACCCTTAACCAGCAACTGCTTTTTTCGCTGTTGAGTTCTGCCCGATCCCAAGGAAACTCGACACGAACCCTGCCGTACTCATCGCAAAAGATTTCCTCTCCGGGCGGCCCAGTGACACGCGCGGTCTGACAGACCAGCGCAGGTTTTCGCGCAGGCATCGGTGGCCGATAAAACACATCCCAGGGAATCGCGCTGAAGCGGTTGCGGTAACCCTGGGTAAAACCGTCCTCAGGTTTGGCAGCGCTGGTAACTGACTCTTCAAGCACCTGGGGTTGTTTTCCAGCGTGAGTGACACTGAGCAACAGCCATAGATCGTTGTAGGTTTTGCGTGGATGCTCGCTCAGGCTGAAAAAATGGCCGCTACGCAGGATCGGCTGGTCGCTTTCGCCTTCGGCCAATTGGTAATCGGTACGGTGCCGTTCCAGTGCCTGCCGGGCGAGCTGTGTACCGCGTTTTTCGCTCTCGAAAAACAGCGGGTAGCGATAGTCTTCAAGCTCAGGAGTGAACTCGGCGGTGAAGCGACTTTCCAGCAACAGACTCGGGCGTTTCAGGTCGTAGTGTCGGCGGGTGGTCGTGCTGGGGCGGGTGCTGAAGCGCAGGGAGAACTGGCTGACCACCGAATGCTCCGCCACCAGGCCGGAGTCTTGCTGATAAGGGGTTTCGCCCAGCGTGGGGAAGAAGGTCTGGTCGTCGGTGAACACCAACAGGTGGCCTTCCCGGGAATGCTGGTGGTGCCAGGCGATGCCATCCTCGGCGCACAGCCGCTGAATGAACTCAAAATCACTTTCCCCGTATTGAGTGCAGTACTCGCGCTCGTGATTCGTTCCGATGTTAAAGGTGAACGCATCGGCCTGAATGCCATGCCCCTCAAGGACCTGAGCGATGATTTGCGGCACCGTCAGGTGCTGAAAAATCCGTTGGTTGTGGCTGAACTGCAAGTAGTAAAGCGCGGGCACCAGGGTCAGGTGATAACGGGTCAGGCGTTTACCGGCTTCACCGACGAGCGCATCTTCGATACGGCCATGAATGCCTTCGCCATTGAGACCGAACTGGAGAAACGCCGACTGGCTGAGCAAGCTTTCCAGATCGAAGTCAGGGTATTCGCTAACCAGCTCGATCTGGATCGAATACAAGGTGCTGATGGCTTCAGTGCCTCCAAAAGCCAGCACTTTGAAATCGTTGCGAACCGTTGGGATCAACAACGTGAAATGAGCAGCATTGGCCGGGGCGAACATGCGCTTATCCTTTTGCTTTCCGTGGCTCGTCCTTGAGCCGAAAGAGGAGACAAATCGCGGTGCCCAAGCCATGCCCGGCGTGAGCAAACGCAAACTGTCCAGCACGCTAACAACAGAGAAAAAGAATGAATGTCGGACTCGTCCAGAAAGTACGTCAGAGTTTTCCGCATTTCAGAATGTTGCGGCAGCAATGTGTGAATGGCTTTCGATACTTCTGTAAGAAGTTTGAGGCGAACTGAGTAGGTATTTGTAGAAAAATGGGTGAAACACAGAGTGCCATCATTTTGGCGGCACACCATGTTGCTTATTGTCAGTTATCGCTATGTCCATGGATGACTGTAACTTTTAGGAAAGCTCCTACATTTTTTATGTTTTATTTTTGTCATGCTGGGTTCCGTTTCAGGGTGTGAGTGTCCTGTGATTATTGGCGGGGTTGATAAACCGCTCTGGCTCAATGGTTGCGGGGGTGATGCGTCGAAGGTGGGGAGGTAAAAACCGGCATCAGGGAATCCCCTGTCCCCTATAGGGTGATCTCCTACAGCAACAAAAAAGACGCAGTTTTATTGTTTAATCGGGTGCTTGCAAATGGCCATCATTGTGAATAGGATGCGCGCCTTGAAAGAGCGCGAACTCAATTGGATGAGACTTATCGCAGCTCTTTGATACTGTCCGGCGCCATTTCAACTCCAATGGCCGCATGACTGTAATTCTAATTAAAGGTCACGGATGTCCTACTCAAGCAAACTTTCCGCTCATTACCTTGAACTCGCAAAAGCCTCTGTTTCAATAGAGAATTTCGCGGGTGAGGACGTTCGCTTTTCGAGCGAATATGAGGCGTTGGAAAGTGAGCTGGGTAAAGCCTCGTCCATGCACGAAAGCGGTCAGATCGACTGGCTGAAAATCCGCGAAAACAGTGAAAACCTGCTGCGCACGCAATCCAAGGATTTGCGTGTCGGCGCCTGGTTGACCTGGGCGATGTACCAGCGTGAATCCTTCCCGGGGTTGCTGGCCGGCCTCGGTTTGCTGCACCACCTCTGTGAAAATCACTGGGCCGAAATCCACCCGAACAAGGCCCGAACCCGCGCCGCAGCCATCAGCTGGTTGGTGCCGCGTCTTGAGCAGGTGCTAAACGAAAACGTCGCGATCAAAGAGCAGCTGCCGCTGTTCCGCCGTCTGGTCGAGCATCTTGAAGGCCTCGACGCCGCGTGCACCGAGCATTTGGGCGACGACGCGCCGTTGCTGCTGCCGATTTCCCGTCGCTTGAAAAACATGGTCCAGCGCGCCGCCGACAATCAGCCGGAGCCCGGTGTGGTGGGGGCCGCGGTGGCTCAGGTCAAGCAGGCCGCGACCCAGCTGTTCACCCCCGGCGCGCCGATCGACAACGAAAAAGAAGCCCACAAGGCCCTGCGCGCCCAGCAAGAAAACGCCCGTCCGTTATGTGCCTGGTGGCTCAAGCAGAAAGCCACCGACCTGCGCGCCCTGCGCCTCAATCGCACGCTGCTGTGGCTGCCGATCGACGCGGTGCCCGAGCGTAACGCCGAGCAGATCACCGTTCTGCGCGGGCTGCCGGCGGACAAACTCAAGGCCTATCAGGACCGCTACGACCAGGGGAAATACGCTGATCTGCTGGTAGAGCTGGAGGCGAGCCTGGCGAAGGCGCCGTTCTGGTTCGATGGCCAACGAATAGTCTGGGAATGCCTCCAGGGGCTGAACGCCGAGATGGCGATGCGCGAAGTGGAAATCCACTTCGCGCTTTTGGTTCAGCGCCTGCCCGGCATCATCGAATTGCGTTTCCATGACGGCGCGCCGTTCGCCGATCCGGCCACCCGCGCCTGGATCGGCGCCCACGTTATGCCGCACCTACAAAGCGCCAGTGCGCCACGCAAAGTCGAGGTCGCCGATACCCAGCCGGCCTGGGAGCTGGCCCTTGAAGAAGTCTTGCCGGTTCTGCGCAAGGACGGTCTCAAGGCCGCCGTGCAGATTCTCAAGCAGGGCTTGCAAAGTGCCCACGGCGGACGGGTTCGATTCTTCTGGCAGTTCGCCCTCGCGCGGCTGTGTTTCATGGCCAAGAAATACGAACTGGCCAAGACCCAACTCGAAACCCTGGACCAAACATTACAGGACTCAGGCCTGCACGCCTGGGAGCCCGATCTTGCGCTGGAAGTGCTGCATTTGCTGCATAGCTGCTGCGAGTTGTTACCGCAGAACCATGCAGTGCGTGAACGCAAGGAAGAGATTTATCGCAGGCTGTGCCACCTCGATCTCGAAGTGGTACTCGAATAGGCCCCCGGGCCACAACCGCAAGGAGAAAAGCCATGGCCAAAGAAGGCTCGGTAGCCCCCAAGGAACGCATCAACGTCACCTTCAAACCCGCCACCGGCGGTGCTCAGGAAGAGATTGAACTGCCGCTGAAACTACTGGCAATCGGTGACTACACCCACCGCAAGGACGAACGCAAAATCGAAGATCGCAAGCCGATCAGCATCGACAAGATGACCTTCGACGAAGTGCTGGCCAAGCAAGAGCTGAGCCTGACATTGAGCGTGCCGAACCGTCTTCAGGAAGAAAGCGACACTGAAGAACTGGCCGTGAAACTGCGCGTCAACTCGATGAAGGACTTCAACCCGGCCTCGCTGGTCGAGCAAGTGCCAGAGCTGAAAAAACTGATGGAACTGCGCGACGCGCTGGTGGCCCTCAAAGGCCCGCTGGGTAACGCGCCTGCGTTCCGCAAAGCCATCGAAGGCGTGCTCGCCGACGACGAATCCCGCGGTCGCGTACTCGGTGAGCTGGGTTTGAACGCCACAGCCCAGGACGCCTGAGCCCCCATCAGCCAAGGAAGCCAACACAATGAGCACTAGCGCAGCACAGCAAAAAAGTAACGAGAACGGCGAATACAGCATTCTCGACAGCATCATCGCCGAAACCCGCCTGACGCCAGACGACGAAGCCTACGACATCGCCAAACGCGGTGTGTCGGCGTTCATCGAAGAGCTGCTCAAGCCGCAGAACAACGGTGAGCCGGTCAAGAAGGCCATGGTCGACCGCATGATCGCCGAGATCGATGCCAAGCTCAGCCGTCAGATGGATGAAATCCTCCACCACCCCGACTTCCAGTCCCTGGAATCGTCGTGGCGTGGCCTGCAGTTGCTGGTCGACCGCACCAACTTCCGCGAAAACATCAAGATCGAAATCCTCAACGTCTCCAAGGACGACCTGCTGGACGACTTCGAAGATTCGCCGGAAGTGATGCAATCGGGCCTGTACAAGCACATCTACACCGCTGAATACGGCCAGTTCGGTGGTCAGCCGGTGGGCGCGATCATCGCCAACTACTACATGTCCCCAAGCTCGCCGGACGTGAAACTGATGCAGTACGTGTCCAGCGTAGCCTGCATGTCCCACGCGCCGTTCATTGCTGCCGCCGGCCCAAAATTCTTCGGCCTGGAAAGCTTCACCGGCCTGCCGGACCTCAAAGATCTGAAAGATCACTTCGAAGGCCCGCAATTCGCCAAATGGCAGAGCTTCCGCCAGTCGGAAGACTCCCGTTACGTGGGCCTGACCGTGCCGCGTTTCCTGCTGCGTAACCCGTACGACCCGGAAGAAAACCCGGTCAAATCGTTCGTGTACAAAGAAACCGTCGCCAACAGCCACGAGCACTACCTGTGGGGCAACACGGCCTACGCGTTCGGCACCAAGCTGACAGACAGCTTCGCCAAGTTCCGCTGGTGCCCGAACATCATCGGCCCGCAGAGCGGTGGCGCGGTTGAAGACCTGCCGTTGCACCACTTCGAAAGCATGGGCGAAATCGAAACCAAGATTCCGACCGAAGTATTGGTTAGCGACCGTCGTGAATACGAACTGGCCGAGGAAGGCTTCATCTCCCTGACCATGCGCAAAGGCTCCGACAACGCGGCGTTCTTCTCCGCAAGCTCGGTGCAGAAGCCGAAGTTCTTCGGCATCAGCGCAGAAGGCAAGGCTGCAGAGCTGAACTACAAGCTCGGCACCCAACTGCCGTACATGATGATCGTCAACCGCCTGGCTCACTACTTGAAAGTGCTGCAGCGCGAGCAACTCGGTTCGTGGAAAGAACGTACCGACCTCGAGCTGGAACTCAACAAGTGGATCCGCCAGTACGTGGCCGACCAGGAAAACCCAAGCGCCGAAGTCCGTGGCCGTCGTCCACTGCGCGCCGCCCAGATCATCGTCAGCGATGTTGAAGGCGAGCCGGGCTGGTACCGCGTCAGCCTGAACGTGCGCCCGCACTTCAAGTACATGGGTGCCGATTTCACCCTGTCGCTGGTTGGCAAGCTGGACAAAGAGTAAGCGGAGCCTGACTCATGACTGGATATGGCAGCCTTTTCGAACGCCTGGGTGGCGACGCAGACAAACGCGTCGGCTGGAGCCGCGAGGTCTCTGCCATGGCGTCCGTGGCTGCCCATCTGGCCAAGATGCTCAGCACCCGAGCGGGCAGCGTGCAAACGCTGTCCGACTACGGGCTACCCGATCTCAATGACATGCGCCTGAGCCTGCACGACTCCCTGAGTCAGGCCCGTTTGGCCATCGAAAATTTCATCGAAGCCTACGAGCCACGCCTGAGCAATGTGCGTGTCATCTCCCTGCCGCGTGACAACGATCAGCTTCGCCTGTCCTTCAGCATCGAAGGCCTGCTGGAAGTTGATGGTTTCAAGCGCCAGGTCAGTTTCGCCGCGCGCCTGGATGGCAGCGGTCAAGTAAAGGTCAATTAAGGAGACTCCGATGTCCGGCAAACCCGCAGCACGTGTATCCGACCCCACCGCTTGCCCGCTCCCCGGCCACGGCACCAACCCGATCGTCGCTGGTTCCGGCGACGTGTTCTTCGACGGCCTCGCGGCCGCCAGCCAAGGCGATGCCTCGGCGTGTGGTGGTGCGATGGTTGGCGACCTTGCGACGACTGTTTTGATCAATGGTAAACCGGCGGCGACTGTGGGCTCAGCCGGCACTCATGGCAACAAGGTTACGGCCGGGTCCGGGACGGTAATTATCGGGAACTCGCATTCGCCGGCGCCGTTTGTGGCGCCGCTGCCGGTGGAGATCAAATGGCCGTTCGACGAGCACTTTGTAATCAATTGCAAAGACACCGGTGAGTCATTGGCTGGCGTTGCGTACACGCTAAAAACCGCTTCAGGAAAGATCATCAACGGTATTACCAGTGCTGATGGAAAGACTCAAAAAATTTCTTCCGGTCACGCTGAAGCTGTGGAGTTGGTGATTGAGCAGCAAACCGAAGTGATGATCGCGTAAGTATTTCGTTGTTTTTTTAGAAGTGAGTTTTTGACTCTGGGTTTTAAATTAAGGGTTTTGAAATGGCAGACACAGTAGTGGCATCTAGCTTGACTCCAGCGAGCAACAAAACTGGGCAGTCTACTGCTGTGCGTCATTTTAAAGTGAGCGATATTCCTGCTGCGATGGATAAGATGAAGTGGCCTGTGGCCGCGGCATTGATGCGTCACTGGTTTAAGGGTGAGCCATGGAAGAATGCCAGTGGCGGGATGGAGAAAGAAGAAAAAGAGCGTACTAGACCAGTGCCTGATCAGTACATCGAAGAAAATATAGTCAAGATGGACTGGGTGCTTAAATTTAAGAAGCCTAGTGAAACGCGTCAAGTGTTAAAAGAGGCATGGAATAACGAAAAAGCCATGCCTGAAATCCGCACAAAAATACTACGGACATTCGGCAAGTCTGGGCCAGGTTGTTATCCAGTGAAGTTCAATGGTAAGGGGCGTGCAGCCGAGAAATTCGGCTATTTTAATTCGCGATCTGTTAATTTCAGTCAGTTAGGTGGCGGTGAATTGGATGAGCTGCGTGGAGCATTGGCGAATTTCAATATGCGGGTTATCGCCGAAGGCGTTGTAAACGTCTTTGATAAGAAAGTCGTATTCGTCGCGGATCGCCTGGGTTACTACGTCGAAGATAACTATGATTTTAACGACGGTGACGATTTTGTCAGCCAACCTCTCGGATATTGGAATTTTGATGGTGTCGCTGGGGTTCTCGACGCTAACGCGCAAAACATGGCAATTGACCAAGAGACCGCTGGAATCGCGCGGTCATCCATATTCGGGATGAGTGAAGCATCAGAAAGACGGTTTGTGGAAGCAGCAAACAAACGATATTTCTTTATTCAGAACAAACATTTTGTGGAATACAGAAAGCTTCACTCCAAGGGTGGGGACTTCAGGCTTTTTTCTGATATTTTTTACGAAAGTATTGCTCCTGTTTCTATTGAGCTGGTGAAAAACTGATGAGCTCAAAGAAAATAGCTTTGTCACTATCCTTTTTGGTAATCGCGATCAGTGTTTTTTCTGTTTCGCTGAATAGCGTGCTTGAACGCAAGGCTAGTAGTTTTGTAGTTAGTGAATCAGGTAACTATCTAATTGAAAATGTGCCTGTTAGAGGTTTGCTCGTGCCCTTCGATGATTTGGCGTACTTGCGAATCACCGACAAAAGAGATTCAAACACAGTGTTTCGATCTCCTTTGTATTCGCGCAGCACTGTGGATATGAGTTCCCACGAGGATGATGTGATTGTGGGAATTGTCTGGATCGATTTTTACAAGCGCGATCAGCATTTTGGTATCAGGGTTCCGGACTGGAAAACGCATTGGCTCAATAGTTTTATCAGTAATACCCCATATGAAATTGTTGGGGGTGATTGAGGTGAGCGTCAGGGCGCTGGGAACGAAAAAGGGGACTGTCCCTAATATCCCCATAAACATGGCTGTCTTGTTATGTGGCTTGTTGATCGCTACTGCAATCATTGTGGTTGAAGTTTTAGCTCGTGCGCCAGACGTTTCGAAAAAAAGCCCGTCTGGGCAATATCTTATCGAGTCTGTTCCTGCAAGCTCGCTTTTGACTCCGCGAGACTTTGTCTATCTGCGATTCACCGATTTAAACAACCAAAATCAGGTTTACCGTACACCTCTTTTTTCCGAATTGGAGTTGGATATGCGCGCCGATGAAGATGAAAAAACGGTGGGTGTTGTATTTATAGAACTTGATAAGTCGAGCAAGTCTTTTACGTTGGGAATTTCCAGCCCGAAAAAGCACTGGTTGAATTTTTTTATCAGCAATACGCCTTACAGGGTTCTGGAAAATTGATGCTGGGGTCAGTGACCCAGCAAAAAGGGGACTGTCCCCGTCCCCGTTTTTCCGGGCGAACTGGATAAATATGGAATTTGGAATAAGCAGGTTGGCAAATAAATGAATAGTCAAATAGTCATAGGGTTCCTGATTCATTTTCTGGCATGTGCACTTTACATTGTCATGAATAATTATGCGGTGCCAATCTACAAAGAGATGGTGGGCGGGTTGACGTCTCGTGGTGTCGCTATCGGGATGGGGATGTATGTGATTTTTTACTTTTTTGTCTTTTGTAATTTCATTATTGTTTTTGTTAAGAAGATACCAGTAAAAATTGGTATAGCCGTATTTATGGTCTTGGCTATTTTGTATTACATGCTTCCACAATACCCTGTTCGAGGTATGGCATATAGTGCGCTGTCGGGAAGTTTGACTTTTATTGCAATTGCCATGTCCAGTTTGCTGGTAAGGGTTTGGACGAAGTTTTTCCCAAAACGTGAATCGCTGTGAGCAAGGTAGTGATATAGGTACAAAAAAGCGTTTAATTAATGGAGCCTGATGTGAATTCCAATTCGACACCGATGAGTTGCGCCGTTTCTAATGGTTCTCAGGTCGCGAAAATAACTTTCGGGGCTATTGCTTACTTATTGGTGATCGTTTTGTATGTATTTGTTCATGATCTTGGAGTTTCTCTTTATAAAGAACGAATGGGCGGCTTCACGGCGAGGGGCGTTGCTATTGGGATAACTGCTGAGCTGATGTTTGGATTTTTTATATTCATCAATGTAGTTGTTTTCGTGCTGCCTAGAGTGGCTTTGAAGTTTGCAACGATAGTGCTGATGGTCGCGATCGTACTTTTCTATTTTCTTCCTGAGAATCCAGTTCGTGCGATGGCATACAGCATGCTGACAGGAGGTATGAGTGTCATCGCGTTATTCACACGCTCACTAGTTCATCGACTGATTGTCCGATGCTGGCTTCGTGCTAGTGCGGTAACTTCACTAAATTCATGATCAGGCAACTACTCCATGTCCTTTAACCACTACTACCAAAGCGAACTCACCGCACTTCGCCAGTTAGGTCGTCGTTTCGCCGAGCGTAGCCCGGCGTTGGCGCCTTTTCTCGGGCAAGCCGGGCGGGATCCGGACGTGGAGCGGTTGCTGGAGGGCTTTGCGTTCCTGACCGGTCGCCTGCGCCAGAAGCTCGACGACGAGTTGCCGGAGCTGAGCCATTCGCTGATGCACCTGCTGTGGCCCAACTACATGCGGCCGCTGCCGGCGTTCAGCATTTTGCAGTTCGACCCGTTGAAGCGTTCCGGGCCTGCGTTGAGGGTCGAGCGTGATACACCGGTGGAGAGTGTGCCGGTCGATGATGTGCGCTGCCGTTTTCGCACGTGCTATCCGACCGAGGTGTTGCCGCTGGATCTGGCCGCGCTGACTTACTCGGTGAAGGGCGACGGTTCGCTGTTGAGCCTGCGCCTGGAGATGAGCGCCGATGGTCACCTTGGCGAGTTGGAGCTGAGTCGTCTGCGCCTGCACTTTGCCGGTGAGCGCTACATCAGTCAGATGCTTTACCTGAGCCTGTTGCGCAACCTCGAAGGCATCGAGCTGATCCCGCTGGATGGCGCCGGCAAGCCTATCAACGGTGTGAGCGGCCAGCCGATGGCGTTCAAGATGCCGGGCGACCGTGTGCAGCCGGTGGGTTTTGCCGAAGAAGAAGCGTTGATCCCGTATCCGCTGAACACCTTCCGCGGCTATCGCTACCTGCAGGAATATTTCGCCTTCCAGGACAAATTTCTCTTCGTTGATATCAACGGTCTGGACCTGCTCAAGGCACTGCCGGAAGACACGCTCAAGCAAATGCGCGGCCTCGAATTGCGTTTCGATATTCGCAAGAGCGGCATCATGCGTATGCGTCCGACCCTGGACAACGTGAAGCTCTACTGCACGCCGATCGTTAACCTGTTCGAGCACGATGCTTTGCCCATTCGCCTCGATGGCAAACAGGACGAATACCTGCTGCTACCGGCCGAATACGACCTGCAAAACTGCGGCGTGTTCTCGGTGGAAACCGTCACTGGCTGGAAGCCCGGCGGCCTCGGTTATCAGGAATACGTGCCGTTCGAATCCTTCGAACACGACCCAAGTTTCGACGTGCCCACCAGCCGTCCGCATTACAGCATCCGCCAGCGTTCGTCCTTGCTGCACGACGGCCTCGACACCTACCTGAGCTTCGGCATCCGCCACACCGAAGCCCACGAAACCCTGTCGATCGAGCTGATGTGCACCAACCAGAACCTGCCGCGCAAGCTCAAGCTCGGCGACATCTGCATGGCCTGTGAAGAGACGCCGGAGTTTTTGAGCTTCCGCAACATCACCCCGGCCACGTCGAGTTTCGCGCCGCCGCTGAACCGTGACTTCCTCTGGAAGTTGATCAGCAACATGTCGCTCAACTATCTGTCGCTGGCCGACGTCAATGCGCTGAAGGTGATTCTCGAAACCTACGACCTGCCGCGCTACTACGACCAACACGCGGAAAAAGTCAGCAAGCGCCTGCTGGGCGGGCTCAAGTCGATCAAGCACCAACACGTCGACAGATTGCACCGAGGGTTGCCGGTACGCGGGTTGCGCACCGAGCTGACCATCGACCCGGAAGGGTATATCGGCGAAGGCGACCTGTTCGTGTTCGCTTCGGTTCTTAACGAGTTTTTCGCGCTTTACGCCAGTCTCAATTCGTTCCACGAGCTGCGGGTAAAAAGCACACAGGGAGAGGTGTACCAATGGACACCACGTATGGGCCTGCAGCCCCTGCTTTAAGCGGGCTGACCCGGGTAATACGCGAGTACTCGCTGTTTCAGGCCGTGCTGCTGGTGATTGACCGGCTGCGCGATGCGCACCCGTACCTGAGCGAAGACGACCTGTACGACCAGCTGGAATTCCAGGCCAATCCGAGCCTGGGTTTCCCTGGCAGCGACGTCGATCGCGTGGAGTTTTTCAAAGAGCATGGGCAGATGCGTGCGCGGTTGCGTTTCAACCTGATCGGCCTGGTCGGTTCCGGTTCGCCGCTGCCGGCGTTCTATGGCGAACAGGCCCTGGGCGACAGCGAAGACGGCAATCCGACCCGCAACTTCCTCGACCTGTTTCACCATCGCCTGCAACGGCTGATGCTGCCGATCTGGCGCAAGTACCGCTACCGCGCGAGCTTCCAGAGCGGCGCCCTCGACCCGTTTTCGGCGCAGCTGTTTGCCCTGATCGGCCTCGGTGGCGAAGAGATCCGCAAGGCCCAGGAACTGAACTGGAAACGTCTGCTGCCGTACCTCGGCCTGCTCAGCTTGCGGGCGCACTCGGCGGCGTTGATCGAAGCGGTGCTGCGCTACTACTTCAAGCACGCCGAACTGACCATCGAGCAGTGCATCGAGCGCCGCGTCGAGATCCTCGACGAGCAACGCAATCGCCTGGGCCGCGCCAACAGCATGCTCGGCGAAGACCTGGTGCTGGGCGAACACGTGCGCGACCGCAGCGGCAAATTCCGCATTCACATCCGCGAGCTTGACTGGCAACGCTTTCACGAATTCCTGCCGATCGGTTTCGGCTACCAGCCGCTGTGCGCGCTGGTGCGGTTCACCCTGCGCGACCCGCTCGATTACGACATTCGCCTGGTGCTGCGCCAGGAAGAAATCCGCGAACTGCGCATCGGTGAGCAGAACGCCTGTCGCCTGGGGTGGACCAGTTGGCTCGGCCGCGAGAAAGCGGACGGCGTGGTGACCCTGGGCAGCAAAATTCATTAAGGACAGATGACACATGATCAACGTAGACCTGCAACAACTGATCCAGGCGCTGGACGCCGAAACCCGTCGTGACCTGGAAAGTTCTGCCGAACGCTGCGTCGCCCGTGGCGGCAGCAAGATCCTCGTCGAAGACTTGCTGCTGGGCCTGCTGGAGCGCCCGCAAGGCCTGCTTGCACGGGCGTTGCAGGATGCCGAAGTGGACGCTGGCGAACTGAGCGCCGCGTTGCAATCGCGGGTCGAGCATAGCGCCTCGCGTAACCCGGTGTTCGCCCCGGAACTGGTGCAGTGGCTGCAAGACGCCTTGCTGGTGGCCAACCTCGAATTGGGCCAGAGCCAGGTCGAGCAAGCCGCGTTGATCCTCGCACTGTTGCGCAACCCGATGCGCTATGCCGGCAGCCGTTATCAGTCGTTGCTGGCCAAGCTGAACATCGAGCGCCTGAAAGAATTCGCCCTGTCGCAGAAAGAACAACCGGCCACCGGCAAACCCGCCGTGCCCGGCGAATCGCTGCTGCAGCGCTTCACCCACAACCTGACCCAACAGGCCCGCGACGGAAAACTCGACCCGGTGCTGTGCCGCGATGGCGCGATCCGCCAGATGGTCGACATCCTCGCCCGTCGCCGCAAGAACAATCCGATCGTAGTCGGTGAAGCCGGCGTCGGCAAAACCGCGATCGTCGAAGGCCTGGCCTCGCGCATTGCAGCCGGTGAAGTGCCGCAGGTACTTAAAGGCGTTGAGTTGTTGTCGCTGGACATGGGCCTGTTGCAGGCCGGTGCCAGCGTCAAAGGTGAATTCGAACGTCGCCTCAAAGGCGTGATCGACGAAGTCAAAGCCTCGCCGAAACCGATCATCCTGTTCATCGACGAAGCCCACACCCTGATCGGCGCGGGCGGCAATGCCGGCGGCTCCGACGCGGCCAACCTGCTGAAACCGGCCCTGGCCCGTGGCGAGTTGCGCACCATCGCCGCGACCACGTGGGCGGAGTACAAAAAATACTTCGAGAAAGACCCGGCCCTGGCCCGTCGCTTCCAGCCGGTGCAACTGCACGAACCGACCGTCAGCGAAGCGGTGACCATCCTGCGTGGCCTGGCTCAGGTCTACGAGAAGAGCCACGGCATCTACCTGCGCGACGACGCGGTGGTTGCAGCGGCTGAACTGTCTGCTCGCTATCTCGCTGGCCGTCAGTTACCAGACAAAGCCGTCGACGTGCTCGACACCGCATGCGCCCGCGTGCGCATCAGCCTCGCCGCCGCCCCGGAAAGCCTGGAGCGCTTGCGTGGTGAGCTGGCCGAAGGTGGCCGTCAGCGTCAGGCCCTGCGCCGTGACGCTGAAGCCGGTTTGCTGATTGACCATGAAGCGCTGGACGCTCTGGAAGATCGCCTGGCCGATGCTGAAGACGAAAGGGTCGCCCTCGAAACGCTGTGGACCGAGCAGAAAGCGCTGGCCGAGCGCCTGCTGGAGCTGCGTCAGCAACTGGCCAAGACCCGTGAGGCCGCCGCCGTCGAACCGACCATCACGGTTGAAGAAGACGCCGAAGGCACCGTGATCGAAACCCTGCCAATAGACGAAGCACAAAGCGTCGTGTCCCTGGAAACTGCGCTGAACGAAACCCACCGCGCCCTGACCGAGGCCCAGGTCAAAGAACGTCTGGTGAGTTTCGAAGTCTGCCCGCGTCTGGTGGCCGAAGTGATTAGCGCCTGGACCGGCGTGCCATTGGCGCAACTGGCCCGTGAGCACAACGCCAAGGTCGCGAGTTTCGCCACCGACCTGCGCACGCGCATTCGTGGTCAGGAACAAGCGGTTCATGCCCTCGACCGTTCGATGCGCGCCACCGCCGCTGGCCTGAACAAGCCTGATGCCCCGGTCGGCGTGTTCCTGCTGGTCGGCCCGAGCGGCGTCGGCAAGACCGAAACCGCCCTGGCCCTCGCTGATTTGCTGTACGGCGGCGACCGCTTCATCACCACTATCAACATGTCCGAGTTCCAGGAGAAGCACACCGTCTCACGTCTGATCGGTGCGCCGCCGGGCTACGTCGGTTACGGCGAGGGCGGCATGCTCACCGAAGCCGTGCGGCAGAAACCGTACTCGGTGGTATTGCTCGATGAAGTCGAGAAAGCCGACCCGGACGTGCTCAACCTGTTCTACCAAATCTTCGACAAAGGCGTGGCCAACGACGGGGAAGGGCGCGAGATCGACTTCCGCAACACACTGATCCTGATGACCTCGAACCTGGGCAGCGACCGCATCAGTGAACTCTGCGAAAACGGTGCGCGGCCGACTGCCGAAGTCCTCGAAGAAACCATTCGCCCGGTGCTCAGCAAGCACTTCAAACCGGCGTTGCTGGCGCGGATGCGCGTGGTGCCTTACTACCCGGTCGGTGGCCCGGTGCTGCGCGAGCTGATCGAAATCAAACTCGGCCGTTTGGGCGATCGCCTGAACCGTCGCCAGCTGGATTTCAGCTACTCCCAGGACCTCGTCGATCACCTGGCCGAACGCTGCACCCAAAGCGACAGTGGCGCACGCCTGATCGACCACTTGCTGGACCTGCACGTGCTGCCGCTGGTGGCTGACCGTTTGCTCGATGCCATGGCCACCGGCGAAAGCCTCAAGCGTGTGCACGCGACGCTCGACGGCGACGCCAGCGTGATGTGCGAGTTCGCCTGAGGTGGGTGTGATGTTCACTCAAGTGCCGCAACCGCTGGTCTATGCCGAAGCCTTGCTGGCGCAGTTTGCCAGCCTGTCGCGCGCGGCGGACGGTGCTGCGCTGCTGGGTGACTTCGTGCGCGGTTTGGCCGAGCTCAGCGGTTGCGAGCTGACGCAACTGTACCTGCTGGACGCCACACACACCTGCCTGGGGATGAACGCCGAGTGCCTGAACGGCGTCCTGCAACCCCGAGAAGCGGCGAGCCTGCCGGCGGATTACAACGGTGAACAACTGCTGCAATTCTCCTTATGCCAGAACCGCGTGGTATGCCTCAGCGAGCTGAGCGGCAGCCTGCACGAAACCAGTTTCCTGCCGCTCCAGGCCACGCCTTGGCAGTCGTTGTTGTGCGTGCCGTTGGTCAATCAGCAAAAGGCTGTCGAAGGTTTGTTGCTGTGTGCCAGTCGCCGGCAGATCGACCTGCAAGGCTTTGCTGATTCCCTCGGTCAACTGGGCTCGTTCGTGCTCGGCCAATTGCACTTGCTGCAACGTTTGCGTCGGCCGGCTGGCGATACACGACCGGCGTCGGTCAGCGTCCCGAGCGTCAGCGGTTATGGCTTGATCGGCAAGAGCGCGGCGATGCGCCAGACCTATTCGCTGATCAGCAAAGTTTTGCACAGCCCGTATACCGTGCTGTTGCGCGGCGAAACCGGCACCGGCAAGGAAGTGGTCGCGCGGGCGATTCACGACTGCGGCCCGCGCCGGTCCCAGGCATTCATCGTGCAGAACTGCGCGGCGTTCCCCGAGAACCTGTTGGAAAGCGAGCTGTTCGGCTACCGCAAAGGCGCCTTCACCGGCGCCGACCGCGACCGTGCCGGGCTGTTCGACGCGGCCAATGGCGGCACCTTGTTGCTCGATGAAATCGGCGACATGCCGTTGTCCCTGCAAGCCAAGCTGTTGCGCGTGTTGCAGGAAGGCGAGATCCGCCCGTTGGGTTCCAACGACACCCACAAAATCGACGTGCGCATCATCGCTGCGACTCACCGGGATTTGGCGGTGCTGGTCAGCGAAGGCAAATTCCGCGAGGACTTGTACTACCGCCTTGCGCAATTCCCGATCGAGTTGCCGGCCCTGCGTCAGCGCGAAGGCGACATCCTCGACCTGGCCCGGCACTTCGCCGACAAGGCCTGCGCGTTTTTGCAACGCGATGCCGTGCGTTGGTCCGACGCGGCGCTGGATCACCTGTCCGGTTATGCCTTCCCCGGCAACGTTCGCGAACTCAAAGGTTTGGTCGAACGCGCGGTGCTGTTGTGCGAAGGCGGCGAGTTGCTGGCCGAGCATTTCTCCCTGCGCATGGAAGCCATGCCGGAAGACAACAGTCTGAACCTGCGCGAACGCCTGGAGCAGGTCGAACGCAGTTTGCTGCTCGATTGCCTGCGCAAAAACGACGGCAACCAGACCCTCGCCGCCCGCGAACTCGGATTGCCGCGCCGCACGCTGCTTTATCGCCTTGGGCGCCTGAATATCAATTTGGGTGACTTCGATGGGTAGGCAAAAGACCGTCGATTTCACCTCATTCGCTTCTAACAGCGCCACCCAAACGGGTCGGCGCTTTGCGCTTTGTCTACCCCTGGAGACCCTCTGATGCCTGTTCGTCACTGGCAAGCCGTCCTGCTGACCCTCGTCGTTCTATGCGGCCTTGGCGGCTGTAGCGGCAATTACAAATACAACGACAACACCTATCGCCCATTGGGTGATCCGCAGGCGGTCAATCGCGGCAAGTGACCGCAAGGAGTATCACCATGGAACTGGTTTTCGAAATGCTGAACACCAAGCAGTTCGTGCCCACGGATTTGTGCCAGAAGACCTTCAAGCAGGCCGGTGGCGTGATCGGCCGGGGCGAGGATTGCGACTGGATCATCCCCGACCGCAAGCGTCACCTGTCCAACCACCACGCGTTGATCAGCTACCGCGAAGGCACGTTTTTCCTGACCGACACCAGCAGCAACGGTATCCAGGACAGCGAGAGCGGTGCGCGTCTGCGCAAAGGCGAGTCGATGCGCATCGAGCACGGCAGTGTGTACGTGCTGGGTGACTTCGAGATCCGCGCGCGACTGGTGCGCGACCCGGCGACCTTCGACGTTGAAGTTGGCCGTCCGCAGGCCGCGGGCAGCATCATTCCGGACGATGCCTTCCTTGACCTCGACCCGTTGAATGCCCTCGACCAGCAAGAGCGCGTGTACTCGGAAATCGATGAACTGATTTCCCCGAGCACCACGATCGAAGACACCCGTCAACGCGCCGACTACGCGCGCATCGACATGGAAAGCCTGATGGTGCCGGAGCTGATCGCCGCCCCGGCAGAACCTGCGCCAGCCCCGCCACCCAAAGCGGTCGAGCGTCAGAGCGAAGGTTTCTGGGAACGCTTCGGTGCGGCATTGGGCATGGACCTCAAAGGCCTCGACCACGACGCTCGCGAAGCCCTGGCCCTGAACGCAGCGCGCCTGCTCAAGCAGAGCGTCGGCGGTTTGCAGCAAAGCCTGCGCACCCGCAGCGAACTGAAAAACGAACTGCGCCTGGCTCAAACCACCGTGCAAGGCACTAACAAGAACCCGCTGAAATTTGCCGTCGATGCCGGCGAAGCGCTGGGCATTCTGTTGCAGGGCAACAAGCCGGGCCAGTTGCCGGCCGAGCAAGCGATCTCCCGTGCGTTCCGCGATTTGCAGGCGCATCAGGTGGCGTTGCTGACCGCTAGCCGTGCTGCCGTTCGCGGCACCCTGGAACACTTCTCGCCGCAACAGCTGACCCTGCGTTTCGAGCGCGACAACAAGCCGTTGCTCGCCACCTCCGGCAGTCGCTGGAGAGCCTACGGGCGTTATCACCAGGCTCTGCGTCTGGACGATGACTGGAGCGAGCGCCTGCTGGCCCGCGACTTTGCCCAGGCCTATGAAGAACAGATTCGCCTGATTTCTACCCTTCACACCGACCACCAAGGATGATGCGCATGTCTCGCTGCTCGACCGCTTTTTTCAAGACGCTGACGGCGCTCATTGCCCTCGTGCTGTTGGCCGGATGCTCGTCGTTGTCGCCGTATTCCAAAGTGACCAAAGTCAACCTGAAGCTCACCGGCAGCGATCAGCTGAACCCGGACCTCAACGGGCGTCCGTCGCCGATTGTCGTGCGTCTGTTCGAGCTCAAGCACCCGGTGACGTTCGAGAACGCCGACTTCTTCAGCCTGTACGAACGCGCCAAGGAATCCCTGGTCCCGGACCTGGTGGCCAGCGAAGAACTCGAACTGCGTCCGGGTGAAACCGTCGAGCTCAAGCTCAGCGTGGAGGAGGGCAGCCGTTACGTCGGCGTGCTCGCGGCCTACCGCGACCTGCCGGAAACCAAATGGCGCTACACCGTGCAAATCACTGCGCTGGAAGTCACCGTGGCTGACCTGACCCTCGATCAGGCCGGCATCCGCAATACCCATGAAACGCTCGCCAAGGCGGATGACTGATCATGAATGCGCATAAAGTCATTTGGCAGGAAGGCATGCTGCTGCGTCCGCAGCACTTCCAGCACAACGATCGTTACTACGACCACCAGATGAAGACCCGCACCCAGTTGCTGGGCAGCTACATCTGGGGCTTCCTGAACCTGGAAATCGACTTGCAGTTCCTCAACATGGGCAAACTGGTGATCAGCCAGGCCTCGGGGATTCTGCCGGACGGCAGCCTGTTCGAACTCGGCGGCAACACCGAGCCGTTGGCCCTGGACGTACCGCCGAACACTGGCAACACGCCAATCTATCTGGCGCTGCCACTGGTCACCGGCAACCACATCGAATCTCGCCGCCCGGAGCAGTCCGACGTGCTGGCGCGCTACACCGCGTACGACGCGGAAGTCGCCGACTCCAATGCCGGCGACGACTCCGCCAGCCAGGTCAGCTGCGGTCGTCCGGACTTCAAACTGTTGCTCGGCGAGCAGCAGAGCGACCAGGCCTACGTGAAACTGAAGATCTGCGAAGTGCTCGACACCACGCCCGACGGCGTGATCAGCCTCGACCCCGACTTCGTGCCGACCTACATTCAGGCGCACTCGTCCAGCTACTTGCTGTCGTGCCTCAAAGAAGTCATCAGCATGCTCGGCCACCGGGGCGACACGATTGCCGAGCGGATCAGCTCCAACGGCAAGGTCGGTGGCGCGGAAATCGGCGACTTCATGATGTTGCAACTGATCAACCGCACCGAAATGCTGCTGCGCCATTACCTGGGCCTGGAACAGGTGCACCCGGAAGAGTTGTACCGCACGCTGCTGACCATGCTCGGCGATCTGGCGACGTTTTCCAGCGAGAGCAAACGCCCGCGTCTGGACAGCCGTTACCAGCACAGCGACCAGGGCGCGAGTTTCCGCAAACTGATGGAAGCGATTCGTCAGGTGCTGTCGATGGTGCTTGAACAGCACGCCATCGAGCTGGTGCTGCAAGCGCGTCAGTACGGGATCATCGTGTCGCCCTTGCACGACCACAAACTGCTGGGCTCGGCCTCGTTCGTGCTCGCGGCCAGTGCCAACTGCGACTCCGAAGAACTGCGCCATCGCTTGCCGGCGCACCTCAAGGTCGGCCCGGTGGAGCGCATCCGCCAACTGGTCAACCTGCACCTGCCGGGCATCAAGGTCAAACCGTTGCCGGTGGCCCCACGGCAGATCGCGTTCCACTCCAACAAAACCTATTTCATCCTCGAACTCAGTTCCGAAGACCTGGCGCAACTCGAGCGCTCCGGCGGCTTCGCGTTCCACGTGTCCGGCGAATTCGCCGAGCTTGAACTGAAATTCTGGGCCATCAGGAACTGACCGACATGATCAAGGACATGGAATACAACCAGGACGACAAAACCGTCCTGCTCGACCGCCAGGGGCACGGCCCGGCGTCGAGTCCGCTGACTGACTTCGCTGCACCGCCGCGTTTCGAACAGCTGGAAGAACGGATGATCTACGCCGCGCGCCTGCGCCCGGCCGAAGCGTTCAACATCAGCCTCAATTCGTTGGTGGCAGCTGCTTCCGAGCTGCTATCGGAAGTGGTGCGACTCAAGCACAGCGACACCCGTGAAGACCTGTACGCGCTCAACGAGCGACTGACCGCCGGGCTCAAACTGTTTGAAGTGCGTGCGCTGCATAACGGCGCTGAAAGCAGTCAGGTGATGGCCGCCCGTTACGTGCTCTGCACCGTGGTCGACGAAGCCGTCGTCACCACGCCGTGGGGCAACGAAAGCGAGTGGTCGCAGATGAGCCTGCTCAGCAGCTTCCACAACGAAACCTTCGGTGGCGAGAAGTTCTTCCAGCTGCTGGATCGCCTGTCGAAAAACCCGGTCAAGCACCTGCCAATGCTGGAGCTGATGTACCTGTGCCTGTCCCTCGGTTTCGAAGGCAAGTACCGGGTGCAGGCTCGCGGCATGCTCGAGCTCGAAGGCATCCGCGACGCCTTGTATCGGCAGATTCGGCAACTGCGCGGCGACGTGCCGCGTGAACTGTCGCCGCATTGGGAAGGCTTGAACGATCAGCGCCGCAGCCTGGTGCGCATCGTGCCGGCGTGGATGGTGGTGCTGTTTACCGTGGTCTGCCTGGTGGTGATGTATTCGGGCTTCGCCTGGGTATTGGGCGAGCAACGCGAAACCGTTCTGCAACCTTACCAGCAGCTGGATCCGGCCGCGGTTCAGCCGCAGTCGAAGCCGTAAACAGGGACGTGTGATGAAAAAGTTTTTCAAGAAAGTCGGCGTTTTCCTGCGCCAGACCTGGGTCTGGACCCTGCTGCTGGTGCTCTTTATCGCCCTGCTGGTGTGGTTCGTCGGGCCTCTGCTGGCGGTCAATGACTACAAGTTCTGGGAAGGTTCGACCTCCCGCCTGCTGACCATCAGTGTGCTGTTCCTGATCTGGGGCCTGACCATGGTCTTCGTCAGCTGGCGCGCCGGTGTGCGCAAGAAGGCCATCGAAGAAACCGAAGACGGCCAGGACCGTATCCGCCGTGAAGAGCTGATCGACGAAGAGCAGAAAGAGCTTCGCGTACGCTTCAAGGATGCGTTGAAAACCCTGAAGACCTCGAGCCTCTATCGCGGTCGCAGTGAACGCTGGCGCAGCGATTTGCCGTGGTACTTGCTGATCGGCCCGCAGGGCAGCGGCAAGACCAGCCTGCTGGACTTCTCGGGGCTTGAGTTTCCGATCAACAAGATCGACCGCAAACTCACCCGCGACACCCTCGGCACCCGGCATTGCGACTGGTACTTCGCCGACCACGGCGTGCTGATCGACACCGCCGGGCGTTACCTGACCCAGCCGGATGCGGAAGTCGATGGCAGCGCATGGAGCACCTTGCTCGACCTGCTGCGCAAGCGTCGCCGCAACCGTCCATTGAACGGTGTGTTGGTGACCATCCCGGTGGAAACCCTGCTGGGCGGCAGCGAGCAAGACCTCGACACCCTGGCCCGCCAGGTGCGTGCGCGTCTGCAAGACGTGCATCAGAAACTGCACGTCGACGTGCCGATTTATCTGGTGCTGAGCAAGGCCGACCGCCTGCTCGGTTTCGACGAGTTCTTCGATCAACTGACCCGCGAAGAAAGCGATCAGGTGCTCGGCACCAGCTTCCGCAAAGAGCAGAGCGGCACTGACGTGGCTGTGCTGCGCGCCGAGTTCGAAGAGCTGCTGCGTCGCCTCAACAGCCAGGTGATCATGCGCATGCACCAGGAGCGCGACACCCAGCGCCGTGGTCGCATCCTCGACTTCCCGCATCAACTGGGGCAAATCGGCGAGCGTCTGTGCCTGTTCGTCGACATGGCGTTCACCGGCAACCGCTACCAGCGTGTCAGCCAGTTGCGCGGTTTCTACCTGATCAGCGCACCGCACCTGACCGAACAGATGGATCAGACCACCGCCAGCATCGGCGCCAACCTGGGCATGAACGCTGGCATGCTGCCGACCCTGCGCAGCGGCCGTTCGCGGTTCATTCACCATTTGCTCAGCCGGGTGATTTTCCCCGAGGCCGATCTGGCCGGTCTGGACAAGCGCGAGCGCAGCCGCATCCATTGGGGCCAACGTGCGCTGTACGTCGGCGCACTGGCGGCGCTGGCGCTGTTCGGCATGTTGTGGGCCGGTGGTTTCTCGGCCAACTACGAGCGTCTGGAAAACCTGCGCTCACTGGCGCAAACCTGGAATCAGCAACGCTCGGCCCTGACTGCACGCGATGATTCCATGGCGGTGCTCAAGACCCTCGACACCCGCTACGCGGCGACCCAGGTCTTCCCGAACAAAGGTGACGTGTCGTACCACGAACGCGGTGGCCTGTACCAAGGCGAAGACGTCAATACGGTGGTCAAGAGCGCCTACGAGCGTGAGCTTGAAGCGCAATTGTTGCCACGGGTCGCGACGCTGCTGGAAGGGCAGATCCGCGCCAACATGAAGGACCGCGAACGCCTGCTCAACAGCCTGCGTGCGTATCTGATGCTGAACATGAAGGATCGCCGCGATGCTACGTGGCTCAAGGATTGGGTCGCTACTGACTGGTCCTTGCGCTACGCCGGCAACACCGCAGTGCAGAACGGCTTGAACACCCACTTCGAGCGCTTGCTCAAGCAGCCGTTTATCTACCCGCTGAACGAGCAACTGGTGGCGCAGGCGCGTCAGGTGCTGCGTAGCGAGTCGCTGGCCAACGTGGTTTACCGGATGCTGCGCGAGCAGGCTCGCAACCTGCCGGAATACCGTCTGAGCCAACACATCGGCCCGCAGGGTTCGTTGTTTGTCGGCACCGATTACGTGATTCCGGGGTTCTACACCCAGCAAGGTTATCAGCAGTACTTCTCGGTCCAGGGTTCGGCGCTGGTCACCGATATCCTGCGTGACAACTGGGTACTGGGCGAAGGTTCGGGCATCAGCGGTATGGACTTGCGTCGCCTGATGGTCGAGCTGGAGCAGCTGTATTTTCGCGACTACGCCAACTTCTGGAGCGAAGCTGTGGGCCAGGTGGCACTGCCCGCGATCAGCGATTTCAGTGAGGGTGCCGAGCAACTGGCGGGCCTGACGTCGGCCAATTCTCCGGTGCTGCAACTGCTGGTGGAAGTGCGCGAGAACACCCGGTTCCCAGCGGAAGCCGAACCGGTTGATGAAGCTGCGGATGCCGCTGCAAAACTGGGCGAGCAGAAGGGCAAGCTCGGCAAGTTGGGCAAACTGGCGTCGGCCGCAGCGGATGCGGCGTCTGACATGGCCGCGACCAAAAACCTGCCCGACACCGCGAAGAAATCACTGCAACGTCGCTTCGAACCGCTGCATCGTTTGCTGGACGACAACAACGGCCCGGCCGCTGATTTGACCCCGGCACTGACAGCACTCAACGACCTGCAACTGCAACTGTCGAGCCTGGCCCGTGCCAGCGCGCCGGAACAGGCTGCGTTCGAAATGGCCAAGACCCGCATGAGCGGCCAGCGTGATGCGCTGAGTAACTTGCGCAATGCCTCGAACCGTCTGCCGCGCCCTGTCAGCGTGTGGTTCAACGTGCTGGCCGAAGACACCTGGCGTCTGGTACTCAACGATTCCTACCAGTACCTGAACCAGCGTTATCAGAGCGAGCTGTACAGCTTCTACGGCAAGGCGATCAACAAGCGTTACCCGTTCAGCGCCCACAGCACCAGCGACGTTGCGATCAGCGACTTCCGCGAGTTCTTCAAGGCCCAGGGCATCGCCGACCGCTTCTTCGACAACTACATGCGTCCGTTCGTGAGTGGCGATCCAGGCAACTACCGCCTGCGCAGCATTGACGGTCACAGCATGCCGATCTCCAAGGTCTACCTCGACCAGATGGCCGCGGCACAAGTGATCCGCCAGAGCTTCTTCGCCAGCAACCCGGCCGAGCCGCAAGTGCAGTTCAAACTGGAGCCGTACACCCTCGACCCGGCCGTCAGCCGTTCCGAGTTCAAGTTTGGCGACAAGACCATCGAATACCGCCACGGCCCGATCGTGCCGGTGTCCTTCAAATGGCCGACCGACGCTGAAGACGGTCGCACCAGTCTGGTCCTCGACAAAATGGCCGGCCGCCCGATCGGCATCGAGAAGAACTCCGGCCCATGGTCGCTGTTCCGTCTGTTCGATCTGATGCAGACCGAATACCTGACCGGCCGTGACGTGCTGGTGCTCAAGGCTGACGTGGGTGGCCTGCGCGCCAACTACTTGCTGTCGAGCCAGCGCACGCCGAACCCGTTCGACATGGGCGTGCTGCGTACTTTCCGTATGCCGGTGCAGCTCTGATGCTGGTTGCCAGTCCCTGGCGCAGCGCTGCGCGTACCGATCCGGGCAAGGTTCGGGCGCGCAACGAAGATGCTTTTCTCGACTGTCCACAGCAGGGGCTGTGGGTGGTCGCGGACGGCATGGGCGGTCATCAGGGTGGCGACATCGCCAGCCAGTTGATCGTAGCCAGCCTGGCGGAATTGCCGGTGCAGGACGACTTCGACGAACGACTCAAAGGGGTTCGCCAGTGCCTGCACTGGCTCAACCGCCGCTTGGGTCAGGAGTTGACCGTCACCGCCGGGCGCCACGACAGCATCATGGGCAGCACCGTGGTGGCGCTGCTGGTGGAAGGCAATCGCGCGGCCTGCATCTGGGCCGGCGACAGCCGCTGCTATCTGTGGCGCGGCCAGCGTTTATATCAGCTGTCCAAGGACCATTCGCTGCAACAACAACTGATCGACGAGCAGAACATGAGCGTCGAGCAAGCCCAGGCTCATCCGGCCGCCCATGCCCTGACCCGTGCGGTCGGGGCTGCCGAGCAGCTGACCCTGGACGTGCTCGAACTCGAGGTCTATCCCGGCGATGCGTTTCTGCTGTGCAGCGACGGTTTGTATCAAGGGCTGACTAGCGATGCCCTGGGCAACGCCCTGAGCCTGACCGCGCCGCACGTTGCGCTGGAACGTCTGTTCGACGGCGCGCTGCGTGGCTCGGCCCGGGATAATCTGACTGCCGTGGTGATCCGCCAATGACTGAACTCATGCCGCTGATCGACGACCTGCTGGTGACCGAGGAAGAAGCCAATAACCTGACTTACTTCGCCTTCGCCACGCCTCTAAACGCAAAGCCGCATCAGGCCGAGCCTGCGCTGATGCCGACCCGGGCCAGTATCGGCGAACTGCCGGACGTGCTGGCGGGACGTTACCGTATCGAGCGCCTGCTCGGTGCCGGTGGCATGGGCGCGGTTTACCGCGCACGGGACTTGCTGAGCGAACAGTTCGGCGATCCCGATCCTTACATCGCGCTGAAAATCCTCAGCGAAGAATTTGCCGAATCGCCGGACGCCAGCGCCTTGCTCTACAGCGAGTTCGCCCTGACCCGACGACTGCGCCACAACAACGTGCTGCGACCGCACACCTTCGAAGTGGACACCGACTGCCAGCGCGCCTTCATCACCATGGAACTCATGCGTGGGCTGACCCTGGACAAATTACTCTGCGAGCGGCCCCTGGGCCTGCCGTGGATAGAACTGCGCGACATCGCGCTGCCGCTGCTCGACGCGCTGGCCTACGCTCACGCTCGCGGTGTGCTGCACGGCGACATGAAGCCGAGCAACGTGATGCTCAGCGAAGAGGGCGTGCGCCTGTTCGACTTCGGCCTCGGCCAGGCGCAAGAGGGCATCTTGCCCGGCCTGCCACACCTGAGCCGCAACCGCTTCAACGCCTGGACCCCCGGCTACGCCGCCCCCGAACTGCTCGAAGGCCAACCGCTGTCGGCCAGCGCGGACGTGTACGGCGTGGCCTGCGTGATCTACGAACTGGCGGGCGGCAAACACCCGTTCCGCCGCTTGCCCTCGACCGAGGCCCGCGACGGGCACCTCGAGCGCGAGCTGCAGGCTCCGCGGAACCTACCGAAACACTGCTGGCCAGCGCTGCGCACCGCGCTGAGTTTCAACGCGGCAGAACGCAGCATCACTGCCACCCAATTGCGTGACGCCTGGGGCGCCACTTCGTCCTGGCTACAACGTCTGCGACTTGGGGCGTAACGGATGACATTCGAACAGGGAGCACTTTATGTTCAACCCAGCTAACGAAACGCACTTCAGCCTGACCGTCGAAGACTATGCAGGCGACCTGCAAGTGCTGTCGTTCACCGGCACCGAAGGCATCAGCCAGCCGTATCGCTTCGACCTGGAACTGGTCAGCGAAAACCCGGACCTGGACCTGGAAAAGCTCCTGCACAAGCAGGCGTTCCTCGCATTCGACCCGAAAGGCAGTGGCATCCACGGCCAGATCTACCGCGTAGCCCAAGGCGATGCCGGCAAGCGCCTGACCCGCTACAAAGTCTCCCTGGTGCCGCAGCTGCAATACCTGCATCATCGCACCAACCAGCGCATCTACCAGCAGATGTCGGCGCCGAAAATCATCGCGCTGATCCTCGAAGAACACGGCATCAAAGGCAACGCCTACCGCTTCCAGCTGAACACCCCGTGCCCGGACCGCGACTACTGCGTGCAATACGACGAAACCGACCTGCACTTCGTCCAGCGCCTGTGCGAAGAAGAAGGCATTCACTACCACTTCCAGCACAGCGAAAAAGCCCACCTGCTGGTGTTCGGCGACGACCAGACCGTGTTCCCCAAACTCGGCCAGCCAACGGCTTATGTACAAGGCAGCGGCATGGTCGCCGATGAACCGGTAATCAAAGGCTTCAAACTGCGCCTGGAAACCCGCACCGGCCGCGTCACCCGCCGCGACTACGACTTCGAAAAACCCAACCTGCGACTCGAAGCCGGCTATAAACCCGACGGCGAAAGCACCGAACCGGACCTCGAAGACTACGACTACCCCGGCCGCTTCCTCGACCGCGCCCGCGGCAAGTTCCTCAGCCAACGCGCCCTCGAACGCCACCGCGCCGACTACCAGCAAGCCGAAAGCCATGGCGACCAGACCACCCTCGCCAGCGGCCACTTCCTGGAAATCTCCGATCACCCGCGCACCGAGTGGAACGACCTCTGGCTACTCACCGAAATCGTCCACGAAGGCAAACAGCCGCAAGTGCTCGAAGAGTCCGTGACCAGCGACACCACCAACAACAAAGACGACTTCCACCAGGGCTACCGCAACCGCTTCCTCGCCACCCCGTGGAACGTCTTCTACCGCCCCGCCCTGGAACACCCCAAACCCCGCGTCCTCGGCAGCCAGACCGCCATGGTCACCGGCCCCAAAGGCGAAGAAATCCACTGCGACCAATACGGCCGCATCAAAGTGCAATTCCACTGGGACCGCGAAGGGTTGGCTGATGACAAAACCAGTTGCTGGATGCGCGTCTCTTCGAGCTGGGCCGGCGACCGCTACGGCGCCATCGCCATCCCGCGCATCGGCATGGAAGTGCTGGTGACCTTCCTCGAAGGCGACCCCGACCAACCGCTGGTGACCGGTTGCCTGTACCACAAGGAAAACCAGGTTCCCTACGACTTGCCAGCGAACAAAACCCGCACCGTATTCAAAACCCTCAGCTCACCGGGTGGCGGTGGGTACAACGAACTGCGGATTGAAGACAAGAAGGGCGCAGAGCAGATCTTTATTCATGCCCAGCGGGATTGGGATGAAAACATTGAGCACGACCAGAAGATTCGCGTGGGGAATGAACGCCACGACACGGTGGTGAAGAACACCTACACCGAGCTGAAGGCTGAAGAACATCGGACCACGATTGCGGATCGCAAGAGTGAAGTGCGGGTGGATGATCACCTGACGGTTGGGCAGAACCAGCATGTGAAGTTGGGGACTGCGCAGCTGACCAGTGCGGGGAAAGAGATTCACCTGAAGGCTGGGGACAAGATTGTTATCGAAGCCGGGATGGAGCTCACGGTTAAGGCCGGTGGGAGTTTTATCAAGCTCGATGCGGGTGGTGTGACGGTTGTTGGGCCGGTGGTGAAGATTAATGCCGGTGGCTCGGCGGGGAGTGGGACCGGGATTGGGATTAAGCCACCGGTGCTGCCGGGGGCTGCGGATAAGGATAAGGCGGGGAGTTTGATGGATCAGGCGGTGGGGAATGCTCCGCCTGAGAAGGTTAAACCGAAGGCTTTTTTTGTGTTTTCTGAGTGATCGACATGAATGGTGTGTTGAAGAAGAGCAATGGCTTCGCTGTAGCGGTTTTCAGTGTGTCGCTGCTGAGCCTGTTTCATAGCAGCGTTTATGCGGATGAGTGCCCGTCTGAGGATTTTGCCCAATTCCTTCCGGCGTTCTCTGCGAATGCTGAAACCCAGCAGCGGTTGACTGCGATGACGGTGAAGTCGCTGGTTTTGAAACCGGTGGGAGAACATGGGGTTTTTGAGCCGCAAACGACGGGAGTCAACAGTTCCAATTTGGCGTTTCCGCTAATGGCGCCCGTAGCCACAGACAAGACAGAAGGTGTCGAAGTCGAAGCGATCGACGACAGTCACTTCAATGTTGTGGATAAGCGGGCGGGTAACAGCAACATCAATATCTTCAATTTTTCTCGGCAGGCGTGTTGGGTCTTGGAGGGAGTTGAGGATTGGTCGATTAGTGAGAAAGATCTCGTAGTGGCGAGCAATCCTCACATGAGCGAGGCAGAGAGCTTTTGCTTTCAACGTGCGGAAGCCTTTAGAGGTTTGGGAGGGCTGGAGCAGTACCGACTCACGGGGGAGTTGTTTGAAGCCTCTCTGGAAAACTATCTATGCGCTGCAGCTTCCGGCGATCCTCAAGCCAGTTTGAATGCTGCAAGTTTGAGTCTTTCCGGTATGGCGCCGCAGTTAAAAAACGAGAAGGTTGAGCAGCTATTCAAGGCAGCAGCAACCACCTTGCCGGAGGGGGCAATGAGTCTTTCGTTATTTTATTGCGTTGGTAACAACATTTCCTCTGACGGCCCTTGCCAGCATCCAGCACAGGCTGAAGAAGCGCTGACGCACGCTGCCCGTATGGGAAGTGCCTTCGCGACAAATGCACTCGGGCGTGCCTTTGAAACGGGAGAATTGGTTACAAAGGACATGTCCAGGGCGGTTGCTTGCTACCAACTCGCTGCCAAACAAGGCAGTAAAGGGGCTATCGCACATCTGGACCGCTTGAATAAGCAGCCAGCCGGAACTTTCAAAGCCAGCTATTGCTATTGATTATTGCAGGAAGCAGAAATGACAGAGCCACTTGATTTTTCGAGCAACTATACCAGCGCTAATTATATATATAAGGAGGGAGGGAACGGTTTTGACGTTGAGAATGGAAAAAAAATTGTCGACTGCTCTCATATGGTTAATTTGCTGCTCACAAGTGCCGGCTACGAAGTACCTTATCAGAATACAGCGGCTCTCAATGGCGGGGAGGCCCTTCAATACTATGATGTGATTAGCCCTGCTAATGTAAAGCGTGGAGATATCGTCCTCTGGATTAACGCAACGTCCAATCATGAAAATAAGACGTTAAATCATACGGGGATTGTCGAGTTTTATGACAGCACATTAGACTCTGAGTTTGGCAAGTTCTTTGGGGCACAAAGTTCTGGTCCAGCCACTGCACCATTCGGTGCTTTTGGGAAAGCCTGGTATTGGCCAGTTCCAACAAAGTTTTTGAGAGTTAAAGAGTCGACAAGGACGGGGGGGAATCCAACTCCGACACCTGCACCTGCACCTGCACCTGCACCTGCACCTGCACCCGCTCCAGCGACATCGCCGTTAATGAACTTCCAATATCCTTTTAGAAAGGCTGACGGAAAACAGTTCACTGATGCTGAGGAAGTCTACAAAGCACTTGAGGGTGAAAAGTCAGGCCATTACCTGCTGGGGAGCAACAAATTTTGGCATGGCGGCATCCACATCAGCGATGCAAGTGCCCCACAATGCGTACTGAATGAGCCGATACGCTGCATGGCCGATGGCGAAGTCGTTGCGTATCGCCTTAACGAGGATTATTTGGAGTCGACCTTCGGTGACAACGAGAAAAAGCTGAAATATTCCAACTCCTTCTGCCTGGTGCGTCACGAGTACAAGTCGGCACCCAATCCGGAAGATGGGCCAAACAAAGGTAAGCAAAACAAGCTGAATTTCTACAGCTTGTATATGCATCTTTTGCCCTTTAAGCGCTACCCGTTAGCCGAGGATGAAAAACCCAATCCTGTAGTGACCATGACGGTAAGCGATTTCAAAGCGTACGATGATTTTCCCGCATCGAGTAACTTCCCGTATCCCGGTAAGTTAACGAAACACACTAAACTTGAGGTGCTGGATAGGAGAGCGGTCGGGAGCGTTACCTATGCCAAAGGAAAAATCCTTTCTGGTAGTGTAAAACACGGGGCAAGTAAAGTTCGCGAAGTCGGTCAAGAGGTTTGGTTTGCTTATTTGGAGAATGATGCTCCATATCAGAACTCCAACCACAAGGCTATTTGGGTAGCTGACGCTATTCCTGAGCGTGCCAGGCCAAAGTATTGGCAAGGGAAGGTAAAAGCTAAAACGACTCAACGTTTAGCTATGTACGGTGCACCAGCAAACCCTACGAATGGGCAACCTGCAGGTGCTCGCATTGAAAATAATCGAGAGATAACGGTCGATAGCACCATCGAGTTCGATAGCAAAGACGTTTTGAATCTGGTTGTCGACAATAAACTGCGGCGTATGGCCCCATGTACACCGTTGGACGCTAGCATATGGACAGGTACGGGGAGCGTACCGTCAAATTTCTGGGCCATTGTCGAAAGCGATCCTGAAAGTCAGTACGTACGGTGGGAAACGGTAACTCCTACAGAATTTGATGTTGTATCAACAAGCATCGGCATCAAGGCTGGCGACCCGATTGGTTACTTGGGTAAAACTGAAAACCTCGTCAATGAGCAAGGTCAGACAGACAGTAAATTCCAGGTTCACGTGGAGATGTTCACCGCCGAGGCTGATGTCAAAAACTTTCTCGACAACCTCGCTGGCTTGAAGCTTGGCAAGCAGTACCTGTATTTACCAATTGGAACCAAGCTAAAGAAAAAATTGCCTGCTACTGGCACCAGCGATCCAATCAAGAATGAGCATGCGATTGACTTCAACAAGGCTCCTGTTATCAAGGAGGGCAACGAGGATTGGTATGACATCAGTGTTGTTGAGGGTGATCAAACTATTTCTGGACTGATCAGAAAGGCTGGCGCTGAAATTATCACTCAGCATGACTGGACGAAGTTGGGCTTTCAGGTAGTTGAGGAGTCCAACGCCACGGCGGATGGCTTTCTCGATCCCGAAGACATGCCGCAGTTCTTCAAGGATCTTTTCAAAAAAATCGATAAAAATAACGATGGTGACGTTGATCCAGAAGAGCTCGCCGACGCATTGAAGAATGCTGACACTAGAGGTCAGTGGGCGAAACTAATTGCCCATCATCCAACCGAGTGGAAGTTCACAGCAGATTCTGCGAAATGGAGTAAGTTAGACAAAATACTGGAAGCAGTTCCAAAAATGTTGAAGCACGAAAAAGAAAGAATAACTAATTACATTTTTTGGGAAGAACTTGCCGGCAAGGCAGTCATGAGTTCGGATGTGATTTGGCATTTTCATCCGATTAGCTTCGTAGACAATTTTCTATCATCTGTATGTATTCCTTTGGAGAAGGCGCAAGAAATTGCCCTTCTGGTTTCTTCCGGCTATGAGGGCTCAACCTCAAACACGCTGGATTACGAGGCCGTGGCTGGTAACTTTGATGGTCAAGGCGTGTCTTTTGGCATAATTCAGTGGAATTTCGGGCAAGGTACACTTGGGCCATTATTGCTGGCGATGAGGTCGGAGAATCAAGCCAAGTTTGATAGCTGTTTTGACGCCAATATGAACTTTCAGACTTTGCTTAATGCGATAAATGCTGCGAGCATCCCTTCTCAGATGAATTGGGCTACAGGTGTAGCTGCTAGCAATCCTAACTGGAAGTCCGCCTTTAGGAAAGTTGGTGAAGTGGAGGAGTTCCGGAAAATACAGTTGAAATTTGCGGCTCATTACAATGAGAATATTAAATCGTGCCTTACATTAATGCGAGAGCTTGCCCCGCATTTAATGGTGAAAGTTCAGTTGAGGACGTATTGTGCTTTGTTTGATTTGTGTGTGCAGCAAAATAATCTAAATAGCGCTAAGGAATTAATTCAGACGGAGTTCCCAACTGCCCAAATTACAAGTCAGAAAGAGCTTCTTGTATTTGTATGTAAGAAGCGTGCTGAAAAAGCCTTAACTGCTTGGAGGTCCGACGCCTTTAGTCGCCGAATGGGAATAATTCAAGGGCAAGCATACACTGCGACAATGAATGGTATAACTAAAACTAGAAGTAATTCAAATTACGGTTTGATAATAGAAGGAGACGTGTGTGAAATTTAATAATTTTTATTTTCTGGGGGGGCTGGTTTTTGCGGCTTCCTCTTTGGTTGCTGCCCAAGACTTGGTTTGTGATTCTGATAGTAATGTGTGCACAGTTGTGGTTGCCGAAAATTATTGTGGGGCAGGCGAGACGGCGAAAACTAAGTGGGATATACGTACTGGGGAATATATTTTAAGTTGTGAGTGCAATTGCACTTCCCAGGAGAATACGTTCTGGTTTGTTTCTGGTGTCAATAAGGAATCTGTGAAAAAAATTGAAACCAGTAAGATAGTAAGTACTATCGACTTAAGAAAAAATAAGGATGGGGTCCGAGATATTTTTGGTTTGGTTCCTTATTGCACGACTCTGCATGCGGGCTCAGATAAGCTAGTTAGCTTGCAAAAAATTCCAAGCGCGGATAATTCCCCATATCCTTATTGCTATGAGGTTGATGGGTCGGTTCCATCAGAGCTTTGTTCTACGTCGGAATGCAAGGGTAAGAAGGAGCTGGTTACAAAAGTCACCAGCTCTATAAAGGCTGAGACTCTAATTGAGTTCAAAAACGCTACTGCGAGACTTTACAAGGACAAAGTGCGCTTCCAGGACTTTCCTAAACGGGTATTCGTGGAAAGGTACATTGCTGAGTATGCGTATTCAGTGATCAATCAGCAATCGTACAATGATATCGCATACTATTGGCAACAGGCGGGCTTTAATGAAGATGCTATTTGGTTGCTTGAAAAGGTGATATCGAATAGTCCTGAGCGTACAGTTGCCTACCTTAATATAGCCGATGCGTACTGGTCGAAAGGGGATAAGCAGAAGGCATCTGCCAACTATAAAAAGTATGCCGATCTGATGGTGTCATCAGGTAAGCAGAAAAAAATTCCTGAGCGTGTTAACGAACGAAGTAGACTATAAATGAACAGCCACGGATTTTTGGCGATATTAAATAAGTCCGACTTTGATCGAAAATTGAAAGCGAAAGGGGCTGGAGTGAAAAGGAGCGAAAAGGGAACGAGCGAAAAGGGAACGGATTTATTTTTGTGTTTTGTGAAAGGTGGTCACGCCTATTTATCGGGCTTGGTAACCGCAACGGAACTCGATAAATAGATCTGTCCCGATTGTTTTTAAAAATCGGGCCAATAGAACAAGCGATCCTGTAGCTGCGAATGTTGTATGGCGAGTGGATGTGTGCGAGGACTTTAACTGGAAAACACATCAGTGTAACGTTTCTCTCCGTGCGGAGAATAGGCTGAGCAATCCGACACTAGACCTAGTGGGGCGTCATGTGAATACAGGTAAGCCAACTACAACTATACGTATGAATGGATTACCTGAAAGAAGGGATGCTTTTACTAACGTACAGGCTATACTGTCGGATCTACTATATTCAAGTCCGGAGCCTGGAGAGTTGCCTGCATCAATTCCTTCCTTTATTAAGAGGCAGAAACAGTGATTAAGGTCGCAGCTTTGTATTTGTTGTCCTCATTTTTGCTGGCGCACGCCGGAGAGGGTCTAATTGTTGAAAGCAACGGCTGTATGATGAAAGTGAGGGATTTCTCTGGTTTCTCATCTGGGAAGACAAGTGAAGGTGAGACCATTGTCAAATACAAATATAAAGACGGTAGGGTGCGGGATATTAAAATCGGCTGCGAAGATATGACTTTGGCGGATGCAATATCTGGCGATTATGTGCAAGAAAAAGATGGATTGAAAGTTGGCACTGGATCGCATCCACTATCAAAAGCAAGACTGTACTCTGGTAGCAATTGGTCTGGAGTAGAGGGTGTGTATTTTTTAGGTGCCGTTTGTTTTACCACCTCATTTGAGGCAGGCAAGAATCATGTATTTTTTATAGAAACATGTGGCGAGGAAAAGGACACGAATGAGGTGAGGAAAAGCTTTCTGTCGCTGCTTAAGCATGCTGAAACGTATTACGTTGAACCTAGTGATAAATAACTGCAACGCAGGGGCGCAAATCTATTTTTGCTGTTAGGTATAAATATATCTGTCCCCTTTCCTCTGTAATCCACTCACGCGTTTGGTTTCCATTATTTGTTGTTAATCCTTTTTTTGTTTAAGCAGGTTGTTGTGATGCGTAAATTTTGTTTTTCATTATTGGTGTTTATTCTCTGTAGGGTCTCCGTGGCTCAGGACGATAGCTTCTATCTGCGGGGGGCAGTAGTAGATGGACCATATACAACAACTGTTGTAGAAAATGCGGAGTTATCGGTTTTGGAAACGGGAGATGCAGAGTATCCCGTGTCTTTAGTCCTCGATGTAAAAAACAGCGATGGGGTATTGGCCAGACAGCTAGTTGATAAATATGATGTTGCTGGTTCGCCGCCTAAGGTCGAATCGATATTTTTTTATCCGGTCCAGGATGTAAAGAATGTCTTTGTTTTGGTTTCTTGGGAACTTAACCATAGAGGCATTGGCACCTACGGTACTCTGTATCAGATCTATGCTTATGCACGAAGTAGTAGTGGTAGGCTGATCTCCAATCAATTGATTCAGGCTAATAGGTACTTGAGCGGGATCGATGGCTTTAGTGAGGGTGTGCCACAAACGTTTGCTTATAAAGATGCGGCCTCAATAAAGGCATATGTAAAGAAGCACCTTAATACGCCATAACCCCTTACGAAGGGTGTGTAAAAAACTACAAGGATGATTGGGATGAATCAGTTTATCGGGCTCATTGTTGGAGCAATGTTTAGTGGCCTGCTAGGTTGGCCCACTGCGTTTGCGCAGGATGATTGCAACGAGATCACCATAAGCGAGCAAATTGACAGGTGTTCTGATGTCGCGAAGAACGATGCCGATTCTCAGTTGAATACGAGTTACCACCAGTTGATGGCTCGACTCGAAGCGCAGTATCGAGTCGAACCCGACACTGGGGCGGCGTATACGGCGAAGGTCAAAGAAGCACAGCGTGTGTGGATAAAATTGCGCGATGCGAATTGTCCGCTCGAAGCGTTTGAGATTAAGCCTGGCACGTCCGCCTATGTGGCGACGGTGAACAATTGCATCGCAAGAATGAGCCGCGAGCGTACAGTTTTTCTGGACAATATTGCGCCCGACATCGTGAGTGGTTCAGCTGTTGGGCGAAGGTCAGACGTCTCGTGTCCATCCCAGAACTTTGCCCAGTTTCTGCCGGCGTTCTCCGCCAATACTGAGTCCCAGAAGCGCCTCACTGCGCTGGCGGTGAAGATACTGGTGTTGAAGCGGACAGAAGACCCGGGCCGATTTGTACCTCTTATTACTGCGGAGACAGGCTCCGGTTTAGCGTTTCCGTTGATGGCTGCGATGGGGGAAGGTAAGACTGAAGGGATTGAGATCGAACCAGTCGACGACCGTCACGTTAACGTTGTGGATAAACGAGCAGGTAACAGCAACATCAAGATTTTTAACTTTTCTAGAAAGGCATGCTGGGCGCTTGTGGGTGTTGAAGATTGGTCGATCAGCGAGAAAGAGCTTGTCGCATCCAGTAAGCCAGGAATGAGCCGCGCCGAGAACTTCTGTTATCAGCGTGCTGAGGGCTTGGGTGGGTTAGGGTCTTTTGAGCAATACCGTCTGACTAAGGAGTTGTTTGAAGCGTCCTTGGAGAACTATGTCTGTGCTGCAGAGTCGGGTGATCCACAGGCAAGTCTGTCGGCGGCAAGCTTGAGTCTTTCGCAGATGGCACCTCAGTTGGAAACCAGCAAGCTTGAGGCTCTGTTTAAAGCGGCATCGACGACACCGAGCGGCGCGTTGGGTTATGCCACTTATTTTTGTAACGGTAATTCCACCGACTATAACGGCCCTTGCCTGCACCCCGAGCAGGCAGAAAGGGAAGTTATTCGCGCGGTTTCCATGGGATCCACAGAGGCGATTAACTATCTGGCTTCTTCTTTTGAGAGTGGCGAGTTGGGAACGAAGGATATGTCCCGGGCGTTGGCCTGTTATCAGTTGTCAGCTGACAAAGGTAGCCCGCAGGGTAGCGACAGCGTGAAGCGGTTGGTTTCGCAAGGCTCAGCCATAAAGGCTAGCCACTGTCTGTGAATTTCGCTGGGCAGATATAAACGTTGAAGAAGGGGACGTTCAACTGGTCGATCGTATTGAGGCTCGGTGCGATTTTGGTTCATCAAGAAGGGGGACGCGAAGCCCCCCGTTCTCTATTCGCGAAGTTGCTACGCCTTCGACCGATACTCCGCCGGATTCGGCGAATCAATGTGATCCAGCGCTCGCTCCACCAACAACCGGACCCCATCCGCCAATCTGCTGAGCGCCAAGGCTAAGGAGCGCCGTGTACCGTCCACGTCGTCGGCCAGGTTGGCGGCGATGGCGCTGATGGACAGCAGGTCTTCCGAGGCGTTGGCCAGGAGGGCTTCGGTGTCGATGTCGGGGGAGACGGTGAAGAGCTTACCTTTGCGTGGTTTGGGTTTTTCAGTGGGCGGCGGGCCAAAGTGGTGGTCTAAGGCGCGTTCGGCGGCTTCGTGGAGTTTTCTGGAATCAAAGGATTCGTAGGGGGATGTGGCTTCGTTTTCTGGTGGATTCGGTGTCGGCTTGATCATAGATGTAGCTTCCTGGAATTAAGAGGCTGACACCGTTTCGCTTTGCACTTCGAAGAGGTGGCAGCTGTGCGTTGGTGTGCAAGACCGGTCCAGGGGCCGGCAGACCCGAAGGTCTCCGACGCACAGCCGCCATAACGATCCGCGAGCATAGGAAAACGCTCGATGAATTGCCATCAACGATTGTGCACCTGGATCGGACTTGCACGTCCGAATCACCGATTTTGCGGTGACGAACAGAGGTTATCGATGAGGGACCAAGCTGCCTAGTTCATGGACAGCCCGGCGTTTTGAAGGAAATGTCCGATAAGTTTGAGGGCATCAAGATCAAAAGATCGCAGCCTTCGGCAGCTCCTACAGGAATGTGTTTCTTCAGGTGTAGGGCGGGCGTTGGGTGTGACGCGGAGCGTCACGGGATGCATTCCCACGCGAGAGCGTGGGAACGATCAAGGTTGAGGCGGTAAAGCGTGACTTGGTGGTCATCATGCGGGAAAAGCAGTTCATCTTCTTCTAACGCAACACGATGGTGGCGTTCTGGCTTGAAGCCGCTACACTGCGCCGGCCGTTCATTTTTCTTTTGAGGCTGTGCGCATGAAATTTCGTTTTCTTCTGTGGATGCTGGGTTTGTTGATGGGTAAGGCCAGTCGGACTAATCCTGCGTTTCAGCAGCAGTTGGGTGACAAGGCATTGGTGTTTCAGCTACAGACCCTGGACGGGAAGGTGGCGCGGCATTTCTTTGTGAAGGATCAGCGCATTACCAGCAAGTCGGGTGTGTATGCCGAGCCGGCGTTTGCGATTGCGTTTAAGGATGCCGCGTATGGTTTTGCCACGATGCAGGCGAAGAACAAGCAGTTGGCGTTTATGACCGGGATTCAGGACAAGTCGATTCAGATCAAGGGCAACCCGGCGTTGGTGATGTGGTTTCAGGGGTTGACCAAGTATTTGAAACCGAGGAAGGCCAAGCCGAAGGCATAGGTCTTTCAGGTAGCTCGCCGGGATTTTCGAGAGCAGGCTAGCCTCTTCAGCCATCCGACTCAGGAGGCTCGCGGGCGTCGAGTGGCTGTGCGGCCTCTAAGTCGTTGAGCGGATTAAAAATCATGCGCTATGTTTCTGCGCACGTCTCTCCTGAAGGTAGCGCCCTTGCAGCGCCAGGATCTCAGACTTGCTTAGAACGCCTTTTCTCTTGAGATTGACGAGTAACTGTTCGATACCATCCAACTCGACGACATCGCCAGCCAAATGGGTAATGCTCACGGCCATACGACTCATGCCGTCACGTCCAGCAGTGACCTTGTTTTCTTTCGCAAGCTTACGGACTTGGCTTGCAACACTGGCTGTTTGGGTCATGGGAAAGCCCTCTATTTGCCGTCAAATCATAGCCGGGCGCTTGCTTTCTGTCGTTGCTGGCTCGGTCGAGCGGGAGCAAGCTCCCTCGCCACAGTGGGATGGTGGTGATTCAGGTGGAACGAGTTGGGTTCTTCGCGGGCAAGCCTCGCTCCTACAGGGATCGCCTGAATCCTGCGGGAGCGAGGCTTGCCCGCGATGCTTTTTAGGCCTGGCTGAATTGCGAAGCCAGTTCGCGCAGCAGCACTTCTGCTTCCAGAACTTTGCTGACCACGTCGTTGGCTTTGTCGCGAGTCAAGCCAACACGCTCCAGCAACGCATCCGGAATGTCTTCATCCGGCCCAGACCCAATCCCGCGGCTGCGCAGCAGGCGTACGGCCAGGCACACAAGGTTCGGGTATTCGGCGTAGTCGCCGTCGTAGCTTGGGTCGTGCTGGAAGCGCAGGGCGGTGGCCAGTTCGTCGGGCATGTCCCAGTAGCGCATCAGCCATGAGCCGATCTGTTCGCGGCTGATGCCCAGCAGGTGTTGTTCCACGTAGCTGTGGCACAGGTGCGGGTTGACTTCCAGGTGGCGGCAGATCAGCGAGAAGTGCGGCGGGAACACGTGGGCCAGCAGCAGGTAACCGAAGTTGTGCAGCAGGCCGGCGAGGTAGGTCAGGCCGGCTTCCGGGCGCTGGGCGCGGGGCATGGCGCGGGTCAGGCCTTCGATGACGGCGGCGGTGTAGATCGATTGCTGCCAGTACGGCGTGGTGTGTTGCGGGTGGTCTTTGGGCAGGCTCAGGGTTTTGCCCAAGGCCAGGCCCAGCGCCAGGTTGATCACCAGGTCGAAACCCAATACCCGGACGATGGCGTCTTCCACTGAACGAATCTTGCCCGGCGAGGCGTAGTACGGCGACGCTGCCCAACTGACGACTTGTGCGGCGAGGGCCGGGTCGGTTTCGACGACGCCGGTGATGTCGTCGATGGTGGCGTTGGGGTCGACGCGCAGTTTGATGATTTTCTGCGCGGTTTCGGCCAGCGGCGGAATCTCGATGGTCTCTTCCAGGCGCTGCTGGATGCGCCGCGCGGTGAACGCTTGCACGGCCTGGGTGATTTCCTCGCGGTCATCGTCGGGGCGGTCGAGGTTTGGACGGATGCGGTTCACGGCTTCGCCGAAATTGCCGGCGCTGGCCTTGGTGAGCATGGTTTTGAAATCGTCGCTGGAGATTTCCAGCAGCACGCCCGGCTCTCCCGAGTTGATCAGCAACGTCGGTTCGCGCAGCAGGCTTTCTTCATACAGGCACGGCGAGCTGGTGAGTGCCGGCAGACCGGGCAACAGGCTCAGGCTGTGTTTGCCGAGCATTTTTACCAAGCGTTCGGTGGGTACGGCGGTCAACCGGCGGCCGGTGAGTTCGGCGAGGCGGTTGAGGTCCAGCAATTGGCTCTGGGGGAACAGCACCATGAGCGCGCCGACCGCATCGTCCAGCAAAACTGCCTGCACTTTACGCGCGGCGTTCAGGCCGTGATGGTCGAGGACTTCTTCATAGGCGATGCCCAGTTTGGCGAGCAGCAGCCGAATAACAGACGGAGCGTGCGGGGTTTCGGGGGCGAGGGCAGCTTCTGTCATGGTCTGTATCCGTTTGCAAACAATTGCAGGAGTATAACCAGCTTGATTAACGCCAGGGTCCAGAAACTGCGACAGTGCTCACACTTGGCCGTATTGCTGCCCATGGCGTAGCCAGCGGTCGAGCAGCGGGCTGACGTGATCCGGCCAGCGTTCGAGCAAAGCCTGAGCGGCGTCGCGCACGGCGGGCAGCAAGTCGGCGTCGCGCATCAGGTCGGCGACCTTGAATTGCAGCAGACCGGTCTGGCGGGTGCCGAGCATTTCGCCGGGGCCACGCAGTTCGAGGTCTTTTTCGGCGATGACAAAACCGTCGTTGGTTTCGCGCATGATGCCCAGGCGCTGACGGCCGATCTGCGACAGCGGCGGATGGTAAAGCAGCACGCAATGGCTGACGGCGCTGCCCCGACCGACACGGCCACGCAGTTGGTGCAGCTGCGCGAGGCCGAGGCGTTCGGGGTTTTCGATGATCATCAGGCTGGCGTTGGGCACGTCGACGCCGACTTCGATCACGGTGGTGGCGACCAGCAGTTGCAGGTTGCCGGCCTTGAACTCGGCCATCACCGCAGCTTTCTCGGCGGGCTTCATGCGACCGTGGATCAAGCCGACTTTCAACTCGCCGAGGGCGGCGGTAAGGTCTTCATACGTGGTTTCGGCGGCCTGGCAGGTCAGCTCTTCAGACTCTTCGATCAGCGTGCACACCCAATAGGCCTGTCGCCCTTCGGCACAAGCGCCGCGCACCCGTTCGATCACTTCGACGCGACGGGTGTCGGTGACCAGTACCGTGTTTACGGGCGTACGGCCGGGTGGCAGCTCGTCGAGGATCGAGGTGTCGAGGTCGGCGTAGGCGCTCATGGCCAGCGTCCGGGGAATCGGCGTGGCGGTCATGATCAGCTGGTGCGGACACATCCGTCCGCCGACGCCCTTCTGTCGCAATGCCAGGCGTTGCTGCACGCCGAAGCGATGTTGTTCGTCGATGATTGCCAGCGCCAGGTTCTTGAACTGCACCTCTTCCTGAAACAACGCGTGGGTGCCGACCACCATTGGCGTACCGCTGGCGATTTGCTCCAGCGCGGCGACACGATTTTTACCCTTGAGCTTGCCGGCCAGCCACGCGACTTCGATGCCCAGCGGTTCGAGCCAGCGCTTGAAGGTGATGAAATGCTGCTCGGCGAGAATCTCTGTGGGCGCCATCAATGCGACCTGATAACCGGCCTCCAGCGCTTGCAGTGCGGCGAGGGCAGCGACCACGGTTTTGCCGGCGCCAACGTCGCCCTGGATCAGCCGTAGCATAGGCTCGTGCTGACTGAGGTCGTAAGCGATTTCGTTGCCGACCCGTTGCTGGGCGCCGGTCGGTGTGAAGCCGAGGTTGGCCAAATACTGAGTCGGCAGCTTCGTGGCTTTTGGCATCGACGGCGCGCGCAGGGCACGCATGCTCTCACGAAGGCGCTGCTGGGACAGTTGATGGGTCAGCAGTTCTTCGAAGGCCAAGCGGTGTTGTGCCCAGTGATGACCGAGGGCGAGTTCGTCGACATCGGCATCGGCGGGCGGGTGATGCAGGTAACGGATTGCATCGGCCAGCGGCGCCAGTTGATAGTCCCGGGCCAGTTCGGTCGGCAGCCAGTCGGGCAGGCTGCTGGGGCCGAGCAGGGTCAGGGTTTGCATGCACAACTGGCGCAAGCGCTGTTGAGTCAGGCCTTCGGTGAGCGGGTAAACCGGGGTCAGGGTTTCGTCCACCGGCGGTGGCTCGTCGCCGGTGATGGCGCGGTATTCCGGGTGGTAGATCTCCAGTCCCGAGGCACCGGGCCGCGCTTCGCCGTAGCAACGAATGCGCGTGCCGCGTTTGAGGCCTTCTTTCTGGGCGTTGCTGAAATGGTAGAAGCGCAGGCTGAGCCCGCCGGTGCCATCTTGCAGACGGACAACCAGGCTGCGGCGTCGGCCCATGACCACGTCGGCGCCGCTGACGGTGCCTTCGATCACGGCGTCCTGACCCGGTCGCAAATGGCCGATCGGGACCACACGGGTGCGGTCCTGATAACGCAGCGGCAGGTGGAACAGCACGTCCTGGAGATTCTCCAGGCCGACCTTGGCCAGTTTCTCGGCCATGGCTTCGCCGACACCCTTGAGTGCCGTCACCGACACTTGCGACAACTCGGTCATGGCAGCGACTTAACCGGCCACCACCGGCGCTGGCGGCTTGGCCACCGAGCACAGGCGGATGGAGTCGGCGAGGATTTCAATCGCCTTCGGCCGCGGGAAGCTCGCGCGCCAGGCGATGGCCACGGTGCGAAACGGCACCGGCGCGCTCAGTGGGCGTACTTCGATCACGCCGGGAGCGTAGTGGTGGCTGTCCACCGCCGAGAGCGGCAGGATCGAAATGCCCAGGCCGGAGGCGACCATGTGGCGAATGGTTTCCAGCGAGCTGGATTCCACCGTGGTGTGTTTGGCGCCGTCGTTGCCTTTGGCCAGGGTCGGGCAGGCTTCCAGCACTTGATCGCGGAAGCAGTGGCCTTCGCCGAGCAGCAGCAGGCTCTTGTCGTTGAGCAGGGCGGCGTCGATGGATTCTTTTTGGGTCCACGGGTGCTGGGCCGGCATCAGGACGTAGAACGGCTCGTCGTAGAGCTGCAAGGTCAGCACGTCGGCTTCGTTGAACGGCAGGGCGATGATGATCGCGTCGAGCTCGCCGTTGCGCAGTTTGTCGCGCAGCACGTGGGTGAAGTTTTCTTCGATGTACAACGGCATCTGCGGGGCGACCCGGTGCAGTTGTGGAATCAGGTGCGGAAACAGGTACGGGCCGACGGTGTAGATCGCGCCAACTTTCAGCGGCGCGGTCAACTGGTTCTTGCCGGCCTGGGCCAGCTCGCGGATGCCTTGGGCCTGCTCCAGGACTTTCTGTGCCTGGGCGACAATGCCTTCGCCGACCGGAGTCAGGCGCACGGCGCTCTTGCTGCGCTCGAAAATCAGCACACCGAGTTCGTCTTCAAGCTTTTTCACGCCCACCGACAGGGTCGGCTGGCTGACGTGGCAACGCTCGGCCGCGTGGCCGAAGTGCTGCTCTTGGGCGAGGGTAACGATGTAGCGTAATTCTGTCAGAGTCATAGCAAGCGTCCATGAAGTTGCGGGCCAAGCATACCGGCTGCAATCGATAGACGCACGTTATCAGACTGAGTGTGTTGAGTGACACTGGGCAATGCAGGTTTGCCGTTGCCAGATATGCAAAAGGCACCTTTCGAGTGCCTTTCACAGGTTTTGTAGCCGCCGAAGAACCTGTGGGAGCGGGCTTGCTCGCGAAGAGGGAGTGTCAGTCGACATCAATATTGCCTGACACACCGCTTTCGCGAGCAAGCCCGCTCCCACATTGGTTCGGCAGTGTCTTAACGGCGGCGTTCCAGCGAGTAAACGAACGGTGCAACGATTTCGATGGAGCCGTTGTTCAGCATATCGGCCGGTGGCTTGGGCAGCGGTTGGGCGCGGCGGATCATTTCCAGGGTGGCCCGGTCCAGATCGGCGTTGCCGGAGCGGCCCACCAGTTCGAACGACAACACGTTCCCTTCGGCATCCACCACGAAGCGCAGACGGTTCAAACCTTCCTTGCCCCGCGCCTGTGCACTGGCCGGGTACTTTTTGTACTTGGCCAAGTGCGCGAGCAGGGTGCCTTGCCAACTGGCCTTGGCCGCTTGCTGCGCCGGCGATGGGCCGGGTGCCGGCTGAGCGGATTTCTCCGTCGGTGCCTGGGTCGGTTGCGCGTCGCTCGGTTTTTCCTCGGAAGGTTTCTCCTTCGGCGGCTCCGGCTTTTTCTCCACAGGCTTGGGCGGTTGAGGCTTCGGCTTGGGCTTGACCGGTTTCGGTACAGCGATCTCGGCCTTCGGCGCTTCAGCCAGCTTCGGTATCGGCAGTTCTTCCACCGGGGCCGGTGGCTGTGGCGGCGTGATCACCTTTGGTGGTGCGGGCGGTGGCGGGGCCGGAACCGGCGCCAGCTCGACCATCATCGCTTGCGGCGGCAGCTCGATCGGCGGGCGCGACGTCCAGTTCAGCGCCAGCGCAATGGCCAGCGCATGGACGCCCAGCACCACGGCCAGGCTCCCGCTGTAACGCGTCAGCTTTTGGCGCGTGTTGATCATTTCTTGGCTGCCGTCTCGAGTCCGACCAGGCCGACCTTCAGGTAGCCAGCGGCGCGCAGGGCGTCCATCACGCTCATCAAGTCGCCGTAGTCCACGCCTTTATCGGCCTGGAAGAAGATCGTCGTGTCTTTCTTGCCCTGGGTCTTGGCGTCGAGTGTGGCGCCGAGGGTCTCGGCCTTCACTTCGTCTTCGCCGAGGAACAGGCGCTGGTCAGCCTTCACGCTGAGGAACATCGGTTTCTCTGGCCGAGGTGCAGGTTTGGCGGTAGAGGCGGGCAGGTCGACCTTGATGTCCACGGTGGCCAGCGGCGCCGCCACCATGAAGATGATCAACAGCACCAGCATCACGTCGATGAACGGCGTGACGTTGATTTCGTGGTTCTCGGCCAGATCGTCGTCTGCGCCTTCTTTCAAATGCAGGCCCATGGCCGATTACCCCACTTTCACCATGTGCGGTTGCGAGCTGCGCTGCTCGGTCGGCAGGTGGTCGAGATCACGGCTGACCAGCAGCAGGACTTCTGCCGAGGCGTCGGACACTTGTGCCTTGTAACCGGCGATGGAGCGGGCGAAGACGTTGTAGATGACCACCGCAGGAATCGCTGCAACCAGGCCCAGCGCGGTTGCCAGCAGGGCTTCGGCGATGCCGGGAGCCACGACGGCGAGGTTGGTGGTCTGGGTTTTGGCGATGCCGATGAAGCTGTTCATGATGCCCCACACGGTGCCGAACAGGCCGACGAACGGCGCGGTGGAACCGATGGTGGCGAGTACGCCGGTGCCGCTGCTCATGTTGCGACCGCACGCAGCGACGAGGCGCTCCAGGCGGAAGCTCACACGTTCCTTGATGCCTTCCTTCTCGCGGCTGTTGGCCGACAGGCGCATTTCTTCCAGCGCGTCGTGGACCAGCAGGTTGGCGAGGGTGCCTTCCTTGGCCGCCGTCGCACTGGCTTCTTTAAGGGTGGCGGCTTTTTTCAGGTGGACGATTTCAGTGCGCAGACGACGCTTGGCGCCCATCAGCTCGAAGCCCTTGGCGATCCAGATGGTCCAGGTGATGATTGAGGCGATGGCCAGGCCGATCATCACGATCTTCACGATGATGTCGGCGTTCTGGTACATGCCCCACGGCGACAAGTCATGGGCCATGCCCAGCGTATTGTCGGCTTCGAGGACTTCCGGCACGTCAGCGGCGTCTATGGCCTGGACCGGATCGGTCGCGGCAGGTGTCACGGCAGGCGCGGCGGGTGTTTGAGCGGCAGCAGGCTGGGTGGCCGGCGCTTGTGCATCGGCGAAGGCGGCGGTCGGCGCCAGCATCAGGCTGAGCAGCAGGGCGGCCACCGCGCTCCAGGCGCGAGGTCGTTTGGTTGGCGAAGCGGGGAATTGATTGGGTGTCATGCTGGCCGGACCTGAAAGGGAAAAAACGGTAAATGTTCTTCCAGGCCTCGTGAGGCCGAGAACAAAAGTGGCAGGCATTATTGCAAGTAATTCTTGTTAACAAAAGTAATAGAGTATCTTTTTTTCCTTCATTGCTAGCCGCGTGTCCTTTGCCGACGCTAGTCTGTAGCTTTCCGATAGGAGTTTTCTGATGTCCGCGCCTTCTGTTTTGATCGCCGGCTGCGGTGATGTCGGCAGTCGTCTGGCTACGCAATTGCTGGCTTGTGGGTGGGAAGTTCACGGCTTGCGGCGTGATGTCTCACGCCTGCCACAGGGCGTGATTGGCGTTGCCGGCGACTTGTTCAGTAAAGACTGCCCGGCGACCTGGCCAATCGGTGCGGTGGATTACCTGGTGTATTGCGTGGCGGCTACCGATCACGATGAGGCCGGATACCGCGCCGCTTATGTGCAGGGTTTGCAGCACGTGCTGGAATGGCTGAGCGACTATGGGCAAGTACCCAATCGACTGCTGTTCGTTTCCAGCAGCAGTGTTTACGGCCAGCAGAGCGGTGAGTGGATCGATGAGACTTCGCCGACGGTGGCGGGCGGTTACTCGGGGCGTTTGATGCTCGAAGCCGAGCAGGTGGCGCTCGATAGCGGCATCCCGGCCAGTCTCGTGCGCCTGACCGGTATTTATGGTCCGGGTCGAGAGAGGCTGCTGACCCAGGTCCGCCGCGGCTATCGCGTGGCGATCGATCCACCGTTGTACGCCAACCGCATTCATGTCGACGATGCGGCGGGATTGCTGGCGTTTCTGCTTGAGGCGGATCAACGCGGGGTGGCGCTGGATGATTGCTATATCGGCGTCGACGATGCGCCAGCACCACTGGCAGAAGTGGTGGGCTGGCTACGAGAGTATTTAGGCGTGACCGAATGGGATGACGACGCGAGCGTGCGGCGCACTGGCAGCAAGCGCTGCAGCAATGCCCGGGCGAAGGCCTTGGGCTGGGCGCCGAAGTATCCGAGTTTCCGCGAAGGCTACGCTGCGATCCTCGAAGGCCGCTGCTGAAATCCTGTCACCCCAAAACAATTGTGGGAGCGAGCCTGCTCGCGATGGCGGTTTAACAATCAACGATGATGTTGAATGTTATGGCCTCATCGCGAGCAGGCTCGCTCCCACATGGGTTCTGCGTTGACCTCAGGGCCGGGTTACTGTTTTTCCAGCAACCACTTGCGATCACCCGGCGTAAACGAAGGCATCTCGTCCGCCAGTGCGGTATTCACCGTCTGGAAAATCTCCAGTTCCTTGCCCTTGCGCGCAAAGATCCAGGTATTGCCCTGGCCGTTCACCTGCAGCCAGATGTTGTCGTTGCCGCCGCTCATCGACGCGCAATCGCCCGCCAGGCACAGGGCATAACGATCAGCACCGGGCAGGCCGGCGACCTGGCCATCGGCCTGGAACTGCACGGTGTTGCCTTCGCCCGGGCCGCTGACGATTTTCCAGCTGCCGCCCATATAAGCCGAATACAGCGCTCGCTCGAAACTCGCGCCAATCGGTGCGCCTTCGGGTACCGGGACCGATGCACGGTCGAAGACTTGCTCCGGCTCGTTGTCGTTGGCGGCCTGGCTCAGTTGCTTGCCATCACGCTTCAGCTCGCTGGCGGAGCTGCCATAAAAGTCGACTTTCCACGCGCCGGACTCTTCGCCCAGCAGCTTGCCTTCGACGTTTTCAAAACCATTGGTGTAGCGGGCCTGACCGGCTCGGGTGTTGACGTCCCATTCCAGGTTCGGGCCATAGGCCTGGAGCGCTTCCCGCAGGGGGCCGCCCTTGGATGCAGCATCGATCGCCGACTGATTGATCCAGGTGCCGCTGATATCACGATCGGCAGGATCGCTGGCACAACCGCCCAAGAGAAGGGCGACCAGCGAGAGAGCTAGCGCTTGGCGCATGGTGGAATCCTTTCAAAACAAGATCGGCGCAGCCTTTAGCGGGCTGCGCCGCACGTTTACTCGATGACCAGAATGGCATCCATTTCAACCTGCGAACCCTTCGGCAGGGCTGCTACGCCGATGGCGGCGCGGGCTGGGTAAGGTTGCTCGAAGTACTTGCCCATGATCTCGTTGACCTTGGCGAAGTGGCTCAAGTCGGTGAGGAAGATGTTCAGTTTGACGATGTCCTTGAACGAACCACCGGCCGCTTCAGCCACGGCTTTGAGGTTCTCGAACACCTGGACGGTCTGGGCTTCGAAGCCTTCAACCAGTTCCATGGTTTTTGGGTCCAGAGGAATCTGACCCGACATGTAAACGGTGTTGCCAGCCTTGATCGCCTGGGAATAAGTACCGATGGCGGCCGGGGCCTTGTCGCTGTTGATAACGGTCTTGGTCATGTATGACTCCTTGTGAAGGGGGGCTACGCGCGCATGCGGGTGATGCGAATCACCCCGGTCAGGGCGCGCAGTTTCTTGATCACGCGGGCCAGGTGCACGCGGTCGTGCACACTGACCACCAGTTGGACCACGCTGATACGACCGTCGCGTTCGTCCATGCTGATTTTTTCGATATTGCCGTCGGCCGCGTTGACGCTGCTGGCCAGCAGGGCGATCAGGCCGCGCTGGTGTTCCAGTTCGACGCGCAGCTCGACATTGAATTCGCCGGTGACATCCTTGGCCCACGAGAGCTGGATGCATTTTTCCGGGTTGTGACGGATTTCGCTGATGTTGCGGCAGTTGTCCAGGTGCACGACCATGCCTTTGCCCGCGGACAGGTGGCCGACAATCGGGTCTCCCGGGATCGGCGTGCAGCACTTGGCGTAACTGAGTACCAGGCCTTCGGTGCCACGAATCGCCAGCGGGCCTTCCGGGCTTGGCAGCTGTTCGCCTTCGCCGAGCAGGCGACGGGCGACCACGTAAGCCATGCGATTGCCCAGGCCAATGTCTTCGAGCAGGTCTTCGATCAGTTCGAGGCGGTATTCGTGGAGCATCAACTGCACGCGCTCGGCCGGGACTTTTTCCAGGGAGCTGTCGAAGCCGTTGAGCACCTTGTTCAGCAGGCGTTCGCCGAGGCTGATGGACTCGGAACGGCGTTGCAGTTTCAGCGCATGGCGGATATGAGTCCGCGCCTTGCCCGTGACCACGAAGTTGAGCCAAGCCGGGTTCGGCCGCGCGCCGGGGGCGCTGACGATCTCGACCGTGGAGCCGCTTTGCAGCGGTTCGGACAGCGGTGCGAGACGACGATTGATCCGACAGGCAATGCAGCTGTTGCCCACGTCGGTGTGCACCGCGTAAGCGAAGTCGACCGCCGTGGAGCCTTTGGGCAGCTCCATGATCCGGCCTTTGGGCGTGAACACGTAGACCTCGTCCGGGAACAGGTCGATCTTCACGCTCTCGATGAATTCCAGCGAGTTGCCGGCCCGTTGCTGCATTTCCAGCACGCCTTTGACCCACTGACGGGCGCGGGCGTGAGTGCCTTTGGGCTGCTCGTCGCCGCTGGATTTGTACAGCCAATGGGCGGCGATGCCATTGTTGGCCATCTCTTCCATTTCACGGGTGCGGATCTGGATTTCGATCGGTACACCGTGCATGCCGAACAGCGTGGTGTGGAGCGACTGGTAGCCGTTGGCCTTGGGGATCGCGATGTAATCCTTGAAGCGCCCCGGCAACGGTTTGTACAAATTGTGCACGGCACCCAGCACGCGGTAGCAGGTATCGACCTTGTCGACGATGATCCGGAACGCGTAGACGTCCATGATCTCGTTGAAGGCTCGACGCTTGCCGCGCATTTTTTTGTAGATGCCGTAGAGGTGTTTCTGACGACCGCTGACCTCGCCCTGAATGCCGTCGATGGCCAGGCAGTGGCTGAGGGACTCTTCGATCTTGTTGACGATTTCCTTGCGGTTGCCCCGGGCGCGTTTGACCGCCTGGTTGATCCGTGCGGAGCGCATCGGGTGCATGGCCTTGAAGCCGAGGTCTTCGAATTCTATGCGGATGGCGTGCATACCCAGCCGGTTGGCGATGGGCGCATAGATTTCCAGGGTTTCCTTGGCGATCCGCCGGCGCTTTTCGCCGGACAATACTTCCAGGGTCCGCATGTTGTGCAGGCGGTCGGCCAGCTTGACCAGGATCACGCGAATGTCGCGCGCCATGGCCATGGCCATTTTCTGGAAGTTTTCGGCCTGGGCTTCGGCTTTGGTCTCGAAGTTCATCTGGGTCAGTTTGCTGACCCCGTCGACCAGTTCGGCCACGGTTTCGCCGAACTGCGCTTGCAGCGCTTCCTTGGCAATACCGGTGTCTTCGATCACGTCATGCAGCATGGCCGCCATCAGGCTCTGATGGTCCATATGCATGTCGGCAAGAATATTCGCAACCGCGAGTGGGTGCGTGACGTACGCCTCACCGCTGCGGCGGCGTTGGCCATCGTGGGCTTGTTCGGCGTAGAAGTACGCTCGGCGGACCAGGTTGACCTGGTCCTTGCCGAGGTAGGTCGATAAGCGATCGGCGAGGGCGTCTATGCTCGGCATGATAATTCCTGCCGTTCGTTGTGACCCCGCGCCGTGCTACGTCGACCAGGCATGGACTTATACTGCCTCGTTGGACTCGTCCTCGAACGCTGCGAACAGCGGTTCGTCTTCGACGATTTCTGCGTTGGCGATGAACTCGTAGCTCATCAGGCCTTCGGCGATTTCACGCAGCGCTACAACAGTAGGCTTGTCGTTTTCCCACTGAACCAGGGGCTCTTTGCCGCCGGTGGCCAGTTGACGGGCACGCTTGGTGGACAGCATGACCAGCTCAAAACGGTTTTCCACGTGGTTCAGGCAGTCTTCAACGGTTACGCGGGCCATGGTATTCCTCGGAGCGAATGCAATATGCGCGCTGCCCGGGTGGGCGAGCGGACTCAACAGTTTAAAAAATCACCAGCGATTAGGGAAGCGCTGATTTTTTGACCAAGCCCATCAACGCGCTATAAGTGCCAATGTAAAGCCCTTGCAGCGCTTTTGGGAAGTGCTGTTTAGCCGAGCAATTCAGCCAAAAGTTTTCCGTTACGCTGCTGCTGACGCTTCTGATGCAGCTGATTGGCGCGGAAAATCGCCTGCAAATCGCGCAGCGCGTGGGCAAAATCGTCGTTGATGATCAGGTAGTCGTAATCGACGTAGTGGCTCATTTCGCTGACGGCTTCACGCATTCGGCCTTCGATGACCTCGTTGCTGTCCTGGCCGCGATTGTTCAGGCGCTGACGCAAGGCTTCCAGGGATGGCGGCAGAATGAAGATCGAGCGGGCCTGGGGCATCAACTTGCGCACTTGTTCTGCGCCCTGCCAGTCGATTTCCAGAATCAGGTCGTGGCCTTCATCCAGGGTTTGCTGCAGGTGGCTTTGCGAGGTGCCATAGAGATTGCCGAACACTTCGGCGCGTTCGAGGAAATCCCCGTGCTCGATCATCTTCACGAACTCGCTGCGTTCGACGAAGTGATAGTTCACGCCGTTCACTTCACCGGGGCGCATGGCGCGGGTGGTGTGGGAGACCGAGACACGGATCTCCTGGTCGGCGTCGGTCAGAGCCTTGACCAGACTGCTCTTGCCCGCGCCCGAAGGGGCGGAAATGATGTACAGGGTGCCGGTGCTGTGGGTCATGTCGGGTTTGCCTTACTCAATATTCTGCACTTGTTCGCGCATCTGCTCGATCAACACTTTGAGGTTGACCGCCGCTTGGGTGCTGCGCGGGTCGAAGGCTTTGGAGCCCAGTGTGTTGGCTTCGCGGTTGAGTTCCTGCATCAGGAAGTCCAGGCGCCGACCGGCAGCGCCACCGGATTTAAGTACCCGGCGAACTTCGATGATGTGAGTGCTCAGGCGATCCAGTTCTTCGGCGACGTCGCTCTTTTGCGCGAGCATGACCATTTCCTGTTCCAGTCGCTGCGGGTCGAGGTCGGCCTTCATGTCGGTGAAGCGGTCGAGAACTTTCTGGCGTTGGGTGGCGAGCATCTGCGGGACCAGCTCACGCAGGATCACCACATCCCCTTCAATAGAGGTCAGGCGCTCGTCGATCAATCGCGCCAGCTCAGTGCCTTCGCGCTCGCGACCGGCCTTGAGTTCTTTCAGGCCCTGATGGAACAGCGCCAGGGCTTCGGCATTCAGCGCTTGCGGGTCGGCGGCGTCGGCCACCAATACGCCGGGCCAGGCCAGGACTTCCAGCGGGTTCAGTGCGGCGGGGTTCTTGATCAGGCTGGCGACCGTCTCGGCGGCAGCGACCAGTTGCGCGGCGCGCTCGCGGTCCACTTGCAGCGGTTTGCCGGTGCTTTCTTCGGTAAAGCGCAGGGTGCATTCGAGCTTGCCCCGGGACAGTTCCTGGCGCAGGGCTTCGCGGACCGCGCCTTCGAGGTCGCGGAAAGATTCCGGCAGACGCAGGTGGGGTTCCAGGTAGCGGCTGTTGACCGAGCGCAATTCCCAGCTCAGGGTGCCCTGGACGCCGGCTTTCTCGACGCGGGCGAAGGCGGTCATGCTGTGCACCATGGAGGTACCTCGCAATGCAGGTCGGCGCGTAACCCATGGTTCGCGGACCCGCTATCTGTGAATTAAAGCCGACAGGCAGCAAAGGCGCAGGATTGTAGCGCAGTGGGGCGGATGCGCCCAAACACACGCTGTGACAAAGAGCTGCAGGCCGTCGGCTAAGCTCTATTCAGGGGCTTCAATCGTCGGGCGATATTTTTAGAAGTGCCCACTGGCGGCCCACGGCTCTATAATGCTCGGCAGTTTTCCGTCCTCCGTACAGGTAATCCCTATGAAACGTCCAAGTGGTCGCGCTGCCGATCAGCTCCGCTCGATCCGCATTACCCGCAACTACACCAAACACGCCGAGGGTTCTGTACTGGTCGAGTTCGGTGATACCAAGGTCATCTGCACCGTCAGCGTCGAGAATGGCGTGCCGCGTTTCCTCAAAGGTCAGGGTCAGGGTTGGTTGACCGCCGAATACGGGATGCTGCCCCGCGCTACCGGCGAGCGTAACCAGCGTGAAGCGAGCCGCGGCAAGCAAGGCGGCCGTACGCTGGAAATCCAGCGTTTGATCGGTCGTTCCCTGCGCGCTGCGCTGGACATGACCAAGCTGGGCGACGTCACCCTGTACGTCGACTGCGACGTGATCCAGGCCGACGGCGGCACCCGCACCGCGTCCATTACCGGTGCGATGGTTGCACTGATCGACGCCTTGAAAGTGATCAAGAAGCGTGGCGGCCTCAAAGGTGGCGACCCGCTCAAGCAAATGATCGCTGCCGTTTCGGTGGGCATGTACCAGGGCGAGCCTGTGCTTGACCTCGACTACCTGGAAGATTCGGCTGCCGAGACTGACCTCAACGTGGTGATGACCAGCACTGGCGGCTTCATCGAAGTACAGGGCACTGCCGAAGGCGCGCCGTTCCAGCCGGAAGAGCTGAACGCGATGCTGGCACTGGCGAAGAAAGGCATGATCGAGATTTTCGAACTGCAGAAGGCCGCACTGGCCGACTGATCGGACCTGCTCCACGCAAGGAGGACGCCATGAGTGACGAGCAACTGCCGCTACCCACACCGAGCCGAGAGGTTCGTCAGTGGGCGATGTTTTGTCACCTGTCCGCCTTGCTGGGGATCTGGCTGCCATTTGGCACGCTGATCGGGCCGTTGATTCTCTGGCAGATGAAGCGCGAGTCCGACCCGTTCATCGACGCGCAAGGCAAGGAGGCGCTGAACTTTCAGATCACCGTCGCCATTGCTTCCGCCATCTGCTTCCTGCTGATGGTGGTGATCATCGGGTTTTTCCTGTTTGGTCTGGTCGCGATTGGTGCGCTGGTGCTGACGATCATTGCTGGCGTTAAAGCCAATGAAGGGTTCCCTTACCGTTACCCATTCACGTGGCGCCTGATCAAGTAAACGCCGACACCAATCCCCTGTGGGAGCGGGCTTGCTCGCGAATGCGGTGGGTCAGTCAACTTCAATGTTGAATGTTAAGCCGTCTTCGCGAGCAAGCCCGCTCCCACATTGAATAATCATTGCCCACAAAAAAGCCGACAGTGAAGTCGGCTTTTTTGCGTCTGCGAAAAGACGCTTAGATTGTCAGCGTCCAGTCGTAGTCCACGATCAGCGGTGCGTGCTGCGAGAACCGTGGCTGACGTGGCAGGCGTGCGCTGCGTACGAAGCGGCGCAGGCCAGGGGTCAGCAACTGGTAATCGAAACGCCAGCCCAGGTTGAGCATCTCGGCCTGTTCGTTGTCCGGCCACCAGCTGTACTGGTCGCCTTCACGGCTGACTTCGCGCAGGGCATCGACATAACCCATGTTGCCGACAATCTCGTCCATCCAGGCACGCTCAGGTGCCAGGAAGCCCGGGGATTGCTGGCTGTCGCGCCAGTTCTTGATATCCAGCTTCTGTTGCGCCACGTACAGCGAGCCACAATAAATGTACTCGCGACGTTTGCGCCGCTGTTTATCCAGATAACGGGCGAAGTCGTCCATTAGCTTGAACTTCTGGTTCAAATCTTCATCGCCGTTCTGCCCCGAAGGGAGCAGCAAGGTCGCGATGCTGACCTTGTCGAAATCGGCTTGCAGGTAACGCCCGTAGCGGTCGGCTGTCTCGAAGCCGAGACCGCTGATGACTGCCTTCGGTTGCAACCGCGAGTACAAAGCCACGCCACCTTGGGCGGGAACTTCAGCTTCGCAGGCATAAAGGAAGTAGCCATCCAGTTGGAAGGCTGGATCGTCCAGTTCAAAGGCGGAGGCGCGGGTGTCCTGCAGGCAGATGACGTCGGCATTCTGTGCTTGCAGCCAACTGAGCAAACCACGCTCGACTGCAGCCTGAATACCATTGACGTTCACACTGATGATCCGCATAAGTGGCCCCAAAAATCGCGTGCGGGTATGATACACGGCGTCTACCTAATTAGCTAAATCCGTGGTATTTGGGGTTTTTTTCATGCAAGCGTATCAGCGCGACTTCATTCGTTTTGCCATTGATCGTGGCGTTTTGCGCTTCGGTGAGTTCACCCTGAAGTCTGGGCGCACCAGTCCTTACTTCTTTAATGCCGGCCTGTTCAACTCGGGTTCTGCCTTGGCGCAGCTGGGTCGTTTCTATGCGGCAGCCATCGTCGAGAGCGGTATTTCGTTCGACGTGCTGTTTGGCCCGGCCTACAAAGGCATCCCGTTGGCGGCGACCACCGCCGTGGCGCTGGCCGAACATCATGGTCGTGATCTGCCATGGTGCTTCAACCGCAAGGAAGCCAAGGCCCACGGTGAAGGCGGCAGCCTGGTCGGCGCGCCATTGACCGGCGACGTGCTGATCATCGACGACGTGATTACCGCAGGCACCGCCATCCGTGAAGTGATGCAGATCATCGCTTCCCAGGACGGCGCCAAAGCCGCGGGCGTGTTGATCGCCCTGAACCGTCAGGAACGTGGCAACGGCGAGTTGTCGGCCATCCAGGAAGTGGAGCGTGACTTCGGCATCCCGGTTATCAGCATTGTTTCGCTGAATCAGGTGCTCGAGTTCCTGGCAGATGACCCGCAGCTCAAGCAACACCTGCCGGCGGTTGAAGCCTACCGCGCACAATTCGGCGTCTAACCGCAATTCCTTGTGGGCTTGCCCGCGATGACGGATTCACACTCGACGGCGATGTTGGCTGACAGATAGCTATCGCGGGCAAGCCCGCTCCCACAGGAATTGCGGAACAAAAAAAGACCCCGCTCAGCCAGGCTGAGCGGGGTCTTTTGGTTTGTGTGGCTTAGTGACGCTTGCGATTACTGATCAGCGTACCCACACCCGTATCGGTGAAGATTTCCAGCAGAATCGCGTTTGGCACCCGGCCATCGATGATCAACGAGCTGCCCACACCGCCTTGTACCGCTTCCAGCGCGCAACGAATCTTCGGCAGCATGCCGCCATAGATAGTGCCGTCGGCGATCAGGTCATCGACCTGTTGGGTCGTCAGGCCGGTCAGAACCGTGCCCGACTTGTCCATCAGGCCGGCAATGTTGGTCAGCAGCATCAGCTTTTCAGCCTTCAGCGCTTCGGCCACTTTACCGGCCACCAGGTCAGCGTTGATGTTGTACGACTCGCCGTTGGCGCCGACGCCAATTGGCGCGATCACCGGGATGAAGTCGCCTTTGACCAGCAGGTTCAACAGGTCGGTGTTGATCCCGACCACTTCGCCGACGTGGCCGATGTCGATGATTTCCGGCTGGGTCATTTCCGGCGTCTGACGGGTGACAGTGAGCTTTTTCGCGCGAATCAGCTCGGCGTCTTTACCGGTCAGGCCGATGGCGCTGCCGCCATGACGGTTGATCAGGTTGACGATGTCTTTGTTGACCTGGCCGCCGAGGACCATTTCCACCACGTCCATGGTCTGCGCGTCAGTCACGCGCATGCCATCGATGAAGTGGCTCTCGATCGATAGACGCTTGAGCAGGTCGCCGATTTGCGGGCCGCCACCATGAACCACCACCGGATTGATGCCGACGGCTTTCATCAGCACGATGTCGCGGGCGAAGCCGGTTTTCAGCTCCTCGCTTTCCATCGCGTTGCCGCCGTATTTGATCACCAGCGTCTTGCCGACATAGCGGCGAATGTAAGGCAGCGCTTCGGACAGGACCTTGGCGGTGTTGGCGGCGGCTTCGCGTTCGAGGGTCATTCAGGGCTCCGGGTGTTTCTATAGATCAAAACGGTAATTGGAGATCAGGTGCAACGCGTTTCAGTTGGACGTGGAACACATCCTTGATGCGCTGCAATTCAGCCTCGTCATCGGCCTCGAAGCGCAGCACCAGCACCGGTGTGGTGTTGGAGGCGCGAACCAGGCCCCAGCCTTTGGCATAGTCGACTCGCACGCCGTCAATGGTGGTCAGGTCGGCGCCTTCGCCCCATTGCGCATCGTGCAGTGCATCAATGATGCTGAATTTGCTCTCTTCGGTCACATGGATATTGATCTCTGGCGTAGAAATATCGTTCGGGAAGGTCGCAAACAACTCTTCCGCGGTGGATTTTTCCTTGCTGAGGATCTCCAGCAGCCGTGCGGCGGCGTAAATGCCATCGTCGAAACCGAACCAGCGCTCCTTGAAGAAGATGTGCCCGCTCATTTCGCCGGCCAACAGGGCGCCGGATTGTTTCATTTTCTTTTTGATCAGCGAGTGACCGGTTTTCCACATCAGCGGCCGACCGCCATATTCCTTGATCAGCGGGATCAGGCGGCGGGTGCATTTGACGTCGAAGATGATTTCCGCGTTCGGGTTGCGCGCCACGACGTCGCGGGCGAACAGCATCAACAGGCGATCAGGGAAGACGATGCTGCCGGTGTTGGTGACAACGCCCACACGGTCGCCGTCGCCGTCGAAGGCCAGGCCCAGGTCGGCGTTGGTTTCCTTGACCTTGGCGATCAGGTCCACGAGGTTTTCAGGCTTGCCCGGGTCCGGGTGGTGATTCGGGAAGTTGCCATCGACTTCGCAGAACAGCGGGATGACTTCGCAGTTCAGGGCTTCGATCAGTTGTGGGGCAATCACGCCGGCCGCGCCATTACCGCAATCGACCACGACTTTGAGGCGGCGGGCCAGTTTGATGTCCTGGACGATTTCAGTGTTGTAGCGGTCGAGGATTTCGACCTTGGTGATGCTGCCCTTGCCGCTGCTCAGGTTGTTGGTCTTGAGGCGCTCGTGCAGGGCCTGGATCTGTTCGTTGGCCAGGGTGTCGCCAGCGATGACGATCTTGAAGCCGTTGTAGTTCGACGGGTTGTGGCTGCCGGTGAGCATCACGCCGGATTTGCCGGCCAGTACGTTGGCGGCGTAGTACAGCGCAGGCGTTGGCACCAGGCCGACATCGCTGACGTGGCAACCGCTGTCGGCCAGGCCCTGGATCAGTTGTTCCACCAGTTCCGGGCCGGACAGGCGGCCGTCACGGCCGACGGATACGTTGGGTTCGTTCTGGGCCAGGCTCTGGGAGCCGATGGCGCGACCAAGCCAATAAGCTGTTTCAGCGTTCAAGAATTCCGGGACGGTGCCACGAATGTCGTAGGCGCGGAAGATGCTGTCGGGGAACTTGGGTGCGACTTGGGCTGGGGTGCTCATTTCTGGAAATGCTCCATCTCTAAAGTGGCTGGACAAGCCTGCGAAAAATTCGTGGGCTGGCTCAAACTGAAGGGTATGACGGCGTTTTCGGCAGAGAGTTCGTGGTGTGTAAAGGCCATGCCATCAGCATCGGCGAGCAATTGGCCGGCCAATGCCTTGATTTCCAGTGGTAAACCTTCCAGGTGACGTCTTTGCAATTTTCATCCTTAAAATGCAGAGGACAGGTCAGGCCGGGCAGCGCTCCCAGCCTGAATGCCCATGATCAGTGGCTGCCCGAGTGTCCGAAACCACCGGTACCACGCTGGGTTTCGACGAACTCTTCGACCATTTCAAAATGCGCTTGAACGACCGGTACCAGCACCAATTGGGCCAGGCGTTCGCCTACCACCATGTTGAAATCGGTCTGGCCACGGTTCCAGCACGACACCATCAGCGGGCCCTGGTAATCGGAGTCGATCAGGCCGACCAGATTGCCCAGCACGATGCCGTGCTTATGGCCCAGACCCGAGCGCGGCAGAATCAAAGCCGCCAGGCCCGGATCGCCGATGTACACCGACAGGCCGGTAGGGATCAGCAGGGTTTCACCCGGCTTGATGACGGTGTCTTTTTCCAGCATGGCGCGCAGGTCGAGGCCGGCGGAGCCTGGCGTGGCGTACTGTGGCAGCGGGAATTCAGTACCGATGCGGGGGTCGAGGATCTTGGCTTGCAAAGCGTGCATGTAAATTAAACCTGGTTCAGACGTTCGGCGATAAAAGTGATCAGCTGGCGAGCAATCTTGCTCTTGCTGGTCTGGGCGAAGAGTGTGGCGTGCAGCTCACGGTCGATCACGCTGCAGGCGTTTTCTTCGCTGTTGAAGCCAATACTCGGGTTCGCGACGTCATTGGCGACGATCAGATCGAGGTTCTTGTCTTTCAACTTGCGTGCAGCGTAATCGAGCAAGTGTTCGGTTTCGGCGGCGAAACCGACACTGAACGGACGGTCGGGACGGGTGGCGATGGTGGCCAGGATGTCCGGGTTGCGCACCATCTGCAGCAACAAGCCGTCGCCGTTCGTAGGGTCTTTCTTGAGTTTCTGTGGGGCGACGACTTCCGGGCGGTAGTCCGCGACCGCAGCAGAGGCGATGAACAGGTCGCAAGGGATCGCCGCTTCGCAGGCGGCGAGCATGTCGCGGGCACTGACCACGTCGATGCGCGTGACGCGATCCGGGGTCGGCAGATGCACGGGACCTGTGATCAGGGTCACGCGGGCGCCGGCTTCTACCGCGGCTTCGGCCAGGGCAAAGCCCATTTTGCCGGAGCTGTGGTTGGTGATGTAGCGCACCGGGTCGATGTTTTCCTGGGTCGGGCCGGCGGTGATCAGCACGTGTTTGCCGGTCAGCGCCTGGCGCTGGAAGCAGTCTGCCGCGCATTGGGCGAGGTCGGTGGCTTCGAGCATGCGGCCCATGCCGACGTCGCCACAGGCCTGGCTGCCGGAGGCCGGGCCGAAGACCTTGAGGTCACGGCTTTCGAGGGTGTGCAGGTTGGCCTGGGTCGCCGGGTCGCGCCACATGGCCTGGTTCATCGCCGGGGCAACCGCGACCACCGCGTCGGTGGCCAGCACCAGCGTGGTCAGCAGGTCGTCGGCAATGCCTTGGGCCAGGCGGGCGATCAGGTCCGCGGTGGCGGGGGCGATCAGCACCAGGTCGGCCCATTTGGCCAGCTCGATGTGGCCCATCGCGGCTTCGGCCGCAGGGTCCAGCAAATCGAGATGGACCGGATGCCCGGACAAGGCCTGCATGGTCAGCGGGGTAATGAATTCGCTGCCGCCGCGGGTCATGACCACGCGCACTTCGGCGCCCTGGTCGATCAGGCGGCGAACCAGCTCGGCGCTCTTGTAGGCAGCAATACCGCCGCCGACGCCCAGAACGATGCGTTTCCGATACAGCCGCTGCATAGGTCTGCCTTTCATTTCGTTGATGACTGCATGGCGATACCCCCTCCCCAGGAGTGAAATCGCCCGCAAAAAAGATGGGCTACGATATCACAGCGACCGCTACGGAACAGCGGCGCCCACAGACATGGAGGTGTTATGAGCATTCGCGATTGGCCGGCGGCCGAGCGGCCGCGGGAGAGGTTACTGGAGTTAGGCTCGGGGAGTCTTTCGGACGCCGAACTGCTGGCGATTTTTTTGCGTACCGGCGTATCCGGCAAAAGTGCAGTAGATCTGGCGCGACACTTGTTGACTCAGTTTGGCGGCCTGCGTTCGCTACTGGAGGCTGATCAAAAAACATTCAGCAAACAATTAGGACTCGGACCCGCGAAATTCGCTCAGTTGCAGGCAGTTCAGGAAATGGGCAGACGGCATTTGGCCGAACGTTCGCGCTATAAGTCGGCGTTGGAAAGTCCGCAGGCTGTGCGTGATTATCTGAAGTCGATGCTCCGCCATGAGCCCCACGAGGTGTTTGGCTGCCTGTTTCTGGACTCCAGGCACCGGGTATTGGCGTTCGAAGCGCTGTTCCGCGGCTCCATCGACAACACCAGCGTCTATCCACGGCAGGTGGTCAAACGCGCTCTGGCCCATAACGCCGCAGCGCTGATCCTGTGCCACAACCACCCGTCGGGCAATCCCGACCCCAGTCAGGCCGACCGAATGCTGACCAAGCGCCTGCAAGAGGCCTTGGACCTGATCGATGTGCGGGTACTCGATCATTTCATCGTCGGTGACGGCGATCCGCTGTCCATGGCCGAGTATGGGTGGATGTGAGAGGAGGCCGGAAGAATACGAAACCAATGTGGGAGCGGCTTGCTCGCGAAGGCGTCGTGTCAGTCGATATCAATGTCTACTGATAGGCCGCCTTCGCGAGCAAGCCCGCTCCCACAGGTTTTATGGTGACGCTAATTATTTGAAGTTGACCTTCGAATAGTCCTGCCGGCCAAACGGGCTGACCGAGTAACCCTGAACATCCTTACGTGTCAGCGCGAAGGCCGTCGGGTGCACCAGTGGCAGCCACAACGCCTGTTGCTGGATCTGCGCCTGGGCCTGTTCATAGAGCTTGGTGCGCACACCTTGCTCGCCGGTGGTCTTGCCGGCGCTGATCAGCTTGTCCAGGTCCTGGTTGCAGTAACGGGCGAAGTTGGTGCCGGATTTGACCCCCGCGCAGGAAAACTGCGGTGTGAGGAAGTTATCCGGGTCGCCGTTGTCGCCAGCCCAGCCCATGAACAACAGGTCGTGCTCGCCGGCCTTGGCGCGGCGAATCAGTTCGCCCCATTCGATCACCCGAATTTCGGCCTGGATGCCGATTTCCGCCAGGTCAGACTGAAGTAATTGTGCGCCGAGGCTCGGATTGGGGTTCAGCAGGCTGCCGGAAGGGCGGGTCCAGATGGTGGTCTGGAAACCATTCTTGAGCCCGGCCTTGGCCATCAGCGCACGGGCCTTTTCGACGTCATGCGAATAGCCCGGCAAGCCTTTGGCGTAACTCCAGGTATTGGGCGGGTATGGGCCGTTGGCGGGTTCGGCGGTGTCTTCGAACACGGCTTTGACGTAGTTGGCCTTGTCGAACGCGAGATTGATCGCCTGGCGTACTTCAGGTTTATCCAGCGGCGGATGCTGGCTGTTGATGCCAACGAAGGCGGTCATGAAGGCATCGGTCTTTTCGACTTTCAGGGTCGGCTCTTTCAGCGCCGCCTGTACGTCCAGCGGTTTGGGCGACAGGGCGATCTGGCACTCGTTGCGGCGCAATTTCTGCAAACGCACGTTGGCATCCGGAGTGATGGCAAAGATCAGCGGGTCCACCGAAGGTTTGCCACGGAAGTAATCCGGGTTGGCCTTGTAGCGAATCGAGGCGTCTTTCTGGAAGCGCGTGAAGATGAACGGGCCGCTGCCGATCGGCTGGCTGTTGAGTTTCTCCGGCGTGCCGGCCTTCAGCAGTTTGTCCGCGTACTCGGCCGAGTAGATCGAAGCGAAACCCATGCTCAGAGTGGGGAGGAAAGTCGAGTCCGGGTGGTCGAGGGTGAAGCGGATGGTAAGCGGGTCCAGTGCGTCGATCTTCTTGATCAACCCCGGTAACTGCATCGACTGGGCGTGCGGGAAGCCGCTCTGGGCGACTTTGTGCCATGGGTTCGCCGGGTCGAGCATGCGGTCGAAGCTGAACTTCACGTCTTCGGCGGTCAGGTCACGCGTCGGGCTGAAGTATTCGGTGCGGTGAAATTTCACCTGCGGGTGCAACTTGAAGACGTAGGTCAGGCCGTCGGGCGTGACTTCCCAGCTGTCCGCCAGGCTGGCGACCACTTTGCCACTGGCCGTGTCGAAGTCCACCAGGCGGTCCATCAGCACGTCGGCCGAGGCGTTGGTGGTGGTCAGCGAGTTGTATTGCACCACATCGAACCCTTCCGGGCTGGCTTCGGTGCAGACGCTCAGGGCGGCAGCCATAGCCTGTGGGCTCAGTAGAAGCGGGGCGAGCAGCAGCGGTAGGGCAGCGAGGCGCATGGTCGGATTCCTTTACAGATCGAAGGCCCATCTGCAAGTGCAGTCTGGAAAAGGCTTACCCTAGTGGGCTCTTTTGCAAATGACTATCCCCTTTTTCATTTTAAGGGGACTATGTGCGCTTGTTTCGGTGATGCGGGCCGAGGAAAACCCGGAATCGGTCGGTTGGCCGATTCTCTGCGACGAGCGGTCTTGATCGGCGACAGCCTTTATCCAAGGCGCCCGGCGGCCGAAAAATGGGGAATTTATCAAGTCCGCGCATACGGAATGTTGTTGCTCTCCAGTCTTTCTGGTATAAAGCAGCGCTCTTTTCTAGGGGCCCGGTTCCTTCACTGTAGGTGTAGCCGGTAAGACCTCTAAAGAAACGCGGCGCCTGGCGCCAAATGACTGAGAGATTAAGCGGCCAACCCATGCCGGGTTGGGCATGTGGTTTTAGAGGGCTGAGGCATGTCGAGAGTATGTCAAGTTACCGGTAAGGGTCCGGTGACTGGGAATAACATTTCCCACGCAAACAACAAAACCCGTCGTCGTTTCCTGCCGAACCTGCAGCATCACCGCTTCTGGGTTGAAGAAGAGAAACGTTTCGTGCGTCTGCGCGTATCTGCCAAAGGCATGCGTATCATCGACAAGCGTGGCATCACTGTCGTGCTGGCCGAAATCCGCAAAGCCGGCAAGATCTAAGGGAGCTAATCATGCGTGAATTGATTCGTTTGATTTCGAGCGCCGGTACTGGTCACTTCTACACTACCGACAAGAACAAGCGCACTACTCCGGACAAAATCGAGATCAAGAAATTTGATCCGGTTGTTCGTAAGCACGTGATCTACAAGGAAGGCAAAATCAAGTAATTGATTTTTCCCGACTTACGAAAAAGGCCCGTATCGCGAGATACGGGCCTTTTTTGTTGCCTGTCGGTTATGCGTTGGCTGCCAGTGCGCCTTCGCGGACAAGCCTCGCTCCTACAGAGTGGACGCGATGCACCGAGGCTTGCCCGCGAAAGGCTGGCCCAGCTAACACAACTCCTCAAGCCTTCTGTTCAAACACCACATAAATCTTGCGGCAAGGCTCCAGCACTTCCCAGGTGCCTTTGAAACCGGCCGGAATCACGAAGCGATCGCCCACGCGCAGGGTCTTGGCGTTGCCGTCGCCGTCACGCAGCACTGAAACCCCCTGAACGATTTCGCAGTATTCGTGCTCGGTGTAGTTCACTAGCCACTGGCCGACTTCGCCTTCCCAAACACCTGCGCTCATCTGCCCGCACGGGCTGTTGTAGTGGTTGTACACCGCTTGCTCGGGGTCACCCTTGAGGACTTTTGCAGGGGCGGGCCGATAACGATCGGGCTGGGTGTTGGCCTGGCTGAAATCGACGATATCCTGAATGCTCATGCTGGTATTCCCCCGTGATTGCGCTGGAAAATTGAAAGTCTATGTTTATTAAAATGAACATCGCAAGGCCGTTTGCCAGCCTTGTGTCAAATATATTGAAACTTCACCAGCCGCTGGTTTAGGGTAACGGTTGCCTTGAGCCGAAAAGCAGGCTGGCCAGGCAGAATTCCTGACAGCGCCCGCATAGAACACGGGGCACTCGTATTCAATAAGAGGAGGACACTCGAATGACCACCCTGACTCGTGCCGACTGGGAACAGCGGGCTCGCGATCTGAAGATCGAAGGCCGCGCCTACATCAATGGCGAATACACCGATGCCGTCTCCGGCGAGACCTTCGAGTGCATCAGTCCGGTCGATGGCCGTCTGCTGGGCAAGATTGCCAGCTGTGACGCCGCCGACGCCCAGCGTGCCGTGGACAACGCCCGCGCCACTTTCAATTCCGGCAGCTGGTCGCGCCTGGCGCCGACCAAACGCAAAGCCACCATGATTCGTTTTGCCGGCCTGCTCAAACAGCACGCCGAAGAGCTGGCTCTGCTCGAAACCCTGGACATGGGCAAGCCAATCAGCGATTCCCTGTACATCGACGTTCCCGGCGCGGCGCAAGCCCTGAGCTGGAGCGGTGAAGCCATCGACAAGATATACGACGAAGTCGCTGCCACCCCGCACGATCAGCTGGGTCTGGTGACTCGCGAGCCGGTCGGCGTGGTCGGCGCGATCGTGCCGTGGAACTTCCCGTTGATGATGGCCTGCTGGAAGCTCGGGCCGGCGCTGTCCACCGGTAACTCGGTGATCCTCAAACCTTCCGAAAAATCGCCGCTGACAGCGATCCGCATTGCGGCGCTGGCGGTTGAAGCCGGTATTCCGAAAGGTGTGCTGAACGTGTTGCCGGGCCACGGCCACACCGTGGGCAAGGCCCTGGCCCTGCACAACGACGTCGACACGTTGGTGTTCACCGGTTCGACCAAGATCGCCAAGCAACTGCTGATCTACTCCGGCGAATCGAACATGAAGCGCGTCTGGCTGGAAGCTGGCGGCAAGAGCCCGAACATCGTGTTCGCCGATGCGCCGGACCTGCAAGCCGCCGCCGAAGCCGCTGCCGGTGCCATCGCCTTCAACCAGGGCGAAGTCTGCACCGCCGGTTCGCGCCTGCTGGTCGAGCGTTCGATCAAGGACAAATTCCTGCCGCTGGTGATCGAGGCCCTGAAAACCTGGAAGCCGGGCAATCCCCTGGACCCGGCAACCAATGTCGGTGCGCTGGTGGACACCCAGCAGATGAACACTGTGTTGTCCTACATCGAGTCCGGTCACACTGATGGCGCCAAACTGGTGGCGGGCGGCAAGCGCATTCTTCAGGAAACCGGTGGCACTTACGTTGAGCCGACGATTTTCGATGGCGTGAGCAACGCGATGAAAATTGCCCAGGAAGAAATCTTTGGTCCGGTGTTGTCGGTCATCACCTTCGACAGCGCTGAAGAAGCCATCCAGATCGCCAACGACACGCCTTACGGTCTGGCCGCTGCAGTCTGGACTGCCGACATCTCCAAGGCTCACCTGACCGCCAAGGCTTTGCGTGCCGGTAGCGTGTGGGTCAATCAGTACGACGGCGGCGACATGACCGCGCCGTTCGGTGGCTTCAAACAGTCCGGCAACGGTCGCGACAAGTCACTGCACGCGTTCGACAAGTACACCGAGCTGAAGGCGACCTGGATCAAGTTGTAATGTGTAGCAGGGCTCCGGTTCATATCCGGGGCCCGATGCAACATAGATCCCTTGTGGGAGCGAGCCTGCTCGCGATAGCGGTCTGACAGTCGACGTCAATGTTGAATGTTGCTCCGTCATCGCGAGCAGGCTCGCTCCCACAGTGTTTTGCGCTGTACATAAAATATCCACAGGAGCGTGGAACATGCGTTGGGCGACGTATTTCGCCGTTTTGGCGTCTGTCTTGAGTGTCGGCCTGGCCCTGGGTGTCAGCATGCCGTTGGTGTCGCTGCGTCTGGAAGGCTGGGGGTACGGCTCGTTCGCGATCGGCGTGATGGCGGCGATGCCGGCCATTGGCGTACTGCTGGGGGCGAAGATCTCCAGCCACCTCGCGGCCCGTCTTGGCACGGCCAATCTGATGCGCCTGTGCCTGTGGGCCGGGGCGGTGTCCATCGGTTTGCTGGCAGTGTGGCCGAGCTATCCGGTCTGGTTGGTGTTGCGGTTGATGATCGGGGTGATCCTGACCCTCGTCTTTATCCTCGGTGAAAGCTGGATCAACCAACTGGTGGTTGAGCAATGGCGCGGTCGACTGGTGGCGCTGTACGGCAGCAGTTACGCGTTGAGTCAGCTGGCCGGGCCGTTACTGTTGGGGGCGTTGGGCACCGAGCATGATTATGGTTTCTGGGTCGGCGTCGGTTTGCTGATGACGTCACCGTTTCTGCTGTTGGGCCGCGGCGGCGCACCCACCAGCGAAGCTTGCAGCGTAACCCTCGGTGACTTGTTGACCTTCTGCCGCGGCTTGCCGGCGATTGCCTGGGCGGTGTCGCTGTTCGCGGCGTTCGAAGCGATGATCCTGACCTTGCTGCCGGTCTATTGCCTGCGTCAGGGCTTCACCACGGAAATCGCCTTGGCGATGGTCAGTACGGTGGTGGTGGGTGATGCCTTGCTGCAATTGCCGATTGGCGCGCTGGCCGATCGCTTGTCGCGACGTACATTGTTTACCGGTTGCGCGATGCTCTTGTTGCTGTCGAGCCTGGCGATTCCGTTGCTGATCGACACGCTGTTGATCTGGCCGCTGTGGGTGTTGTTTGGCGCCAGTGCCGGCGGCTTGTTCACCTTATCGCTGATCTTGATTGGCGAGCGTTATCGCGACGATGCCTTGGTGCGCGCCAATGCCCATATCGCACAGTTATGGGGAATTGGTTGCCTGATCGGGCCTTTGGCAGCCGGTGCCGGGAGCCAGTGGATCAGCGGGCATGCCTTGCCGTTGCTGATGGCGGCGGGCGCGTTGGGGCTGGTGATTCTGGTATCGCGGCAAGGGGCGTTTGGTGTGGTGCAGCCGGTATAGATCAAAAGATCGCAGCCTTCGTCAGCTCCTACAGTTGAAATGCGATCCCTGTAGGAGTTGCCGAAGGCTGCGATCTTGGCAATTGAAGCTACAACATCCGCTCCAGGCCGACCATGCTGCTGAGCCATGAATTGAAGTGTCGCCACCAACCCCCCGGTTCTTTGGTCAATGTGTGCTGCTTGCCGTCATCTTCGGTGACCCAGACGATCTGACCCTTTTCCAGCCGGGCCTGATAGCTGAGGGCTGGCGCCATACCCTCCAGTGCCAGTTCACGCACTCGTCCGGCGAGCTGCGGGTTGTCCACCAGTACCCCGACTTCGGTGTTCCACAGTACCGATCGCGGGTCGAAATTGAACGAGCCGATGAAGGCTTTCTGTTGGTCGAAAATCATCGCCTTGCTGTGCAGGCTGGAGTCGGAACTACGGTAGGTCCCGCTGTGAAACAGGCGCGGCCCGCTGCCGCTATCACCGTTGTCGCCGGGCTGACGGCGTAATTCGAACAGCTGCACTCCATGCTCCAGCAAGGCTTTGCGATAAGGTGCGTAACCACCGTGCGTGGCCGGTACGTCGGTGGCTTCCAGTGAGTTGGTCAGCACACTGATCGATACGCCGGCATCGGCGCGACCGGTCAGGTAAACCAGCCCCGGTTGGCCGGGTACGAGGTAGGCCGAGACCATGATCAGCTCTTTGCTGACCCCGTTGAGCTCGGGCGCCAACTGGGTGCTCAGCAACAAGTGCGGATCCGGCTCGCCCTTGGACAATACCTTGCTCGGTGCGTCCCACAATGCCTGGTTCCAGGCCCAGATCAGCTCCCTGCGCCAGACATCCAGGCGCGGGTGAGTGGTGTAGGCCATCAACTGCTGATAAAGCGCGTGGTTCTGTTTGCGCGTTTCCTCCAGGGATTCATCCAGCCGGGTCCGGGTGTTTTTCAGATCCCTGGCTGTCGGCTTGGTCGAGAGAAACTGCTCGATCGGCTTGCTCAGGGCGCTGTTCCAGTACTGATCGAAGCTGTGCCCCAGTTGCTCTGCAACCGGGCCGACACCAAGCATGTCGATGTCGGTGAAATTCAGGTTGGGCTCGGCATTGAAATACTCGTCCCCCAGGTTGCGCCCGCCAACGATCGCCGCGCTGTTGTCCGCCACCCACAGTTTGTTATGCATGCGCCGGTGTTGCTGCGACAGGTTGAAGAACCGGCCCATCGTTCGCGTAACGACGGTGCTGCGGCCCAGGTGCAGCGGGTTGAATACGCGGATCTGAATCTTCGGATGGGCGGCGAGGGTCGCGATGATCCGGTCCAGGCCATCGCTGGTGGTGTCGTCGAGCAGAATCCGCACCCGCACGCCGCGGTCGGCGGCCTTGAGCAGCTCGCTCACCAGTATTCGTGTGCTGATGCCGTCATGGACGATGTAGTACTGCAGATCGAGGCTGCTTTGAGCGTTGCGAATCAGCTCGGCGCGGGCGGTGAAGGCCTCGGCGCTGTCGGAGAGCAAGCGAAAACCCGATTGGCCCTTATAGGGGAGGGCCTGGGCCTGGATCGAACGGCCGAACGCCGAATCGGCCGCTGGCAGGGCCTGACTCGGTTCGCGAGGGACATTGAGTGTTGTACAACCACCAAGGAGCGAGGCGAGTAACAGAAGAGCAAGCAGGGGCTGTCTGATTCTCACGGAGCGTATTCCGGATGGTGGCGGTTAGCATATGGACGCCGCATCCCGAAGAAAGGTCAGTCAGTTTCCGCGAGCAGTTTGATGGCTGTCGCACCGACCTTGCGCACTGCTTCTTCGATCTGCGGGGTTGTTTTGGCAGCGTAGTTCATCCGCAGACAGTTGCGGTATTTGCCAGAGGCGGAAAAGATGCTGCCGACTGCAATCTGAACGCCTTGGTCATGCAGCGCCCGATTGAGTTTCAGGGTATCGAAGCCCTCCGGCAGTTCGACCCACAGCATGAAGCTGCCTTGCGGACGGCTAGCCCGGGTACCGGCGGGGAAGTAGCGGGTTACCCAGTCGATCATCGCGTCGCGATTGCGCTGGTATTGCGTGCGCATCTTCCGCAAATGCGGTTCGAAGTGCCCGGCCTTGAGAAACTCGGCAATCGCAATCTGCGGTTGCGGCGCGGTGGAGCCAGTGCTGATGTACTTCATGTGCAGCACCCGTTCCAGATAACGGCCCGGTGCGACCCAACCAATGCGCAGGCCTGGTGCCAGGGTCTTGGAAAAAGAACTGCAGAGCAGGACGCGGCCGTCTTCGTCGAAGGATTTGATCGTGCGTGGGCGAGGGTAGGTGTAGGCCAGTTCGCCATACACATCGTCCTCGATAATCGCCACGTCAAAACGCTGTGCGAGCGTCAACAGCGCACGTTTGCGCGCCTCCGGCATGATGTAGCCCAACGGGTTGTTGCAGTTGGGGGTCAACTGTATGGCCTTGATCGGCCATTGTTCCAAGGCCAGTTCCAAAGCCTCGAGACTGATGCCAGTGAGCGGATCAGTAGGGATTTCCAGGGCTTTCATGCCCAGGCCTTTGAGCGTCTGCATGGCGCCGTGAAAGCTCGGTGAGTCCACCGCCACGATGTCACCCGGCTCGCAGATGGCGCGGATGCTGGTGGACAGCGCTTCGTGGCAACCGGTAGTGATTACCAGATCGTTGGCGCTCAACTGGCAGCCGGAATCGAGCATCAGGCGAGCGATTTGTTCGCGCAATTCGAGGGTGCCGTAGATGTTGTCGTAATACAGACCGGGCATGTCCTGCCGACGGCTGATTCGGGCCAGGCTGCGCAGCAGCGGTTTCATGGTCGGCGTGGTAATGTCCGGCATGCCGCGCCCCAGTTGCACGACGTCCTTGCGCGGTACGGCGCGGATCAGTTCCAGCACTTGATCCCATTGCGAAATATCCACTGGCCGTTGGGCTGGCCGGCCAACCGCTGGCAGCTCTGGCAGTTCGCGACTCACCGGTACGAAGTAACCGGACTTGGGTTTGGGCATAGCCAGACCTACGTCTTCCAGCACTCGATAGGCCTGCTGCACCGTGCTCAGGCTGACCCCGTGTTCGACACTCAGCGCTCGCACCGAGGGCAACCGGTCGCCGGGGCGATAGAAGCCTTGTTCGATACGCGTGCCGAGCAACTCGGCGAGATTGACGTAGAGGGTCATGGCGCAGTCTCGGTGTGAGTGATTCGGTTAACCAGTACAGATGAGGCAAAAATATGTAATTCAGAGGCAGAAACAGAAAATCTGTATGGAGTTAATACACCATTGTTGAATCTGTAATGCTTTTCGCCGTCCGCGCATCATGAAAGCTCTGGCTACCCAAGTAAACAGGAGCAATGAAAATGAACGGCTTGAGCGATGTGCGGCTGACGTTACACAGTCAGGAACTGGCGGCAGGGCAAAAAAACGGCACACGCGAGGCGGTGATGCGCAACGCACCGTCCTGCCTGGGTCGCTGGGGCCTGTTCTGGCATCGTCTGCACACGCGCAAGGTGTTGCTGACGTTGACACCGGAGCAGCTCAACGATGTCGGGTTGAGTCGAGAGCAGGCGCGGGAGGAGGGGCTTAAGCCGTTCTGGCGGATCTGAGTTTTATGACGTTCTTGCGGGCCTCATCGCGGGCAAGCCCGCTCCCACAATGGTTGCTGGTGTTCACAAGAATTGTGTTCACCGCTAATCCCTGTGGGAGCGGGCTTGCCCGCGATGAGGCCCGTAAGAACGCAGCTAACCGATCAGACCAACTCCTTCAGTCGATGCCACAACATCCCCAACGCCAACAGCGGAGAACGCAAATGCTTGCCCCCCGGGAAGGTGATATGTGGCACCCTGGCAAACAGGTCGAAACCACCGCTCTGCTGGCCGCTAATAGCCTCGGCCACCAATTTCCCCGCCAGATGCGTGGCGTTCAGCCCATGACCGGAATAAGCCTGGGCGTAATACACATTCGGCTGCTCCTTGAGCCGACCGATCTGCGGCAGGCGATTGGCGCCGATACCGATCATCCCGCCCCATTGATAGTCGATTTTCACCCCGGCCAGTTGCGGGAACACCGCCAGCATCTTCGGTCGCATGTACGCGGCGATGTCTTTCGGGTCGCGTCCTGAATAATGGCAGGCGCCGCCGAACAGCAAGCGTCGGTCCGCCGAGAGTCGGTAATAATCCAGCGCCACCCGTTGATCGCAGACCGCCATGTTTTGCGGCAGCAGCGCGTGGGCTTGTTCTTCGCTCAAGGGTTCGGTGGCGATGATGTAACTGCCGGCGGGCAGCACCTTGCCGCCGAGTTGCGGATTGAGATCGTTGAGGTAGGCGTTGCAACCCAGCACCAGCGTCTTCGTGCGAACCGTGCCCTGGGCGGTGTGGACTTTGACCTCGGGGCCGTAATCGATGCGGGTCACCGCCGATTGTTCGAACAGCCTCACACCCAATTGCCCGGCGGCCGCCGCTTCTCCGAGTGCCAGGTTCAAGGGGTGCAGATGCCCGGAGCCCATGTCGATCAAACCGCCGACGTAGCGCTCGGAACCCACCACGCTGTGCATTTCGTGGGCTTGTAGCAGACGGGTTTCGTAACGGTAACCGAGGCTGTGCAGCTCGATGGCGTCTTCGGCGAAGCCTTCCAGTTCGTGAGCCTTGTTGGCGAGGTCGCAGTAGCCCCAGGTCAGGTCGCAAGGGATCTGAAAACGCTCGATCCGCTGTCGGACGATTTCCACCGCTTCCAGGCCCATCAATTTCATCTGACGCACACCGTCTGCACCGATCACGTTGGCGAACTGGTCGAGACCATGGCCGACACCGCGAATCAACTGCCCGCCATTGCGTCCGCTGGCGCCCCAACCGATCTTGTGCGCTTCCAGCAGCACCACGCTGAAGCCGCGTTCGGCCAGTTCGAGGGCGGTGTTCAGCCCGGAGAACCCGCCGCCCACCACGCACACGTCCGCCACCAGCTCACCTGTGAGCACCGCAAGATCGGGCTGCGGCAGGCTGCTGGCGGCGTAATAAGAGGCCGCGTGTTGATGGTTCGAGGCAGGTTGCTGAACGGGGGCGTTCATGTGGTCATCCTGGGTGCATGTGTTTGAAAAAGTTGACGGAGCATAAGCCGCCGCTTCGGACACGGGCAACACCGGTCGGTTGGCGCTGTCTGGATCGGGTTTTTTGCGTCAGAATCCCGGTCTATTTCGTATTCGGTCACCGCTTCGATGAGTTGCAACAGTCAGAAAATTCGCACGCTGCGCCAACAGATTCCCTCTTTCGAGTGCGTGCCCGGCTGCCATGACTGCTGTGGGCCGGTGACCACCTCGCCCGAAGAAATGTCCCGCCTGCCGCGCAAGACCCGGGCGGAGCAGGATGCGGCGATGGATGAACTCAATTGCGTCCATCTGGGCCCCAATGGCTGTACGGTGTATGACGAACGACCGCTGATCTGTCGGCTGTTCGGTACCACCAAGACATTGCCATGCCCTAACGGGCGGCGACCGGTGGAGCTGATCCATCCGCGGGTCGAGAAGCAGATTCACGAGTACATGGCCAGCACCCGGCAGGTGTTGGTGTAGGGGTGATCGTTCCCACGCTCTGCGTGGGAATGCCTCAACGGACGCTCCGCGTTCGGCTCTTGGGACGCAGAGCGTCCCGGGCTGCATTCCCACGCAGAGCGTGGGAATGATCGGGTGGGTCAATCCGGAATCGGCAGGTTCAAGCTCTCTTTCACTTCTTCCATCACGATATAGCTTTTGGATTCGCGCACATGCGGCAGCTTGAGCAGGATGTCGCCCAGCAGTTTGCGGTACGAGGCCATTTCGGAAATCCGTGCTTTCACCAGGTAATCGAAATCCCCTGACACCAAATGGCATTCCAGTACGTGGGGCAGTTTCAGCACCGCGCGTCGGAACTCTTCGAAAGTATCGCCGGATTTGTAGTCGAGGCTGATCTCGACGAACACCAGCAGGCTACCCTTGAGGTGCTGCGGATTCAGGCGGGCGTTGTAGCCCATGATGATCCCTTCGCGCTCCAGTCGCCGTACCCGTTCGGTGCAGGGCGTGGTGGAGAGGCCGACCTTTTCCCCGAGCTCGGTGAAGGAAATGCGCCCGTCCGCTTGCAGGATCCGCAGGATGTTGCGGTCGATCTTGTCCAGCTCACGTTTGGTCTGAGTGTTGGTCCGCATAGGGGATGCGCCTCCGTGAAAAGGGTTTTTGCCGAGAATTGTCGCCAAATATAGGCACTTATATAGTGAAAAGCACTGGCTAATCTTTTTTAAACTGCCCACATCTTCGGTCTGCACAATAAACGTCAGCGGTAAGCCGCGATGAGGGATATGAAAATGCGCGTTCTGGTCTTGGGTAGCGGCGTCATCGGTACCGCCAGTGCCTATTATCTGGCACGGGCTGGCTTTGAAGTGACGGTTGTCGACCGCCAACCAGCGGCGGCCATGGAAACCAGTTTCGCCAACGCCGGGCAGGTTTCGCCGGGTTATGCCTCGCCGTGGGCCGCGCCGGGCGTACCGCTCAAAGCCATCAAGTGGTTGTTGCAGCGTCACGCGCCATTGGCGATCAAGGCCACCGCCGACATCGACCAATACCTGTGGATGGCGCAGATGCTGCGCAACTGCACCGCCAGCCGTTATGCGGTGAACAAGGAGCGCATGGTGCGCCTGTCCGAGTACAGCCGTGACTGCCTCGACGAATTGCGCGCCGAAACCGGCATTGCCTACGAAGGCCGCAGCCTGGGAACTACCCAGCTGTTCCGCACCCAGGCGCAGCTTGATGGCGCCGCCAAAGACATCGCCGTGCTGAAAGAGTCCGGCGTGCCGTTCGAACTGCTCGACCGCGCCGGCATTGCCCGGGTCGAACCGGCCCTGGCCAGCGTCACCGACATCCTCGCCGGTGCGTTGCGCCTGCCGAATGACCAGACCGGCGACTGCCAGATCTTCACCACTCGCCTGGCCGAAATGGCCACGAAACTGGGTGTGGAATTCCGTTTCGGCCAGGATATTCAGCGCCTCGACTTCGCCGGTGATCGCATCAACGGCGTGTGGATCGACGGCAAGCTGGAAACCGCCGACCGCTACGTGCTCGCTCTCGGCAGCTACTCGCCGCAATTGCTCAAGCCGTTGGGCATCCGGGCTCCGGTGTATCCGCTCAAGGGTTACTCGCTGACCGTGCCGATCATCAACCCGGCGATGGCCCCGACGTCGACCATTCTCGACGAGACCTACAAGGTCGCGATCACCCGTTTCGACAATCGCATCCGCGTCGGCGGCATGGCGGAAATTGCCGGTTTTGACCTGTCGTTGAACCCGCGTCGACGCGAAACCCTGGAGATGATCGTCAACGACCTTTATCCTCAGGGCGGCGATCTGCCCCAGGCGAGCTTCTGGACCGGCCTGCGTCCGACCACTCCGGACGGCACCCCGATTGTCGGCGCCACGCCGTTCAAAAATCTGTTTCTGAATACGGGCCACGGCACGCTCGGCTGGACCATGGCCTGTGGTTCCGGTCGTTTGCTGGCTGACCTGATGGCGAAGAGAACACCTCAGATCAGCGCCGAAGGCCTCGATATTTCCCGTTATGGCAACAAACTCAAGGAGTCCGCAAAACATGTCAATCCAGCGCCAGCTCACCAATGAGCGCATGAGCCAGATCGTTGTCCACAACAGTACGGTGTATCTGGCAGGGCAGGTCGGCGATGACATGAGCGCCGGGATTGAACAGCAGACCCGTGAAACCCTCGCCAACATCGAGCGTTTGCTGGATCTGGCCGGGACTGACAAGAGCCGTCTGCTGTCAGTGACGATTTACCTTAAAGACATCGACGCGCACTTCGCAGGCATGAATTCGGTGTGGGACCAGTGGCTGCCAAAAGGCGTCGCCCCGGCCCGCGCTACCGTTGAATCGAAGCTGTGCGAACCGCAAATCCTGGTTGAGCTGTCGGTTGTCGCCGCGCTGCCATAACGCTCAGCCAGAAAGATCCCTCTCCCGGCGCTGTTGGCGGTTCACGCTGTCAGCCAGCGCCGGTTTTTTTTCAATGACCGACTAGAAGTCTGCCGCCATGCGTCCAGCCCGTGCCCTGATCGACCTTCAAGCCCTGCGCCACAACTACCGGATCGCCCGTGAAGTCACGGGGGCCAAGGCCCTCGCGGTGATCAAGGCCGATGCCTATGGTCATGGCGCGGTACGCTGCGCCCAGGCGCTGGAAGCCGAGGCGGACGGGTTTGCCGTGGCGTGCATCGAAGAAGCGTTGGAGCTGCGTGCCGCCGGCATTCGTGCACCGGTGTTGTTGCTGGAAGGTTTTTTCGAAGCCGATGAGCTGTCGTTGATCGTCGAACATGACTTCTGGTGCGTGGTGCATTCGCTGTGGCAGCTCGAGGCCATCGAAAAAGCCGCGCTGAGCAAACCGATCACGGTCTGGCTCAAGCTCGACTCGGGCATGCATCGGGTCGGCCTGCATCCGGCGGATTACCAGGCGGCCTATCAACGGCTGCTGGCCAGCGGCAAAGTGGCGAAGATCGTGCTGATGAGTCACTTCGCTCGCGCCGATGAGCTGCACTGCCAGGCTAGCGCCGAGCAGGTTGCGGTGTTCGAGGCGGCGCGTCAGGGGTTGTCGGCCGAAATCAGCCTGCGTAATTCGCCGGCGGTGCTCGGTTGGCCGCAGATTCCGAGCGATTGGGTGCGCCCAGGCATCATGCTCTACGGCGCAACGCCTTTCGAAGAGGCCAATGCCGTGGCGTCTCGCCTGCAACCGGTGATGACCCTGGAATCGAAAGTGATTTGCGTGCGTGAACTGCCGGCTGGCGAGCCGATTGGTTACGGCGCGAAATTCATCACACCCAAGCCGATGCGCGTGGGCGTGGTGGCGATGGGTTATGCCGACGGCTATCCACGTCAGGCTCCGACCGGTACGCCGGTGATGGTCGCCGGGCAGCGCAGCCAGTTGATTGGCCGCGTGTCGATGGACATGCTCTGCATCGACCTGACCGACGTGCCGCAAGCCGGCCTTGGTTCGACCGTCGAGTTGTGGGGCAAAAATATCCTCGCCAGTGACGTTGCGACGGCCGCGGGCACGATTCCTTACCAGATCTTCTGCAACCTGCGTCGAGTGCCGCTGCTCTATTCCGGGGCCTGACGAAAAACGTTCCCGACCGAAAGTCGCTTCGCCAAACAGGATTCAGGCCCAAGTGTTGTAAATACTGAACGCTGTCGCCATGATAACGCTCAATATTTCTGCAACCTGAATTCCTGGAGGCTCCAGCATTGGACGTCGGTGAACGACTGCAATCGATCCGTAAGCTCAAAGGTCTTTCCCAGCGTGAGCTCGCCAAACGCGCGGGTGTTACCAACAGCACCATTTCGATGATCGAGAAGAACAGCGTCAGCCCCTCGATCAGTTCGCTGAGGAAGGTACTGGGCGGGATTCCCATGTCCATGGTCGAATTCTTTTCCGAAGAAATCCTGCAGGAAATCCCGACTCAGATCGTCTACAAGGCCCACGAGCTGATCGATATTTCCGATGGTGCAGTGACCATGAAACTGGTCGGCCGGGCTCATCCGAGCCGGGCTATCGCGTTCCTCAATGAAATCTACCCGCCAGGCGCCGACACCGGTGAGGAGATGCTCACCCATGAGGGCGAGGAAACCGGGATTCTGGTGGAAGGTCGGCTGGAACTGGTGGTCGGGCTCGAAACATTTGTGCTCGAAGCCGGCGACAGCTACTACTTTGAAAGTACCAAGCCACACCGTTTCCGTAATCCGTTCGATGCTCCGGCGCGACTAATCAGCGCAGCTACCCCGGCGAATTTCTAAGAGAAGAGGCGTCCTGCCCGGATTGTGGAGACGCCCCTGCTGTATTTCCTTCCCACGATAAGACCCCTTCGACTTTGGGGTTGTTTCAGTGTGACGGGCTTACCGCTATACTTGCGCCCGCCTGCGAACCGTGGCCGTGGGCGTGACTAGCCACCATTGAGGGTGTACGCGTGAACCTAATTATGAAAATGCTGGCCGCACCAGCAACCGTATTGGCCCTTTGGGCAGTCAGCGCACAAGCTGCGACCAACGACGATATTGCTAAACGTCTTGAGCCCGTTGGCCAGGTTTGTGTGCAGGGCAAAGAGTGCAAGGGGATGGAAGTCGCTGCTTCTGCGGGTGGTGGTGATGCCAAAACCCCTGACTCAGTGATTGCAAAACATTGCAACGCATGCCACGGCACCGGCCTGTTGGGCGCGCCGAAAATCGGCGATGCCGCCGCCTGGGGCGAGCGCGCCAAGAAAGAAGGCGGCCTCGACGGCTTGCTGGCGAAAGCAATCTCCGGCCTCAACGCAATGCCGCCAAAAGGCACTTGCGCCGATTGCACTGATGGCGATCTCAAGGGCGCCATCCAGAAGATGTCCGGTTTGAAATAAGCCTGTCTTCAACGAAAAAGCCGCTTTCCAGCGGCTTTTTTGTGCGTGCGATTTTCCCCTGAGGCTATGCTTTGCAGCAAAGACCCGGCAAGCTCGGTCCAACCCCAATTCATGGAGCGGCGGGAGGATCAGATGGTGCAGTTGTGTTCTATCGAACAGGCGGTCGATGACGTCCTGGCGCGGTTGCCGGCGCATATCCACATGGGATTGCCGCTGGGGCTGGGCAAGCCCAATCACTTCGTCAACGCGCTGTATCAACGGATCGCGCAACTGCCCGAGCGGCAACTGACGATTTACACCGCCCTGTGCCTCGGACGCCCGCCATTGGGCGATGGCTTGCAAAAGCGTTTCCTCGAACCCTTCATCGAGCGAGTGTTCGGCGATTATCCGGAGCTGGATTTCCTCGCCGATTTGCATCGCGACAGCCTGCCGGACAACATTCACGTCCATCAATTCTTCCTGCAGCCAGGCAGCCTGCTGAACAGCACATCGGCCCAGCAGGATTACGTCAGCAGCAATTACAGCCACGCGGCCCGGGACATCAATGCCGCCGGCTTGAACCTGATCGCGCAACTGGTCGCCAGCCACAGCGAGCATCCCGATCGCCTGAGCCTGAGCTGCAACCCGGACATCACCCTCGACCTGTTGCCGATGATTGCCAAGCGCCGGGCGGCGGGGGAAACGATCCTGATGGTGGGGCAGGTACACAACGATTTGCCGTACATGCCCGGCGATGCGGAAATCGGCATCGACACCTTCGACCTGCTGATCGACGCGAAGGACAACACCACGCTGTTTTCCACGCCGAACATGCCGGTGGGTTTTCAGGATCATTTCATCGGTCTGCACGCCAGCACGCTGGTGCGCGACGGCGGCACCTTGCAGATCGGCATCGGCGCCATGGGTGATGCCCTGACGGCAGCGTTGCTGGCGCGGCAGGCTGACAGTGACGGTTACAAGGCGTTGCTGGCGGATCTGAATCTCAGCCAATGGGCGCAGTTGATTGAGCGCGAAGGGGGTATCGAACCGTTCGCCAAGGGCCTTTACGGTTGCAGCGAAATGTTCGTCAACGGCTTGCTGGTATTAGCGGATGCCGGGATCGTGCGGCGCAAAGTCTACCCGGACGTGGCGACCCAGCAGCAGGCGAATGCCGGGACGCTGGACGAGGCGGCGCAGACTGACGGCATCTCGGTGCATGGCGGATTTTTCCTCGGGCCGCGCAGTTTCTACGAGCGCTTGCGCGAGTTGCCGCAGGCTAAGCGGCTCGAATTCAACATGACCCGCATCAGCTACATCAACGAGCTCTACGGTCAGGAGGAACTCAAACGCTTGCAGCGCCTTGATGCGCGCTTCATCAACACGGTCTTCACCATGACCTTGCTCGGCGCCGGCGTGGCCGATCAACTCGAAGACGGGCGGGTGCTGAGCGGCGTCGGCGGGCAATACAACTTCGTCGTCCAGGGCCATGCGCTGGAAGGCGCGCGTTCGATACTGCTGCTGCGCAGTTGGCGCGAGTCGGGCGGTGAAGTCAGTTCGAATATCGTCTGGGAATACGGCCACTGCACGATCCCACGACATCTGCGGGACATCGTCGTCACCGAGTACGGCATCGCCGATTTGCGGGGCAAGACCGACGCGGCGGTGATCGAAGCATTGCTGAACATCAGCGACTCACGCTTCCAGCCGGGGCTGATCGAGCAGGCGCAGAACGTTGGCAAACTGCCGAAGCATTTTCGACTCGATCCGCGTTTCGCCGACAACAGCCCACAGCGGTTGCAAGCCATTCAGGCGCGGCATTCGAATCTGTTTCCAGAATATCCGCTGGGCTGTGATTTCACCGCTGAGGAACGGGATCTATTGCGGGCGCTGAACTGGTTGAAGAGCAAGTTCAAGCTCACCGAGATTCTGGAATTGGGTAAGGCTGCGCTGGATGCGCCAGCGGCTTCGGAGTTTCCGGTGCATCTGGAAAGGATGCAGCTGACGAAGCCGGAGGGGTTGAAAGAGGATTTGTTTCAGCGGTTGTTGCTGACCGGCCTGAAGGCGACCGCGTAATAACGGCCACCACAAAAACCTGTGGGAGCGGGCTTGCCCACGATGGTGGTGGAACAGCCAACATCAATGTTGAATGTTATGACCTCATCGCGGGCAAGCCCGCTCCCACAGGTTCGGTGATGCAGCGGGTTTATTCGATGAAGGTTACAACGCCATCCTTCAGCGACTGCACCCGCGCCAACGATTCAACGCGATAACCTTGGGCGTCCAGTTCCGCACGCCCCCCCTGGAACGACTTCTCGATCACGATACCCAAGCCGGCCACAGTCGCGCCGGCCTGTTTGATGATCGAGATCAGCGCTTGCGAGGCCTTACCGTTGGCCAAAAAGTCGTCGATGATCAGCACGCGGTCGCTGCTGGTCAGGTGGCGCGGGGAGATCGCCACGGTGCTTTCAGTCTGCTTGGTGAACGAGTAGACGGTCGCCGACAGCAGGTTTTCAGTCAGGGTCAGGGACTGATGCTTGCGGGCGAAAATCACCGGTACGCCAAGGTTCAGGCCGGTCATGATCGCAGGCGCGATGCCCGAGGCTTCGATGGTGACGATCTTGGTGATGCCCGAATCCTTGAACAGCGAGGCGAATTCGTCGCCGATCAGCTTCATCAGGGCCGGGTCGATCTGGTGGTTCAGAAAGGCGTCGACTTTCAGGACCTGGTCGGAAAGCACGATGCCTTCTTCGCGAATTTTCTTGTGCAGTGCTTCCATGAAGCTTTCCTCTACTGACGCCATGTGCGCCTGGCGTGTAAAAAGTGTGCGGTTAAAAAGTGCTCAATTCTAGCGCTTTAACATCGCGCGTATATCCGCCAATGCGGTATTACCGCGCACGGCTTTGACTTCAACGGGAGTGTCGTCATTGCCTTCCCAGGCCAGGTCGTCCGGCGGCAATTCATCGAGGAAGCGACTCGGTGCGCAGTCGATGATCTCGCCGTATTGCTTACGCTTGGCAGCAAAGGTGAACGCCAACGTCTGACGCGCTCGGGTAATCCCGACGTAGGCCAGGCGGCGTTCTTCTTCTATGGTGTCGGCTTCGATACTGGAGCGGTGCGGAAGGATTTCCTCTTCCATGCCCATGATGAACACGTAGGGAAATTCCAGGCCCTTGGAGGCGTGCAAGGTCATCATCTGCACGCCTTCGGCGCCGTCTTCCTCTTCCTGCTGACGCTCCAGCATGTCGCGCAGGACGAGTTTGCCGATGGCGTCTTCGACGGTCATCTCGCCTTCTTCGTCTTTCTCCAGGGTGTTCTTCAGCGCCTCGATCAGGAACCAGACGTTACCCATGCGGTAATCGGCGGCCTTGTCGCTGGAGCTGTTGGTGCGCAGCCAGTTCTCGTAGTCGATGTCCATGACCATGCTGCGCAGGGCGGAAATCGGGTCCTCGCCGGCGCATTGCTCGCGGACCTTGTCCATGAAACGCTTGAAGCGTGACAGGCGATCGGTGAAGCGCGTGTCCAGATGCTCGCCCAAACCGATTTCGTCGGTGGCAGCGTACATCGAGATTTTTCGCTCGGTGGCGTAGTTGCCCAGCTTCTCCAGCGTGGTCGAACCGATCTCCCGGCGTGGGACGTTGATCACCCGCAGGAAGGCGTTGTCGTCGTCCGGGTTCACGATCAGGCGGAAGTAGGCCATCAGGTCTTTCACTTCCTGACGCCCGAAAAAGCTGTTGCCGCCGGACAGGCGATACGGAATCTGGTGGTGCTGCAGCTTCAGCTCGATCAGCTTGGCCTGGTAGTTGCCGCGATACAGGATCGCAAAATCGCTGTAGGGCCGATCCGTGCGCAGGTGCAGGGTCAGCAGTTCCACCGCCACGCGCTCGGCTTCGGCGTCTTCGTTGCGGCAACGGATCACACGGATTTCGTCGCCGTGGCCCATCTCACTCCACAGCTGCTTTTCGAATTCGTGCGGGTTGTTGGAGATCAGCACGTTGGCGCAGCGCAGAATGCGGCTGGTCGAGCGGTAGTTTTGCTCGAGCATGACCACTTTCAGGGACGGGTAGTCGTCCTTGAGCAGCATCAGGTTTTCCGGGCGGGCGCCGCGCCAGGCGTAGATCGACTGGTCGTCGTCGCCCACCACGGTGAACTGGTTACGCTTGCCGATCAGCAGTTTTACCAGCAAGTACTGGCTGGCGTTGGTGTCCTGGTATTCGTCCACCAACAGATAGCGGACCTTGTTCTGCCATTTTTCCAGGATGTCGTCGTGTTCCTGGAACAGTTTTACCGGCAGCAGGATCAGGTCGTCGAAGTCCACTGCGTTGAACGCCTTGAGCGTGCGCTGGTAGTGGGTGTAGACGATGGCGGCGGTCTGTTCCTTGGGGTTGCGCGCGTTTTCCAGGGCTTCGGGCGGCAGGATCAGGTCGTTTTTCCACGAGCCGATCATGTTCTTGATCTCGTCGACGCCGTCGTCGCCCGAGTATTCCTTCTGCATGATGTCGGTCATCAGGGCTTTGACGTCGGTCTCGTCGAAGATCGAGAAGCCCGGTTTATAGCCCAGCCGCACGTGTTCCTTGCGGATGATGTTCAGGCCCAGGTTGTGAAAGGTGCAGACCGTCAGGCCGCGGCCTTCACCGCCCTTGAGCAGGGTGCCGACCCGTTCTTTCATCTCGCGCGCGGCCTTGTTGGTAAAGGTCATGGCGACAATGTATTGGGCGCGGATGCCACAGTTCTGGATCAGGTGCGCAATTTTGCGGGTGATCACGCTGGTCTTGCCGGAACCTGCGCCGGCGAGCACCAAAAGAGGGCCGCCGACGTAGCTCACGGCTTCTTGCTGCCGGGGATTGAGTCGGGACATACGAAATCAGGGAGTCATTAGCGAAATGGGCCGGCATTTTAACAGGCTCAGCGAATTGTGCTGCTCTCTCCGACTTGTGACGTAACACGCGATCTCTAATTGCCGGTTTTGATACTTTCACGCAGGATGCGTAGTGAATTTGCGTCTAATGTTCGTATTCAAGACGCAAAAGCTGTGTTTGATAACCGATGTCATTTGGTCATTGGTTACCCGCGCGGCATAATGCCCGCCGCCTACATCTTTGCAGAGTCTAGGAGCTAGCTTGTCTACGCCTGTCGAACCCTTGCGTTTGCTGCTACTGGCCGAAGAGCCAGCGTGGGCAGCGTTGTTGCGCGAGTGTCTGGCTCCGATGGGGAGTTCGGCTGTGCTGCTCAGCGCGCCGAGCTGGGAGTCGGTCAGTAGCCTGTTCGATGACAACCGCAGCGCGGTGTTGTTGACGATTCCCGCTCTGCAGCCAGCACCCGGCCGTTGCAACTTGCCGACGGTGTTGCTGCTCGACCACGAGCCACTGACACCGCCCGACGGTGTGAGCGACTGGTTGGTGCGCAATCTGCTGGACCCCGGCATGTTGCGCCGCTGCCTGCGCCATGTGCGTGAGCGCGGCGTGCTGGAAAACACCTTGCAGCGTCTGGCCGAGCAGGACCCGTTGACCGGTATCGCCAACCGTCAGGGTTTCCAGACCTTGCTGGCGGCGCGCCTGGCCGAAAACGATGGTCGGGGCCTGGCCCTCGGTCACCTCGACCTCGACAACTTTCGACACGCCAACGACGCGCTTGGCCATCAGGCTGGCGATCGGCTGATCCTGCAAGTGGTCTCGCGGCTGAAAAGCCAACTGGAGGCCAGCGATCAACTGGCGCGGCTGGGTAGCGATGAATTTGCCCTGCTGATCGACACCCGCCGCGCCCCTCAGCGCGCCGAATGGATGGCCGAACGCATTACCGAAGCCCTGTCCGAACCCTATTGGATCGACGGCGAAAGCCTGTTGATCGGTTCCAGCCTCGGCATCGCCCATGCACGAGCGCAGGCCGGCGCCGACCCGTTGATGTGGCACGCGCACATTGCCATGCAGCAGGCCAAGAGCACTCAGGGCTGCACGTTTCACGTCTTCAACGAACGGATCAATCGTAATGCCCGCAGCATCGCTGACCTCGAAAGCGAGCTGCGCCGGGCCTTGCGCCGCGATGAGCTGGAGTTGCATTACCAGCCTCGTCTGAACCTTGAGGACGGCCAGATCGTCGGCCTCGAAGCGTTGGTGCGCTGGCGTCATGGCGAACGCGGCTTGTTGCCTCCCAGCGAATTCGTGCCATTGGCCGAGCAAAGCGGCTTGATCGTGCCGCTGGGTTACTGGGTGATTTCCCGGGCCCTGCGGGACATGCAGGCGTTGCGCGAACGAGGTCTGCCAGCGCTGCACATGGCAATCAACCTGTCGTTCCGGCAGTTCCAGGACAGCCAGTTGCTGTCGACCCTGAGCCGGCTGATTGCCGAGCGAGGCGTCGAAGCGCAATGGCTGGAATTCGAACTGACCGAAACCGCGGTGATGCGTCGCAGCGATCTGGTCAAGCAGACCATGGATGCCCTCGGGCGTTTGGGCGTGCGCTTCTCGCTGGATGATTTCGGCACCGGGTTTTCTTCGTTCGTGCACCTCAACAGCCTGCCGATTGCGTTGTTGAAGGTCGACAAGAGCTTTGTCGGCGGCATGGAAGAGCGGGAAGAGAATCGCAAACTGGTGCACGCGATGATCAACCTGGCACACAACCTCAACCTCGAAGTGGTCGCCGAAGGTGTGGAAACGCCAGAGCAGCTGGATTTGTTGCGCGGCTTTGGTTGCGATCAAGTGCAGGGGTACCTGATCAGCAAGCCGTTGCCTTTGGCGGAACTGGTTGAGTACCTGACGTTCGGCAGCAGTCAGCAGCCTGCACTGGAAGTCGTGGTTTAAACACGGACAAATGTGGGAGCGGGCTTGCTCGCGAAAGCGGTGTATCAGTCAACGTAGATGTCGACTGACACACCGCTTTCGCGAGCAAGCCCGCTCCCACAGGGGATCTCAATCTGGCTGGGCGATTTGGAAACTCGCCCCTGACGACGGCTCACGCCGAATCATCCGCTTCATCTTCCACTCAAACGCCAGCGTCAGGCTCACCGCCGCACACGCCAGCCCCAGCGCCAGACCCCACCAGACCCCCGTTGGCCCCCAATTCAAATGGAAGGCCATCCACCAGGCGGCGGGTGCGCCGATCAGCCAATAGCAACCCAAACCCACCAGGAATGTGGTCTTGGCATCCTTGAGTCCGCGAATGCAGCCCATGGCGATGGTTTGTGTGCCGTCAAACAGCTCGAACCATGCCGCCACCGCCAACAGGCTTACGGCCAGGTTGATGACTTCGCGGAACGCCGGGTCGTTGTGGTCCAGGAACAAGCCGATCAACTGATGCGGCAGCAGCCAGAAGACCATCGCAAAACCCAGCATTGCCGCCGCACCAAAGGCGATCCCGACCCGTCCGGCCAGCCGCGCATCAAGCAATTGCCCGGCGCCGTAATGTTGGCCGATGCGCATGGTGATCGCGTAGGAAAGCCCCGCCGGAATCATGAACGCCACCGAGACGATTTGCAGGGCGATCTGGTGCGCCGCCAGTTGCGTACTGCCCATGGTGCCCATGCACAGCGCGGCGAAGGCGAATAGACCGACTTCCACCGCATAGGTGCCGCCAATCGGCAGGCCCAGGCGCCACAGTTCCTTCAAGTACTGACGGTTGGGCCGCGACAGACCCTGGCGCAATGGATACGCGTCGTAGGCCGGATGCCGACGAATATGCAGCGCGAGCGCCAGCGCCATGAGGTTGGCAACGATCGCCGTGACCAGGCCGATGCCCACCAGGCCCATTTTCGGCAGACCGAACATGCCGGTGATCAACGCATAGTTGAGCAGGAAATTGGCCACGGTGCCGGCGAGGCTGATGACCATCACCGGTGTCGCCCGGCCGATGGCGCTGGTGAAACCACGCAGCGCCATGAAGCTCAGGTAGCCGGGCAGGGCGAACGGCAGGATCAACAGAAACTGGCCGGCAGCCTGGACGTTGGTTTCGGTCTGGCCGAACAGCAGCAACACCGGTTTGAGGTTCCACAGCAGCAAACCCGCCACCAGCGCCATCAACCATGCCAGCCACAACCCGGCTTGGGTCAGCCGCGCCGCGCCGATGATGTCACCTGCGCCCTGACGGATCGCTACCAGGGTGCCAACGGCCGCAATCACGCCGATGCAGAAAATCGACACGAACGAATACGTCGCCGCGCCCAGACCGCCGCCGGCCAGTGCTTCGGGGCTCAGGCGCGCCATCATCAATGTGTCGGTGAGGACCATCAGCATGTGCGCCAACTGCGAGGCAATCAACGGCCCCGCCAGCCGCAGGATGGCCCAGAGTTCACTACGCGCTGGATGCTGCATGATCATCACGCTCGATTGTCAGAGAGAACAGGAAGCGTCGATTCTCGGCGCTCTGCGGGGTTTTCACAAAGGGATAAAAAGGATGGGTGGCATGATTAAAACTCATGCAGGGGAGTTTCTGATAAGTTGGTTCCATCGCGCTATAGGAGCCTTCCTGATGTCCCGTCGTCTTCCTCCCTTGTATGCCCTTCGAGCATTCGAAGCGGCGGCGCGGCATAGCTCGTTTACTCGCGCGGCCGAAGAACTGTCGATCACGCAAAGTGCGGTCAGTCGGCACATTCGTACGCTCGAAGAGCATTTCGCCTGTCGGCTGTTTCATCGCAGCGGGCGCAACCTGCAACTGACCGAATCGGCGCGGCTGATCCTGCCCGGCATTCGCGAAGGCTTCACCGCCCTCGAGCGGGCCTGCAATACCTTGCGTGCCGAAGACGACATCTTGCGCATGAAAGCCCCATCGACCCTGACCATGCGCTGGCTGTTGGCGCGGCTCAGTCGTTTTCGGCACCTGCGACCGGGGAACGAGGTGCAATTGACCAGCGCCTGGATGGACATCGATACGGTGGACTTCAACCATGAACCCTTCGACTGCGCCGTCATCCTCAGCAACGGGCATTTTCCACCGGACTGGGAGGCAACTTTCCTGTTCCCCGAAGAACTGATTCCGGTGGGCGCGCCGAATCTTCTGAAGGATCAACCGTGGGACGTTGCGCGCCTGGCCAGTACCGAGTTGCTGCACCCGACGCCGGACCGCCGCGACTGGCGCAACTGGCTGGAGCGCATGGGCCTGACCGATCAAGTCTCGCTCAAGGGTGGGCAGGTGTTCGACACGCTGGAGTTGGGCATGATCGCCGCTGCCCGAGGTTACGGCGTGTCCATGGGCGATTTGCTGATGGTGGCGGAGGATGTCGCACAGGGACGTTTGAGTCTGCCGTGGCCGACGGCCGTCGCCAGTGGTGAGAATTATTACCTGGTCTGGCCGAAAACTCGCCCCGGCGGCGAACGTTTGCGTCGCCTCAGCGATTTTCTGCAGGGCGAAGTCCGGGCCATGGAATTACCGGATGTCGAACGTCTGGGTTGAATCGATGGAGCCGCCGCAATGGCGGCCTTGAGCCATATCCCCGTTAATTACTCAAGTATTCAGCTTTGCCGCCGAAAATCTGCTGATGGGACCTTGGTGCAGGTTCCGTGTTTTCCCCACCATCAGAAATTTTGCCGAGTGTGCGATGGGATCAGAATGATCCGGCCACTGGGTCAGGAGCTGTCATGTCTCAACCTCGTGCTCGGATTGCCTCACAGCTGGGTCTTGCGCTTGCCGTGATTCTGGCGATTGTCATCAGTGGCAGTACCGTGTTCGCCCTGCGCTCGCTGGACACCGCGAACCTCGCCACCCGCGAAGAGCATCTGGCCAGTGAGGCCCGCCTGCTTGCCGATCAGTTGAGCACCTTTCACGGCACCTTGCGTGAAAGCACCCAGCGCCTGGCCGGCCTGTTCGAGAAGCGCTTCAGCGCCGGTTTGAGCGTGCATCCGGATGAGCCGGTGACCGTGGCGGGCGTGCAGACTCCGGGCCTGCACTTGGGCAGTGAAGTGTTGAACAACAACTTTGCGGAAGTCGACGAGTTCAAGCAGATGACCGCTGGTGTCGCGACCGTGTTCGTGCGCAGTGGTGAAGAGTTCATTCGGGTCAGCACGAATGTCACCAAACAAGACGGCAGCCGTGCCATTGGCACTCTGCTCGACCACGCGAACCCGGCTTACGCCCGTTTGATGGCGGGGCAGAACTACGTGGGGCGAGCGTTGCTTTTCGAACGCTTCTACATGTCGCAGTACACCCCCGTACGCGACAGCAGCGGCAAGATCATTGCCGTGCTGTACGTAGGATTCGATTACACCGACGCGCAGAACGCGCAGTTCGCCAACCTCAAACGCTTCCGCATCGGCCAGACCGGCTCCCTGGCGTTGCTGGATGAACAAGGCAAATGGCTGGTGCCGATTGCCGGGGTGCAAGCGCTGGATCAGGCGGTCCCGAGCATTGTCGGTCTGACCAAGACACCGGGCAAAGGCGATTTCTGGAACGACACGTCGCAAGATTTTTACAGTGTTGCCGTGCCGTTCGAAGGCGGGCCGTGGTCGGTGGTGGCGAGCATGCCGAAAACCGAAATCCGCGCCGTGACCTGGAGCGTCGGCATTCAATTGGCGATCGGCAGCCTGCTGGCGATGTTGCTGGCAGTCGGTTCGGCTGTCTGGTTGCTGCGCAGCAAACTGGCGCCACTGGGTGATCTGGTGCGTCAGGCCGAAGCCTTGGGTGCCGGTGATTTGAGTGTTCGCCTGAACGTGTCGAGCAATGACGAAATCGGCCAACTTGCCCGCGCCTTCAACCAGATGAGCCAGGCTCTGTCGACCATGGTCGAGCACATCCGTAAAGCCTCGGGCGAGGTCAACAGCCGCGCCCAGGCGTTGTCCGGTTTGTCCGGTGGCGCCTATGAAGGGATGGAGCAGCAGTCTGGCGAAATCACCAGCATGGCCGGCGCCGTAGAAGAATTCAGCGCCACCTCGTTGAACATTGCCGACAACATGGGCAACACCCAGCGACTGGCGCAGGAAAACGCACAGCAAACCCAGATCGGTCGTACGTCGATGGACGAAGCGTCCTCATCCCTGGAGCAAATCGCCGGTGCTCTGAACAGCACCGCGACGGTGATCAATACCTTGGGGCAGCGCTCCCAGGAAATCGGCGGCATTGTCGGGGTGATTACCGCGATCGCCGAGCAAACCAACCTGCTGGCGCTCAACGCCGCCATTGAAGCCGCCCGCGCCGGTGAGCAGGGCCGCGGATTTGCGGTGGTGGCCGATGAGGTGCGCAACCTGGCTTCACGTACCCGCCAGGCCACAGACGAAATTTCCGGGATGATCCAAAGCATCCAGCAGGAAACCGGCAACGCCATCAGCACCATGGAGCAGGGCAACGTGCTGATGCAGGAAGGCCTGTCGCGCAACGCCAACGTCGCTTCGGCACTGGCACGGATCGATGAACAAAGCCGCTCGGCCGGTCAGCAATTCGCCGCCATCACTACCGCGACCCAGGAACAAAGCAGCACCGCGACCTTGCTCAGCAGCAATCTGCAAAGCATCGCTTTGGCGAACAGTGAACAGCGCGAAGTGGTGTCGAACCTGGCTGTGACTGCCAAAGAGCTGGAGAAGCTCGCGGCGGACTTGCGGCATGAGGTTGACCGGTTTCGTTGAGTCGCCTCTGAAATCCCTTCGCGAGCAAGCCCGCTCCCACAGTAGATCTGCGGTGAACACAGTATGTGTGAACACCCGAGATCAAATGTGGGAGCGGGCTTGCTCGCGAAGGGATCGACCTCAATTCAAGGATTTGTCCCAAATCTGCGGATCAATTCCTCTCTAGTCGTCTTCCTTGGCATTTAGCACCAGTGTCTCGATTTTTATGCTTGCTGAAACGTTTCTTCAAGTCTATAAAATTGGCACAACTCCAAGAAAGGCTGCTGCCATGACCCCGCTCAAACTCTTCGTTGCCCTCAGCGCACTGTCCGCTGCTTCCCAAGCCATGGCCTGGGATTATGTTTTGCTCGACACCGACAAAGCCGCCCAGAACTGGCAGATCACCAGCCAGCAACTCGGCGTGAAAACCGACAAACCTTTCAGCGTCACCCTGCGCACTTTGCACGGTGGGCGGCAGGAGGGCGTCAGCATCGTCGACATCGATAACGGCACGATGAAACTCTCGGTGGTGCCGACTCGTGGCATGAACGTCCTGCAGGCCTCGGTCGGCGATGTGCGCATGGGCTGGGATTCGCCGGTCAAGGAAGTGGTCAACCCGTCCTTCATCGAACTCAACGGCCGTGGTGGCCTGGGCTGGCTGGAAGGTTTCAACGAACTGGTCACCCGCTGCGGCTACGAATGGGTCGGCCACCCCGGCATCGACAACGGCGAACTGCTGACCCTGCACGGTCGCGCCGCCAACATTCCTGCGAACAAAGTCACCCTGCACATCGATGAAAAACCGCCGTACGCCATCACCCTGCGCGGCGAACTGAAAGAACAGGCGTTCAAGAAAGTCGACTTCTCCGTCGCGACCGAACTGGTCACCGAACCTGGCAGCGTAGCGTTCGCCCTCAACGACACTCTGACCAACAACGGCGACTATCCGAAGGAATACCAAGCGCTGTATCACAGCAACTTCAGCACCCCGTTCCTGGAGCAGGGCGCCCGCTTCGCCGCGCCGGTTAAGCAAGTTTCGCCGTTCAACGACAAAGCCAAAGGCGATCTGCCGGACTGGCAAACCTACCGCGCACCGACCAAGGACTACGACGAAACGGTTTACAACGTGGTGCCGTATGCCGATGCCAAGGGCGATACGTTGACCGTGCTGCATAACAAGGCCGGTAGCCTGGGTGTCTCGGTCGGCTTCAATACGCAAACACTGCCCGTGTTCTCCCTGTGGAAAAACACCGATACCCAAGGCCAGGGCTATGTCACGGGGCTGGAGCCTGGGACGAGTTTTTCCTACAACCGCCGGTATCAACGGCCACTGAACCTGGTGCCGACGATTGGGCCGAAGGAACAGAAGCAGTTCGGGATCAGCTACAGCTTGTTGGCGGATAAGGCGGCTGTGGATAAGGCGTTGAAGCGGGTGAGCGAGATTCAGGGTGGGCGGGAGACTGAGGTGCGGCAGACGCCGTTGGTTGATCTGACCAAGGGGTGATGCTGACTCTATGCCTTGGGCCACTGGCCGCTTGACGCTGCTCTACCTGGTTTTCAGCGCATTGGCCAGGCGCAGCATGGCGGCTTCGATTTCATAAGCGGTCAAGGACGAGTAACCCAATAGCCAACCTTGTTTCTTCTGATCGCCGGCGTACAACCGGCTGAGGCCGGAAAGCTGCACGCCCGCGCTGGCTGCCTGGCGGATGGTTTTTTCCTCCGACCAGCCATCATGCAGCAGGCAGGGAATTTGCAGCCCGCCCTGGGGGCGCAAGGCGGTCACGATGCCGTCCAAATGCTTGCCAATGGCGTCGAGCATGATGGTTCGGCGCCCGGCATAGAGCTTGCGCATGGCCCGGACATGGGCGTTGTAATGGCCGTCTTCCATAAAACGCGCCAGGGTCAGTTGCAGGATTTGGGGCGTATGGCCGTCCATCATGCTGCGCGCGTAGGTGAAGGCTTTGATCAACTCGTGGGGCAAGACCATGTAGCCCATTCGCAACCCGGGGTAGAGGGTCTTGCTGAAGGTGCCGAGGTAGAGGGTGCGCTGGTATTTGTCGAGGCCCTGCACGCAGGCGGTCGGCTGCCCGTCGTAATGAAACTCGCTGTCGTAGTCATCTTCGAGGATCCATTTGCCCTTCTCTGCGGCCCAGTTGATCAGCTCGAGCCGGCGTTCCAGCGGCAAGGTCGCGCCGGTGGGGTATTGATGAGAAGGCGTGACATAGACGCAGTTGGCGCCGCTGCGATCGGCGTACAGCAGGTCGGTGCGTATGCCCAGTTTATCGACATCGATGGGCAGAACCTTGGTCTCGGCGGTTTCAAAGGCTTTCCTGGCACCAAAATAACCCGGGTTTTCCAGCAGGATCGGTTTGCCGGCGTCCACCAACAACTGCGCACACAGAAAGAGTGCTTGGCGAGTGCTGCTCAGCACCAGGATCTGGTCGGCGGAGCACTTGGCCCCACGTTCGAGGTTCAAGTAGGTGGCGATGGCCTTGCGCAGCGGCTCGGCACCTTGCGGGTCGCCGTGCAGCAGCACGTTGGCGCGATAGTCCTTCATCACCTGGCGTTGCAGGCGCTCCCAGACATCGGTGGGGAAAGTGCGGGTTTCCGGCAGGCCGGTCGCAAACGCCTTGATCACCTGCTGATCAGTCACGCCGCCACTGTCGAAGATCATCCGCCCGCGCTGGCTCAATCCCGCCCCCGGTGCCGCCTGGTTGCCTTTGACCTCTTGCGCCTTGATGCGTCGGCGCGCTGCGCCGCGCAATTCGGTACCCAGCGTTTCACAGACATAACTGCCAGCCCCCTCGCGCCGCACGATAAAACCGTCGCGGTGCAGTTGCACATAGGCGTTCTCAACGGTATCGCGGGCAATCCCCAGTGACTTGGCCAGGACCCGAGTCGCAGGCAGCTTCAAGCCTGGTTCAAGGGCGCCTTCGAGGATCAATGCACGCAATGCGCGTTGAATCCGCTGGTGCAGATCCAACAGCTGAAACTCGACATCGCTGAGGCGCATTTTGAGCGTTTCCAGTTCGAACGTTCTAGCCATGCGGTCTGCTCTGATTGAATAAATTGGCCTGTAGTAGCAGGCCATCCTATCCGTAGAATCCGCCCCTCGCCACTGCCTCTGCGCTCGGTCATTTCAGCGCTATAAATCCCCTCACCCGGGCCAACACCTCGTTTGCAAGGAGCAAAGCAATCGTGTCTTCTTCAGCATCCCCATCGCCCCTGCGTTTACGCGATCTTCTGCATCCGATCGTCGCCGGGCTGATTTCAGTCATCGTCAACTATGGCGGCACGTTCATCCTGGTTTTTCAGGCCGCCAAAGTCGCCGGGCTCAGCCCCGAGATGACGGCGTCGTGGGTATGGTCGGTGTCAATTGGCGTGGGTATTACCGGGCTGTTTCTCAGTTGGGTGAGTCGTGAGCCGATCATCACTGCCTGGTCGACACCCGCCGCGGCCTTTTTGGTCGTCGCGCTGTCGACTACGCCCTACGCCGAGGCAGTAGGTGCGTACATCATTTCAGCCGCCGCCTTCGTGCTGCTGGGTTTGTCCGGCTGCTTCGAAAAAGTCATCCGACTGATTCCGTCGGGTGTGGCTGCGGGTCTGCTGGCCGGTATCTTGCTGCAGTTCGGTATCGGCGCATTTGGTGGCATGAGTCTTGACCCGGTGTTGGTCGGGTTGCTGATTGCCGCTTACGTTGTGCTCAAGCGCTTTACCGCGCGCTACGCGGTGGTGGGCATTCTGGTGCTGGGGTTGGCGTTTCTTCTGACGCAGGGCCGTGTAGAACTGTCGGGGCTGGCGCTGCAATTCGCGGCGCCGGTATTCACCCAGCCTGAGTTTTCGATCAATGCGCTGCTCAGCGTGGCGCTGCCGCTGTTTCTGATCACCCTCACCGGCCAGTACATGCCGGGCATGCTGGTACTGCGCAACGATGGTTTCAGTACCAGCGCTAACCCTATCCTGACTGTCACGGGGTTGGGCTCGCTGCTGATGGCACCCTTCGGTTCCCACGCCTTCAACGTCGCGGCGATCACTGCGGCCATCTGCACCGGCAAGGAAGCCTCGGAGGATCCGTCCAAGCGCTGGGTCGCCGGGGTTGCCGCGGGATTGTTCTACATCCTCGTAGGGGTTTTCGGGGTGACCCTCGCCGCAGTGTTCATGGCGTTCCCGCCCACCTTCATTACGACGCTGGCCGGGCTGGCCCTGCTCGGCACTATCGGCGCCAGCCTGGCCAGTGCCATGGCTGACGTCAAAACCCGCGAAGCCTCGCTGATCACCTTTCTGGCGTGCGCCGCGAACATCACCTTGCTGGGGATCGGTGGGGCGTTTTGGGGATTGCTGATTGGTATGGCGGCCTACGCCTTACTCAATGGGCGCTTGCCGCGTCGCGAGGCGGTGGTCATTCCGACTGCCGACGCTGTTGTGACAACCAAAGGAGTCACCCATTGATGCTCGATCAATTGGAAGAAACCGTCACCCTTCACGAGCGTCATGGCCGTTACCCACAGGCCACCAGCGTTGAGGACTTTCGCCGCAACCTGGCAGCCGTGCAGCAGCGAATCGCCAATGCCTGTCAGCGGGTCGGACGTGATCCGGCGAGTGTGCGCCTGCTGCCGGTCAGCAAAACCTTTGACGAAGCTCATCTGCGTCTGGCCTATGCCGCCGGCTGCCGGCTACTGGGTGAGAACAAAGTGCAGGAAGCGCAGCGCAAATCGCAGGCGATGGCCGATCTGGCCGATCTGCGATGGTCGGTTATCGGCCACCTGCAAACCAACAAGGCCAGGCAGGTGGCGCGTTTTGCCAGTGAGTTTCAGGCGCTGGACAGCCTGCGAGTGGCCGAGGCTCTGGATCGTCGCCTGCACATCGAGGGGCGCCAACTGGATGTGTTCGTTCAGGTCAATACCTCCGGCGAAGCCAGCAAATACGGCTTGGCGCCCGAAGCCGTCGCGGACTTTTTGTACGCCCTGCCGGCGTTCTCGGCGTTACGGGTGCGTGGTTTGATGACGCTGGCGCTGTTTTCGGCCGACGTGGTCCGTGTCCGCCCTTGCTTTGTACGGCTGCGCGAACTGCGCGAGCGCTTGCGCCAGCACGCCCCGGCGGGCGTCGGGCTGGAGGAACTGTCCATGGGCATGTCTGGTGACTTCGAAATCGCCATTGAAGAAGGGGCGACCGTGGTGCGTGTCGGTCAGGCCATCTTCGGCGCACGTGCCATGCCGGATGCCTACTACTGGCCGACCGCGGATGCCCGTCCGGAAAGTGACGAGCACACAGGAAGCCATCCGATGCCCTCTGCACCGTTGTAAACCGGCTTATTTTTCCAACCAAGGACCCCTTCATATGTACGACTCAACGCTGACCCTTGAAGCATTCGACGCCGAGCTGTGTGAGGCGATTCATAACGAAGAACATCGTCAGGAAGACCACGTCGAACTGATCGCTTCCGAAAATTACGCCAGCCCTCTGGTGATGAAAATCCAGAGCACCGTGCTCACCAATAAATATGCCGAAGGCTATCCAGGCAAGCGCTACTACAGCGGCTGCGAATATGTCGATGTGGCCGAGCGTCTGGCCATCGAGCGGGTCAAGGCCCTGTTCAACTGCGACTACGCCAACGTGCAGCCGCATGCGGGTGCACAGGCGAACGCCGCGGTATTCCTGGCGTTGATCAATCCCGGCGATACGGTGATGGGCATGAACCTGGCCCAAGGTGGCCACCTGACCCATGGCAACCCTTCAAACTTCTCGGGCCGTCATTACAAGATCGTTCCTTATGGCCTTGACCCGGAGACGGGCTTTCTCGACTACGACGAGATGGAACGTATTGCGCTGGAAACCCGGCCGAAGATGCTGATCGGTGGTTTTTCCGCCTACTCCCGGTACAAAGACTGGGCGCGCATGCGGGCGATTGCCGACAAGGTCGGAGCCATTTTCTGGGTCGACATGGCCCACGTCGCAGGGTTGGTCGCCGCGGGAGAATACCCGGACCCATTGCCGCATGCCCATGTGGTCACCAGCACCACGCACAAGACCCTGCGGGGCCCACGGGGTGGCTTGATTTTGTCCAAGGGGCAAGATGAAGCATTCTACAAAAAACTCGATTCTGCGGTATTCCCGGGTGTTCAGGGCGGCCCATTGATGCACCAGATCGCCGCCAAAGCCGTCGCTTTCAAGGAAGCACTGAGGCCCGAGTTCAAAACCTATCAGATCCAAGTGGTGATCAACGCCCGGGCCATGGCGGCCGTGCTGCAAGAGCGGGGTTACAAGATCGTCTCCGGTGGCACCGACAATCACATGATGCTAATCGACCTGTCCGACAGGCCCTATACCGGCAAGGAAGCCGATGCGGCACTGAGCAATGCCTACATCACCGCTAACAAGAACTCGGTGCCCAACGACCCGCGCTCACCGTTCGTGACTTCCGGGCTGCGCATCGGTACCCCAGCCATCACCACCCGTGGTTTCGGCGTGATCGAATGTGAACAATTGGCGGGCTGGTTGTGCGACGTACTGGACGCCCTGGAAAACGGCGACAGCGAAAGGGTCGGGCACCACGTGCGCGAACAGGTGGTGGAGCTCTGCCGCCGTCATCCTGTCTATCGTTAACCCTGTTACTCCGGGCTATTACCAGGCTGATGTCCATCATTGGGCGAAAAACCAGGCGCGCGGCAAGGCGCCTGGGACGAACGGGTGCATCCGATGCCAACCTGTCGCGTCTCTAGCTGGGTGCTGATGGCCGATATTGCAGTGCTTCGGCGACGTGGCTGCGACTGATAGCGTCTACTTGTTCCAGATCCGCCAGGGTGCGGGCGACTTTCAGTAGGCGGTGAGCTGCACGAAGCGAAAGGGTTAGTCGCTCGCAGGCGCTTTCTAGCCAGCCTTCATCTGCTTTGGATAACGCACAATGCTGGCGTAGCCCTGGCAGGTCGAGAAAGGCGTTAGCGCAGCCCTGACGCTGCTGCTGACGCTCCCGGGCCTGGGCGACCAGGGCAGAAGCGCTGGCCGTGTCGTCACCGGCCTTGATCGGGTTCAGCGCCGTGCTTTCCCGGGCTACGGTCAAATGCAGGTCGATGCGGTCCAGCAGTGGCCCCGACAGTTTGTTGCGGTAACGCTGGACCATGTCCGGTGTACAACTGCATTTACCACTGGGCTCGCCAAGATATCCACAGGGGCAAGGATTCATCGCCGCGACCAGTTGAAAGCGTGCCGGGAAGCGTACGCTGTCCTTGGCGCGGGAAATCACGATGTGGCCGGATTCCAGTGGCTCTCTCAACACCTCCAATACCTTGCGATCAAATTCCGGGAGTTCATCGAGGAACAGCACTCCGTGGTGGGCGAGGGTGATTTCGCCAGGTTGCGGTTTCGAGCCGCCGCCCACCAGTGCGGGGCCTGAAGCGGAGTGGTGTGGCTGTCGGAAGGGACGCTGTGGCCAATGACTCAGCGGCACACAACTGGCGACCGATTGAATCGCCGCGACTTCCAGTGCTTCACTCTCGGCCAATGGCGGTAATAGCCCTGGCAGACGACTCGCCAACAACGTTTTTCCCGTCCCTGGCGGTCCGCTGAACAGCAGGTTATGAGCCCCCGCCGCCGCAATCAGCAAGGCTCGCTTGGCCGCAAGTTGCCCTTGCACTTCGTTCAAGTCTGGATAGGGTTTGCTGGCGTAGAGCAAACCGTTGGAAGCGTAGGGGGCGATGGGCGTGTGGCCATTGAAATGCGCGACCGCTTCCAGCAAATGATCCACCGCAATCACCTTCAACCCCGAAGCCAGGCAGGCCTCCTCGGCATTTGCCCGCGGCACCACCAGCGTGCGCCCGGCCTTGCGCGCCGCCAGCGCTGCCGGCAACACCCCACGAACCGCCCGCACCGCGCCCGACAGCGCCAGCTCTCCCAGGCACTCCACATCATCCAGCGTCAATGTTGGCACTTGTACACTGGCCGAGAGAATTCCCAAGGCAATCGCCAGATCGAATCGCCCGCCATCCTTTGGCAGATCGGCTGGGGCGAGATTCAGCGTGATACGCCGCGCCGGAAATTGCAGACCTGAATTGATGATCGCGCTGCGTACTCGATCTTTGCTTTCCTTCACCGCCGCCTCAGGCAGCCCGACCATGGTCAGCGACGGCAAGCCGTTGGCCAGGTGCACTTCTACGGTGACGGCGGGTGCTTCCACGCCGACCTGGGCGCGGCTGTGGACGATGGAGAGGGACATGGTCGTTCCTTGAGCTGACGAGGACCGCTTCCTGCGGTTTTTTGAAGGGTAGTCGTGGGCGGATGATTTAGCGTGGCGGCGGAGTAACCAAACTTTCGCAGGATGTTGCTGGGGGAGCTGATTCCAGTCAGTTAAGCCGTAACGCAATCCGTAGCAGCTGGCGGAGCCTGCGTTCGACTGCGCAGCAGTCGTAAATTCAAGTTGTGCGGTCTGCCTGATGCACCGCGTGATCTGATTTCACGACTGCTTCGCAGCCGAACGCAGCCTTCGGCAGCTGCTACAAAGGTTATGTAGCGGCTGGTATTTAGGCGTAATCAGCGGCGGCAGCTATTTTTTTTTGTAGGACCGGTCTTGGATAAATGAAGGACTTCGGTGAAAACTCACGAACGCACTTGTCGGATCGAGGTGGCTGCTTATGATCACAGCTGATCGAGCCCTCAGGAGGGGAAATGAGCAATTCTGGAATGCGGCCGATTCATCCTGGCGAAATCCTTGAAAAGGAGTTTCTAGTGCCTCTGGGCATTACGGCGGCTGGGTTAGCTAGCTTGTTGAATGAAGGCGCGGGTGACGTGGGAGCCCTTGTGATGCAGGAGAGTGGTATCAGTCCTGAGCTCGCAAAGAAGCTCTCGCTCTACCTGAAAACCACGCCCGAGTTCTGGCTAAACCTGCAATCGACCTACGATCAGCGCAGAGCCGAAATCGAGCGAGGGTGAGCTTCGGGTAATTAAAAAGACTGCAGCACCCACGAAGCACGCTTCCACCACGGTGCATTGACCGGACTTCGCGGTCGTTCCTCATTCGGCAGCAGCTGCGGAACATCCTGCAACCGAATCCACGGCTGGTTATTCCAGTGCAGCAAACTCAACGACATCTGCGGCCAATTCAGCAGGCTCAGTATAGGGCGCTCTGTTGAGGCGGGTTGTTGGGCGTCTCTGAGGGCTGGCACTACGTCGTGGGTCAGCCATTCGCGCAGGCCTCGGTATTCGGGGCAGTAGTGGTAAACCAGTAACGCGTAGACGCCGGATTCGCTGATCAGCAGAGTGTTTTCGATGGCTCCGTGGATGAGCATTTGTACGGTTTGGTGTTGGTCGGGATCGAGTTTGCGTAGCGCTCGTTCGTCGAGGAAAAGGCGGAGCAATCGGCCGAGGTCGCGGGCGCTGAACCAGGGTTGGTTTTCCAGGAGGAGGGCGTGGAGGTGGAGTTTGTGGCGGGTGAAGATGTGGGGGGTTAGATAGTTTTCGTCCATGGTGCAGTACCCAAATTTCGCTTGATAAATAACTGCCGTTTATCGTCGCCAAACAATAAGGGTGGCAGCTGTGTGCGGGTTGGCGAACCGGCCAAGCGAATACCGGCAGACCCTAAGGTCTCCCACACACAGCCGCCATAATTCGGATCGAGGAAGAAATACCTGATATCGAACAAGGTTGCGGTGCATAGCTTGGTATCCAGGTCGCCAAACCCAGTGCTGAACATTCAGCATTGGGTGAGCTTAGAAACCGGGGCTTTGCGGCGCAATCGGACGGCGGTGGTTTTCTTGTAGGACTCAGCCTGGAATTAGCGCTGAATGATCGTTCCCACGCTCTGCGTGGGAATGCATCCCGTGACGCTCTGCGTCACATCTGGAGCGGAACGCGGAGCGTCCCTGGCGGCATTCCCACGCAGAGCGTGGGAACGATCAGTTACTCGGCGTCAGCAGGAGGATTGAGCTTCGCTTCAAGTTCCGCCACTTTCGCCTCCAGGCTCTCCAACCGTGCCCGGGTGCGTGCCAGCACGACCATCTGGCTGTCGAATTCTTCCCGGCTCACCAGATCCAGCTTGCTGAAGCCGCTCTGCAACAAAGCCTTGAACTGGCTTTCGATTTCGCTTTTCGGCAGTGGGGTGTCGCCGCTGAAGAGGCGGGAGGCGGTGCCGCTCAGGGCGTCGAGGAAGTCTTTGGGCGCGAGCATGGGGAATGTTCCTGTCAACAATGGCGGGCAGTGTACCACGCAGTGTCTATAGTCAATCTCGGCAGCTGCGATGCACGCTTTTCGCGCAGTCGAATGGGCAGTCGCGCACTGTTGTTGTGCGTAACGGTTGCGTCAATCGGGTGAAAGGCTCTTCGGCAGCGGCCAAGGTATTGAAATCAATGGGTTTTGGATAGATGGCAAGCTTTCTGCTTAGTCGCTGGTGACCCATGCACTGATGCAGTCGCTGTGACGAATGCAGTGCGCCAAGCGGAACGGGGGAAGTTTCGTGCGGAGTGGTTAGCTGGCGTCGGACGGGCAGGTAAGGCCGAACGATGCGTTACAAAGCCAGGCACTGCGCTTAGACTTGAGTCGGGTTTGTTTTCCTGGGGCAAGTCCACCAATTCGGGAGAGAGTTTTCATGAAGCTAGTCACTGCCATCATCAAGCCGTTCAAACTGGACGACGTGCGCGAGTCGCTGTCCGAGATCGGCGTGCAGGGCATTACCGTTACTGAGGTCAAAGGCTTCGGTCGGCAGAAGGGTCACACCGAGCTGTATCGCGGCGCGGAGTACGTGGTCGATTTTCTGCCCAAGGTGAAGATCGATGTCGCCATTGACGACAAGGATCTGGACCGGGTTATCGAGGCGATAACCAAGGCTGCCAACACCGGCAAGATCGGTGACGGCAAGATCTTCGTGGTCAATCTGGAACAGGCGATTCGCATCCGTACCGGCGAAACCGATACCGACGCAATCTAAGCCGCCACAAACCCAACGCCCCAGGAGAAAACAATATGACTCTGCGTAAAATCGCAGGGCTAGGAGCCCTGTTGTCCCTCGTAATGCCCGGCCTGGTCATGGCGGCAGACGAAGTGGCGGCCCCAGTCCTCAACTCCGGCGATACCGCCTGGATGATGACCTCGACAGCCCTTGTGCTGTTCATGACCATTCCCGGTCTCGCGCTGTTCTACGGCGGCATGGTTCGCTCGAAAAACATTCTTTCCGTGATGATGCAGTGCTTCGCCATTACCGGTCTGATCAGCATTCTGTGGGTCATTTATGGCTACAGCATTGCGTTCGACACCACCGGCATGGAGCAGGGCGTCGTCAACTTCAACTCGTTCTTCGGCGGCATGGGCAAGGCGTTCCTCGCCGGTGTCACGCCTTCGAGCCTGACCGGCCCCGCGGCGCTGTTCCCCGAGGCGGTCTTCATCACCTTCCAGATGACTTTCGCCATCATCACTCCAGCGTTGATCGTCGGTGCTTTCGCCGAGCGGATGAAGTTCTCCGCCATGCTGATCTTCATGGGCATCTGGTTCACCCTGGTTTATGCACCGATCGCGCACATGGTCTGGTCCGGTAACGGCGGCCTGATGTGGGACTGGGGCGTTCTCGATTTCGCTGGCGGCACCGTGGTGCACATCAACGCCGGTGTGGCCGGTCTGATTGCCTGCCTGGTGTTGGGCAAGCGTAAAGGTTTCCCGACCACCCCGATGGCCCCGCACAACCTCGGCTACACCCTGATGGGTGCCGCGATGCTGTGGGTCGGCTGGTTCGGCTTCAACGCCGGTTCCGCTGCCGCTGCCAACGGCACTGCCGGTATGGCGATGCTGGTCACGCAGATCGCCACCGCTGCTGCGGCGCTGGGCTGGATGTTTGCCGAGTGGATCACCCACGGCAAGCCAAGCGCACTGGGTATCGCCTCGGGTGTGGTGGCCGGTCTGGTTGCAATTACTCCGGCGGCAGGCACCGTGGGCCCGATGGGCGCTCTGGTGATCGGTCTGGCGGCGGGCGTGGTGTGCTTCTTCTGCGCCACCACCCTGAAACGCAAACTCGGTTATGACGATTCCCTGGATGCCTTCGGCGTGCATGGTATCGGCGGTATCCTCGGCGCAATCCTGACGGGTGTGTTCGCGGCACCGGCCCTTGGTGGCTTCGGCACCGTGACCGACATCGGTGCACAAGTCTGGATCCAGTGCAAAGGCGTTGGCTTCACGGTGATCTACACCGCGATCGTCACGTTCATCATCCTCAAGGTCCTGGACGCCGTCATGGGTCTGCGTATCACCGAGGAAGAAGAAGCTGTCGGCATCGATCTGGCGCTTCACAACGAACGCGGCTACAACTTGTAAGCACGCGCATAAAAAATTTGCCCGGCTTGCCGGGCATTTTTTTGTCCGGGATTTGTCAGTGAAGGAAGGGCTGAAAGGTTTTTTCATACACGTTCAGTCCTGTTTACGACGGGCGTTTTTCTGCGGCCAATGGCTTACACGATTGAAGGAATATTAGGGCCTTTGTTTTTTTCCAGAGCGCGCTAGAATGCGCCCCGAACGTGCGGAGAACAGTATGTGGCAACAGACTCTGATCACCTTGCGAGCACGGCCCCGGGGCTTTCATCTGGTAACGGACGAATTACTCGCTGGCTTGCCTGAACTCAAGGCGTGTCGGGTCGGTCTGTTGCATTTGTGGCTACAGCATACCTCGGCGTCGTTGACCATCAACGAGAACGCCGATCCGGCGGTACGTCGCGACTTCGAACGATTTTTCAATCGTCTGATCCCACAAGGAACAGACGGCTATGAGCATAACGACGAAGGCCTGGACGACCTCCCGGCGCACTTCAAGGCCAGCGTACTTGGCTGTCAGCTCAGTTTGCCGATCTCGGCAGGCCGACTGGCGTTGGGGATCTGGCAAGGTGTTTATCTGGGCGAGCACCGTGATCACGGCGGTGCCCGTAAAGTCCTCGCCACCGTGCACGGTGAAGGGGCATGAAAACCGCTGGTTACCAGTGGTGGTTGATTTTTTTCCGGCAGCCGTCGACAGACAGCAAAGCTGGGCTATAACTAATTTGCTTTTCGCAAGTCATGAGGTAGAACATGAGCGACGATGATCTGGAAAACGACGACCTCGAAGTAGGCGACGAAGACGAAACCGAAGAAGGCCTTGAAGCGGCGGCAGAAGACGTCGCTGAAGACGACAGCGGTGATGTGCCCGTTCCGACTGCCAAAGGCAAGGTCAAGGCTGCGGTATCGGTCGATGAGCTGCCGAGCGTCGAAGCCAAGAACAAGGAACGCGATGCCTTGGCCAAGGCCATGGAAGAGTTTCTGGCACGGGGCGGCAAGGTGCAGGAAGTGGAGGCCAATGTGGTCGCCGATCCTCCCAAGAAGCCTGATAACAAGTACGGTAGCCGGCCTATCTAAGCGCCTGCTTCTTGCTTGCTGAAAAAGCCCGCCGTCGCTGCGGGCTTTTTCATGGGTGGAATAAAAATCTTGGGCGGGGCGCGATCCAATGTGGGAGCGTGTACTCAGGTCAGTGTTGGGCATTCCACCGCGCCAACAACCCCGGCAACTCGTTCAGGCTACGAATCTCGGCATCCGGCGCTTTCTCGGCTTCCCACACTTTGCCCGCCGGGTTAAACCAGATTGCCCGTAACCCCGCCTGCTGAGCGCCTGCAATGTCATCGCCGGGATGGTCGCCAATATGTACCGCTGTTTCGGCGGTCGCGCCGCCACGCTGTAGCGCTTCATGAAACAGTCGCGCATCCGGCTTGGCGATGCCGATGTCTTCGGCGCACAGGGCAAACTTGAAGTAATCCGCCAGCCCCAATCGACGCACATCGGCGTTGCCGTTGGTCACCACGCCTAAGGCGTAATGCTTGGCCAGCGTCTCCAGCGTCGGCTCGACTTCAGGGAACACTTCGATCTGATGCCGCGCATGCAGAAACACTTCGAAACCCTGATCGGCCAGGTCGGATGCTTCAGCATGTCCGTAACCGGCTTCTTCCAGTGCATGGAACAACACCCGCCGACGCAAGGCACTGATGCGGTGTTTGAGGCTCGGTTCGTGGCTCAGCACTCGTTCGCGAATCGACCACAGGTGTTCCACCGGCACTGCGCCAAGGCTCGGTGCTTGCTCGGTCAGCCATTCACGCAATACGACTTCGGCGCTGGCGATTACCGGAGCGGTGTCCCACAAGGTGTCATCGAGGTCGAAGGTGATCAATTGGATGGTCATGAATCATCGCCTTTAATGCGTTTGGCCCGTGGATGGGCGCTGTCGTAGACCGTCGCCAGGTGCTGGAAGTCCAGGTGGGTATAGATCTGGGTGGTCTTGATGTCCGAGTGGCCGAGCAGTTCCTGCACCGCCCGCAAGTCCTGAGAGGACTCCAGCAAATGGCTGGCGAAGGAGTGTCGCAACATGTGCGGGTGCAGGTTCTGCCCCAGCTCGCGCTCACCGGCAGCCTTGACCCGCACCTGAATCGCCCGAGGGCCGAGGCGCCTTCCTTGCTGACTGACAAACACTGCGTCGTCCGCCGGGTTGGTCATGGCCCGCAGCGGCAGCCACAACTCCAGTGCTTCGCGAGCCTTTTTGCCCACTGGCAACAGTCGAGTCTTGCTGCCCTTGCCGAGCACCTGGACCATGCCGTCAGCTAGATCCAGCTGATCAAGATTGAGCCCGGTCAATTCAGAAAGCCGCAGGCCGGAGGAATAGAACAGTTCCAGAATGGCCTGATCCCGACGCGCCAGAAAATCATCCTCTACCGCGCCCTCAAGCAGTTGCAGCGCGCGGTCAGTGTCGAGGGTTTTCGGCAGGCGACGTTCGCCCTTGGGCGGTGCCAGGCCATTGGCCGGGTCGTGGTCGCACAGACCTTCGCGGTTCAGATAGTGATAGAGCCCACGCACCGCCGACAGCAACCGCGCCAGACTGCGGGACGATTGACCTTGGGCATGCAGGCGAGCGATCAGGCTGCGCAGGCGCTGGATGTCCAGCGCTGCCCAACTGCTGATGTTCTGTTTTTCGCACCAGCCCAGCACTTTATCGAGGTCGCGGCGGTAGGCGTACAGCGTGTGAGGCGACACCTGCCGCTCACTGCGCAGGTGTTCGCAGTAAGCGTCCAGTTGTCGTTCCATGGTCAGCGTACCGAGCGCAAGGAGCTGTTGACCCGTGGCAGCACGCGGCCCATGACTTCGGCGATGTAACTCAAAAACAGCGTGCCCACCGAGCTCTTGTAGTGCTGCGGATCGCGGCTGGCGATGGCCAGGACGCCATGGATGCCCTGATGGCTGATGGCGACGACGGCGGTGGAGCCGATCTGCTTGCGCTGTTCTTCACCGAACAGGAAGTCCAGTTCATGCTCACGCAGGCTGCCGCTGACGCTTTTGTCTTCCGAGAGCAAGCCACCGATGGCCGTTTGCGCCTCGGCATGCGTCACCCACCGGCCCACCGGCATCGGGTTGTCGCCCAGCAGGATCAGGCTGACGAAGGGCACCTGGAAGTCTTGCCGCAGGCTGTCTTCAACGCTGATCACCACATCTTCCAGGCTGGTGGCGTCCATCAGCGCGAGGATCAGGCGGCGGGTCTTGTCGAAGAGTCGATCGTTGTCCCGGGCCACGTCCATCAAGTGCGAGAGGCGATGACGCAACTCGATGTTGCGGTCGCGCAGAATCGTCATCTGGCGTTCGACCAGCGAAATGGTGTCGCCGCGCTGGTGCGGAATGCGCAGGGCCGGGAGCAGTTCTTCGTGCTCGATGAAGAAATCCGGATGAGCCTCCAGGTACGCGGCAATCGCCGCCGCCTCAAGGCTTTCGGAAGGAGATTCGTCGGGCTGTAGGGCGGGAACCTGGGGCTTGTCGGTCATGGATTTCGCTCACTCAAAGACGCACTTGTCCTTCGTATACGCGCACTGCCGGGCCGGTCATCATGACCGGTTGGCCAGGGCCTGCCCATTCAATGGACAGACGCCCGCCGGGCAGGTCGATCAATAGCGGCGAATCCATCCACCCCTGGCTGATCGCGGCCACTGCGGCAGCACAGGCGCCGGTTCCGCATGCCTGGGTTTCCCCGGCCCCGCGTTCCCAGACGCGCAACTGCGCACGGCTCCGGTCGATGACCTGGAGAAAACCGACATTGACCCGCGCCGGAAAGCGCGGGTGATGTTCGATTTTCGGCCCCAGTTCATTCACCGGTGCGTTGTTGATGTCGCTGACCCGCAACACGGCATGGGGGTTGCCCATGGACACCGCGGCCAGTTCGACCATGGTGCCGTCGACGTCGACCTGATAGCTCAGGGCCTGGCTCGGGGCGTCGAATGGAATCTCGGCCGGCACCAGGCGCGGGGCGCCCATGTTGACGCTGATCTGGCCATCGTTGCGGATGTCCAGTTCGATGATGCCGCTTTTGGTCTCGACGCGAATCAGCCGCTTGGCGGTCAGGCGCTTGTCGAGCACGAAGCGGGCGAAACAGCGCGCACCGTTGCCGCACTGTTCCACTTCGGAGCCGTCGGCGTTGAAGATCCGATAGCGGAAATCCACGTCCGGGTTGCTGGGCGCCTCAACGATCAGTAACTGGTCGAAGCCGATGCCGGTGTGCCGATCGCCCCATTGCTTGGCGTGCTTGGGCAGGATGTGCGCGTGCTGGCTGACCAGGTCGAGGACCATGAAATCATTGCCCAGGCCGTGCATCTTGGTAAAACGCAGCAGCATGGTTTTACTCCGGCAGCAGGCTTTCGCCAGCAAACAACTCGGCTACCGTCTCACGGCGACGCACTTCAAATGCCTGATCACCGTCCACCAACACTTCAGCGGCGCGGCCACGGGTGTTGTAGTTGGAACTCATGACAAACCCATAGGCACCGGCCGAATGCACGGCCAGCAGGTCGCCTTCTTCCAGGGCCAGTTGACGATCCTTGGCCAGGAAGTCGCCGGTTTCGCAGATCGGGCCGACGATGTCGTAGGCGCGAGCGGCGCTGTTGCGCGGGCGCACGGCGGTAACGTCCATCCAGGCTTGATACAGCGCCGGGCGGATCAGGTCGTTCATGGCCGCGTCGACGATGGCGAAGTCTTTGTGCTCGGTATGCTTGAGGTACTCGACCTGGGTCAGCAGCACGCCGGCGTTGGCGACGATGAAACGGCCCGGCTCGAACACCAGCGCCAGGTCACGACCGTCGAGACGCTCGCGCACGGCTTTGATGTAGTCGGCAGCCAATGGCGGCTCTTCATCGCGATAACGCACGCCCAAACCGCCACCGAGATCGATGTGGCGCAAGTAGATGCCGCAATCGCCGAGACGGTCGACCAGGCCCAGCAGGCGGTCGAGGGCATCGATGAACGGTGGCAGAGTGGTCAGTTGTGAACCGATGTGGCAATCGACGCCGACCACTTCCAGGTTAGGCAGTTGCGCGGCGCGGATGTACACGTCTTCGGCATCGGCGATGGCGATGCCGAACTTGTTCTCTTTAAGACCCGTGGAAATGTACGGGTGAGTGCCGGCATCGACGTCCGGGTTCACGCGCAACGAGATCGGCGCGCGAACGCCCAGCTCGGCGGCGACCACTTGCAGGCGTTCGAGCTCATCGGTGGACTCGACGTTGAAGCAGTGCACGCCGACTTCCAGCGCACGACGCATGTCGTCACGGGTCTTGCCGACACCGGAGAACACGATCTTGTCAGCAGTGCCGCCAGCGGCCAGCACGCGTTCCAGCTCGCCACGGGAAACGATGTCGAAACCGGCGCCCAAACGCGCCAGGACATTCAGTACACCCAGGTTGGAATTGGCCTTGACCGCAAAGCAGACCAGGTGCGGCATGCCGGCCAGCGCATCGGCGTAAGCCAGGTACTGGGCTTCGATGTGGGCACGGGAGTAGACGTAGGTCGGTGTACCAAAGCGCTCGGCGATGGCGGACAGGGCAACACCTTCCGCGAACAGCTCACCGTCACGGTAGTTAAAAGCGTCCATAGCGTTCCCTTAGTAGACGTCGTGCTTGTGGGCTTTCGACGGAGTCTGCTGCGACGATTTGGCTTGCTCTGCAGGGTCCTGATTTTCATCAGGCAGGTACAGCGGGCCTTTTTGACCACAGGCCGACACAAGGCAAGCAACCGCGACGAGCGCAGCAAGGGAAGAGATCAGGCGCTTCATGGCGAAATCCTTGAAAATGCGTTAATTGCGCCGGAGTATACCGGCCACCCGGCAGCTTGCCTATGCGACGCGGCTCCCGTCCGGCGGGCCTTCGCCGGATGTTGTCCGGCGAGGTGCAATCCCTGTGGGAGCGGGCTTGCCCGCGAAGACGTTGGTTCAGTCAACAAAGATATTGAATGTACTGACCCCTTCGCGGGCAAGCCCGCTCCCACAGGTGTACCTATATCGGTGCTTGATCGTTATCCTTTGCAATCACCGGAGCTCGCCCGTATCTTGCGGCGCTTGAGCGTGAGTAGACACTTTTTGAGGTTCCCGCAATGAGTTTGACCGAAGCCCGTTTCCACGATCTGGTCGATGCCACCCAGCAGACGCTGGAGGATATTTTTGACGAGTCTGACCTGGATATCGATCTGGAGAGCTCGGCCGGTGTGCTCACCGTCAAGTTCGAAAACGGCACCGCGCTGATCTTCAGTCGCCAGGAACCGTTGCGGCAGCTGTGGCTGGCTGCGGTGTCCGGCGGCTTTCACTTCGACTACGACGAAGAGAGCGAGCGCTGGATGTGCGACAAGAGCGAAGAGCAACTGGGCGAAATGCTCGAGCGCATCGTCAAGCAGCAAGCCGACGTCGAACTCGATTTCGAAGGCCTGTGAGATCGTGACCCAGCCCGCTCCCGTTCGTCCGCCCAAACCGCTTTACAGCAATGTCAGCCCGGCGGTGCCGTCGCCGTGCAGCGGTGTGTGTCGGCTGGATGAGCAGAAGGTTTGTCTGGGGTGTTTTCGCCATGTCGAAGACATCCGTGAATGGCGCTCGGCCGATGATGAGCGGCGGCGTGTCATCTGCGCCCAGGCCGCACAGCGCAAGACCGCCACCTGACGCCTTCACGCGACCTGTAGCAGCTGGCGAAGCCTGCGTCCGGCTGCGCAGCAGTCGTAAAACCTGAATGCGCGGTATTCCTGAAACACCGTATCACCTGATTACACGACTGCTGCGCAGCCGGACGCAGGCTTCGCCAGCTGCTACAAAAGTGTGTCGTCGCCCCTCACTTGTATATTTATTGAGCTGTGATAGTGTCCAGAGACGCCTCAACCCATCGAGGCTCGTGAAAACCCCGCCTTTTTCTGGCGGGGTTTTGCTTTTTTCGTGCAGAAGAAAGGAGTCTGCCCTGATCATGACCGCACCTTCCATCACCCTTACCCGTCTGGACGTGCAACGTCTGGAGCGCCTGATCGACAGCCTGGATGACACGCTGCCGGGCGTTATCGCGCTGCAAACCGAACTGGATCGCGCCGATACCCTGGTCGGTCACGATGAAGTACCCGCCGATGTCGTGACCATGAACTCCCGTGTGCATTGCCGTGAAGAGAGCAGCGGCAAGGACTATCACCTGACCCTGGTTTACCCCAAGGATGCCAACGCCGACGAAGGCCGGATTTCCATTCTGGCGCCGGTGGGCAGTGCTTTGCTGGGCTTGAAAGTCGGTCAGCACATCGACTGGCCGGCTCCGGGCGGCAAGACGCTGAAACTGACCCTGCTAGAAGTGGAATCGCAGCCGGCCGAGGGCGGCCACTTTCCGGAATAACCCCCCTCAGACCTGCTCGAGCGCTTCGTTCAGTGCGCGTTCCAGGTCGGCCTTGTAGCGCAGATACAGCTGGCTTGAACCCTGACCATCACCGAGCAGGCCCGACAGGTCCAGGTCGGTGATGTAGCAGCGATAGCGTTCGGTCTTGCGGCGCTGCTCGACGATTTCCCGGGCGACTACGCTGAACAGTTGGTCGCCATGTTCCAGTTCGGAAAATTCCCTCTGATTGCAATACAGAGTGACCTGCACCTGCCCTGGTGCGGCTTTGCCGACGATGGCTTGCACGTCATAGAACGGTTTGTTGACCGGGGTTTGCGGTGCCGGCCGGGCTTCGACCCGACGCGCCCGTGCGGTGCCTGAAGGCAACAACTGGTAATACAAAGTGTCCAGACTCAATGGCTGGGCGGCGTCCATCGGCAGCAAGGCATCGCGCCGGTACTGGATCGATTGCAGGAAGCGTTGCAGCGGCACCAACAGGCTTTGCTCGTCGTGATAAGGCAAACGCTGCTGCCACAGGGCATTGAATTCATCCAGAACATACACATCGGCCTGGTGTTCGTTGATCCGGTAGAACACCTGAACGCAGTCGGGTTGCCCCATGGGCAGGATCAGCGCCAGGTCGTGGTCTTCCAGTGCCATCGGGTCCAGATGAAACGGGCTGTAGCTCGCCAGTTCTTCGCCGAGGTAATCGAACAGCGCCGGCAGGGTGGCGAGGGCAATGTGATTGACCTGGCCCGGCACCAGCTCCAGCACATGGTAGTGCTGCTGGACCTGAATCAGGTAACGATGATTGAGTTTGCTCAGCAGCAGGGTCTGCGCGGTGTCGAGGATTTCTTCGACTCGCCGGGCAATGAATTGGGCGCGGTTGTGGCAGAAACAGCGCACCCGCAGCTTGGGCTGTTGTGGCCCGTCCGGCAGGGTGTTGAGGTAATCGCGCAGACAGTCGAGCAAGGCGTGAGGGCCGTCAAAACGGCTGACCAGCACTTCGTTCCAGCTATTGAGCGTGACCTGATCCAGAGTCAGCACCAGATTTTCTCGCACGCCGGCGTAACTCAGGGAATCGGTGCGCTCGGTGGTCATCAGGATGTTCAGGTCGCGATGGTGCTTGAGCGGATCGATGCCGACGTTCACCAGAATCAACACTTCGCTGGGCACACTGGCGCGCAGCAAAGGCTCTTCGGCGACAGTGGTCAGGGGCAGGGCGATGCTTTGTTGCAGGCTGCCGAGCAGGTTGAACAGTTCGAACTCGCTCAAGTCGCTGGTGCCGGGGTGCAGGGCCAGGCGGGTGCTGCTGTCGATCACGCCGTTGCGGTGGCACCAGGTGAGCAGTTCCAGCAGCTGGCGGCTGCGTTTGATCGGCGCGAAATGCTCCCATTCGTGGGCGGCCAGGCTGCCGTTGTACAAACCCCATTGGGTTTGCCCCGGTTCTTTCTTGTTTGGCGCCTGCACCAGCGTCAGGGTGTCTTCGGCCAGATCGGGGGCGATGCCCGGGTTGATGAATTCGACCTTGTCGGCCTTTCGCTCGAAGGCCGCGTACAGCCGCCGGCCCAGTACATTGAGGTCGCGCTTGTTGATCAGGCTGACGGTCTGCTCGTTGCGGGCAAACTGCGTCAGGAAGCGGTAGCTGTAATTCAGCTCGCCAACCAGGGCGCGGCGTTCGGCGCTGACCTGGCGGACTTTCCACTGGCTGCGGCTGTCGAGCAATGCGAGCTGACGCTGATCCCACTGCCATTCGTGGGCCAGGCGTTCGAGCAACGAACGTTGCCAGTTCTGGGTGCGACCGCTGCTGCCGGTGAGCTTGCGGTTGACCTTCAAGTACAGCGCACGGCGTACCAGCTCCAGGCGTTCCGGTTCGCCCCGGGCCGTGAGGTATTCCTCGATACGCCGGTACACCACGACGTATGGATCCAGTTCGTCGAGGTCCAGTTGATTGGCAAATACCGCCTGCTTGAAGCGCAGGCTCAGGCAGTGGACCTTGGGGTGTTCGCTGGCATAGACCTCGGTCAGCAGCAGTTTGAGCACTGATTTGTACGGTGACTCGATGCCTTTGAACAATTGCCAGAGCCCGGCACCGATGAACTCCCCGGGCGGGATATACGACAGATGCCCCAAGTCCAGGGTTTCGTCCGCCCGGATGAAACGCTTGGATAACAGCGTGTGGGTATAACGGTCGTACGCCGCCTCTTCATAAACCGGCACCAGCCACCAGATGGGTGTACGGCCAGCCAGCCAGATCGCGGTGCGGTAGAACTCGTCCAGCAGCAGATAGTGCTGGGTGGTGCCGCAGTCTTCCGAACTCAGTTGGGTATCGCGCTCACCGAGTATGAAGCGAGCCGGGTCGATCAGGAAGAAATGTGCCTCGGCACCCTGGCTGGCGGCCCATATCTCAAGCAACTGGCATTTCTTGCGCAGTTCTGTGAGCTCGCTTTCGCTCAAGTCCGGCCCGTGACAGACCCAGACGTCCATATCGCTCTGATCGGCCTGGGCCAAGGTACCGAGACTGCCCATCAGGAACAGGCCGTGAATCGGTCGCGGAGGATTGCTGCTGTGGCGCGGCCTGTAGAAAAACGAGCGGGTCAGGCGCTGGGCTTCAGCGAGGGTGTTGGCATCAGGTTCGAAATTCGACAGCCCGGCCGGTGTGCTGCCCGAAACGTAACCCGGTAACAGCGGATGATTAACGTGGAAGAACAGCGGCAGCAAGGTCAGCACCGTTTGCTGGCGGGTCGACAACCCTTCCATGGCACGGGCCATGCGGCCCTCGTTGAGCTTCAGAAAACGGGCGCGCAGCTGGCTGAGAACCTTGCGGTCGATTCCCTCGTCCAGATCGGGGCGGATTTCATGGGTGCGGGTCATGTCAGCTCAATCCGGCTCGCGGGGCTCGGACGTGGAGGGCTCGGGATGAGGGGCAGTTTAGCGCCTCGGCCCCGGGACTTTTAAGCTGATTTTGTATTTCTGGCGTCAGGTCTATCGCACGGCGACAGCGGGCACCAAAGTGTGCCCGCGGAAATCCCGTGACAGAGGTTTCCGTGGGCGATGCGGTGAGGCTCAGGCTGTTTCGCGCACGGACAGAATGGTTAGAACGGTTTGCACATTTTGTGCAGCGTCACGCCCCAGGCTGGTCAGATAACCGCCATCGGGTTGGGTGATCAATTCTTTATCGAACAGTCTTTGGGCGGCGGCAATGGCTTTCGGGGCAGCGGTCTGATGAATTTTCAAACCTTCCTGGGAACTGTCCAGGTTGAAGAGGGCGAGGATTTCCAGTTCGGCAACCAACTCAGGGGTAAGCGACATAAGGACTCCAGACTTTCTAGGAATTGGACGATAGCGCTCCTAAGGTGAGCCCACTCGCGCAGCATGTCCAGTGCTCGTAACAGGGTTTTTTCGCCTTGGGGTGGTTTCCAGTTTAGTCAGCGTCTGGGGTAAGGCGGTACTGATTGGTGACAATCTATGTGGAGGCGGGCTTTTGTGGCGAGGGGGCTTGCTCCCGTTGGGTCGCGAAGCGGCCCCAAAAGCTTTGCGACTGCTACGCAGCCGAACGGGAGCAAGCTCCCTCGCCACAAAAGCCCCGTGACAGGGCTGGGCTTATTTCTTTTCCGGCGGCAACTCTGGCAGCGCGCGCAGCGCGGTTTCGTACCATTCGGTGTTGAACGCGCGGTCTTCTTCGAGGATCGCGTCGATTTCCACCGCCAGCACGTGGGCCATCAGGTTGAGGATTTCTTCACGCTCGTAACCGACCAGGGTCAGCTTGTTGAAGGTCGCCTTGGCCGCTGGCGGGTTATCGCTTTCGATCTGGTTTTCGATGGCTTCGATCAGGGTATTTTCGGCGAACTCTTCTTCGTCGATCTCGATATCAGTTGGCTCGCTCATGGCAGGCTCCTCAAGTTAAGGCCGCCAGTTTACCTGCATTCAGCGCTGTGATGCTGCTGGCAAGAAGTGCCCGGGCGTTCTATAACTGGCGCTGCCAACCCCTGCACGGCCTGGAGGCTAATTAATGCTCAAGCTTTATGGATTTTGCGTCAGCAACTACTACAACATGGTCAAGCTGGCGTTGCTGGAGAAGGGGCTGCCATTTGAAGAAGTGCCGTTTTACCCCGGTACTACCCCCGAGACGCTAGCCATCAGCCCGCGCGGAAAGGTCCCGGTGCTGAGCGTCGAACAAGGTTTCATCAACGAAACCAGCGTGATTCTCGAGTACATCGAGCAGAGCCAGAATGGCACGCCGCTGCTGTCCAGCGAGCCCTTCGAGCGAGCGCAGGCGCTGGCGTTGGCCAAGGAAATCGAGTTGTACATCGAACTGCCGGCGCGCGCCTGCTACCCCGAAGCGTTTTTCGGCATGTCTGTGCCGGAGGCGATCAAGGACAAGACCAAGGCCGAGCTGCTGCTGGGGGTCGCCTCGCTGGGCAGGCATGGCAAGTTCGCCCCTTACGTAGCGGGCGACAGTCTCAGCATTGCGGATTTGTATTTCCTGTACAGCGTGCCGATGGCCTGTGCCGTGGCGCAGAAGCTGTTCGATATCGATCTGTTGGCCGGGATGCCGGCGGCCAGGGCGCTGCTGGAGCGTCTGGGGCAGAACCCGCATGTGCAGCGGATCGCAAAGGATAAAGACGCGGCGATGCCTGCGTTTCTGGAGATGATCGCGTCCAAAAAGTAGACGTGTAACGATCTTGAGAATGCCTTCGCGAGCAAGCCCGCTCCCACATTGGATCTCCAGTGTTCACAAAATTTTGCGTTCACTACTCACCTAATGTGGGAGCGGGCTTGCTCGCGAAGCTTTTGGCAATTTAACGGCTGGCGAGCAACGTCTGGCCGCGAGCAACAGCCTTCTTGACCTGCGCCGGCGCAGTCCCGCCGATATGGTCACGGGCATTCACCGAGCCTTCCAGGGTCAGCACGGCAAATACATCCTGCTCGATCTGATCGCTGAACTTGCGCAGTTCTTCCAGGCTCATTTCCGCCAGGTCCTTGCCGCTTTCCACGCCATACTTCACCGCGTGGCCAACGATTTCGTGGCAATCACGGAACGGTAGGCCACGACGTACCAGATAGTCAGCCAGGTCGGTGGCGGTGGAGAAACCGCGCAGGGCCGCTTCGCGCATCATCGCGTGTTTCGGCTTGATCGCCGGGATCATGTCGGCGAAGGCGCGAAGCGAATCGCGCAGGGTGTCGGCGGCGTCGAACAGCGGTTCCTTGTCTTCCTGGTTGTCCTTGTTGTAGGCCAGTGGCTGGCCTTTCATCAGGGTCAGCAGGCCCATCAGCGCGCCGAATACCCGGCCAGTCTTGCCGCGAACCAGCTCTGGCACGTCCGGGTTTTTCTTTTGCGGCATGATTGAGCTGCCGGTGCAGAAACGATCCGGCAGATCGATGAACTGGAACTGTGCGCTGGTCCATAGCACCAATTCTTCGGAGAAACGCGACAAGTGCATCATCGCGATGCTCGCGGCCGAGCAGAACTCGATGGCGAAGTCGCGATCGGACACGTTGTCCAGGGAGTTACCGCCGACCGCGTCGAAGCCCAGCAGTTGAGCGGTGTACTCGCGATCGATCGGGTAAGTAGTGCCGGCCAGTGCGGCGCTGCCCAGCGGCATGCGGTTGGTGCGCTTGCGGCAGTCGACCAGACGCTCGTAGTCGCGGCTGAGCATTTCGAACCAGGCCAGCATGTGATGCCCGAAGGTCACCGGCTGCGCGGTTTGCAGGTGAGTGAAGCCCGGCATGATGCTGGCGGCTTCGCGCTCGGCCTGCTCCAGCAGGCCTTGTTGCAGACGGGTTATTTCGCCCAGGATCAGGTCGATCTCGTCACGCAGCCACAGGCGGATGTCGGTGGCGACCTGGTCGTTACGGCTGCGGCCGGTGTGCAGCTTTTTACCGGTGACGCCGATGCGGTCGGTCAGGCGCGCCTCGATGTTCATGTGCACGTCTTCAAGGTCGATGCGCCAGTCGAACTGGCCGGCCTCGATTTCACCCTGGATGGTGTTCAGGCCATCGATGATGCTGTCGCGCTCGGCATCGGTCAGCACGCCGACCTTGGCCAGCATGCTGGCGTGGGCGATCGAGCCCATGATGTCGTGGCGATACAGGCGCTGGTCGAAGGTGACGGAGGCGGTGAAGCGGGCGACGAAGGCGTCGACGGGTTCACTGAAGCGGCCGCCCCAGGACTGATTGGTCTTGTCAGTGCTCATGAATTCGCTCGTATCGGCTTGAAGAAAGATGGCGTGAAACGCTGACGCGGATAATAACAGGGTTGCCAATCCTGTCGCTGACACTGGTCGACAGGTTTTTTTCTTATCGCGCCACCCCTGCTCGAAGCAAGCGATGCGGAAATTGCGCAACGATATTTCTCAATTGAGCAATATCGTCCCGGCAACCGTCTACAGTTGGACAGAGGATCAGCGCACTTCTCGATGCTGCAGCTGACTATAGAGAGAAGAGGGGTGTTCATATTGTGTATCAGCAAACCCTACGGCGATACCTCGCCAGTGCGGGCCTGGGCCGCCAGTCACGCGGCAGATAAAAATTTAGCCGCCGGTCTCGCGGCACTTTTTGGCCCTCGCGCTAGTCTTAGCGTGGATCGCGGTGACGGACGTCACTTCACCTGTCTACGCTATCCTTGTGCGAGACTCACGCAGGAATCCAGCGCAATATGAATGTCCTGATCGTTGATGACGAACCCCTGGCCCGCGAGCGCCTGAGCCGAATGGTCGGCGAACTCGAGGGATACAATGTCCTGGAGCCCAGCGCCACGAACGGCGAAGAGGCGTTGGCACTGATCGACAGTCACAAACCGGATATCGTGCTGCTCGATATTCGCATGCCGGGCCTCGATGGCCTGCAAGTGGCTGCACGATTGTGCGAACGCGAAACCCCGCCCGCGGTGGTGTTTTGCACCGGGCCCGATGAATTTGCCGTGGAAGCCCTGCAGGCTAGCGCCGTGGGCTATCTGGTGAAGCCAGTGCGCACAGAACAGTTACACGAAGCATTAAAGAAAGCCGAGCGACCCAATCGTGTCCAGCTCGCGGCCTTGACTCGCCCGGCGGCCGAAACCGGTAGCGGCCCGCGCAGCCACATCAGCGCCCGCACCCGAAAAGGCATCGAGCTGATTCCGTTGGGTCAGGTGGTCTACTTCATCGCCGACCACAAGTACGTCACCTTGCGTCATGAAGGCGGTGAAGTGCTGCTCGACGAACCACTCAAGGCCCTCGAAGACGAATTTGGCGACCGTTTCGTGCGGATCCACCGCAATGCACTGGTGGCTCGCGAACGCATCGAGCGGCTGCAACGCACGCCCCTGGGGCATTTCCAGCTGTTTCTCAAAGGCCTGAACGGCGATGCCCTGATCGTCAGTCGACGTCATGTGGCCGGCGTGCGCAAAATGATGCAACAGCTTTAGGGGCCGGGTTTCTACCCTATTACCGGACATTAAGGGCCAGGGAGGCCACGCAGTTTCTGATACAAGTCAAAGCGGATTTGGCTGAGCTGTTATTATCTGCCGTATCTATTCAGTACGGATTGATCCATGTCCTCTCGCGAAATCCGCATCGCCACCCGCAAAAGTGCCCTCGCCCTGTGGCAGGCCGAGTACGTCAAGGCTCGTCTGGAAGAGGCCCACCCGGGCCTGCTCGTGACGCTGGTGCCTATGGTCAGTCGCGGCGACAAGCTGCTTGATTCGCCGCTGTCGAAAATCGGCGGCAAGGGCCTGTTCGTCAAGGAGCTGGAAACCGCGCTGTTGGAAAACGCAGCCGACATCGCCGTGCACTCCATGAAAGACGTGCCGATGGACTTCCCCGAAGGCCTCGGTCTGTTCTGCATCTGCGAGCGCGAAGACCCGCGCGATGCCTTTGTCTCCAATACCTACACCAGCCTGGATGAGTTGCCGTCAGGCAGCATCGTCGGCACCTCCAGCTTGCGTCGCCAGGCGCAGTTGCTGACCCGCCGCCCGGACCTGGAAATCCGCTTCCTGCGCGGCAACGTCAACACTCGCCTGGCCAAGCTCGATGCCGGCGAATACGACGCCATCATCCTCGCCGCGGCCGGTTTGATTCGCCTGGGCTTCGAAGACCGCATCACCTCGGCCATCAGTGTTGAAGACAGTCTGCCGGCCGGTGGCCAGGGCGCGGTCGGTATCGAATGCCGTAGCGCCGACACTGAGATCCACGCGCTGCTGGCGCCGCTGCATCACCAGGACACGGCCACTCGTGTTACTGCCGAACGTGCTCTCAACAAACATTTGAATGGCGGCTGCCAGGTGCCAATCGCTTGCTACGCCGTGCTTGAAGGCGAGCAGATCTGGTTGCGTGGGTTGGTGGGTGATCCTAGCGGCGGTTTGTTGCTCAGCGCCGAGGCCCGGGCGCCGCGGGCTGATGCCGAGGCATTGGGTGTGCAAGTGGCCGAAGACCTGCTGAGCCAGGGCGCCGCCGACATTCTGAAAGCAGTCTATGGCGAGGCAGGGCACGAGTGACCGGCTGGCGCCTGTTGCTGACGCGCCCTGCGGATGAATCGGCGGCGCTAGCCCGTGTGCTGGCCGACGCGGGGGTTTTCAGCAGCAGCTTGCCGCTTTTGGATATCGAGCCGATTTCCGCCTCTGACACAATGCGCGAAGTGATTCAGAACCTGGATAGTTATTGCGCGGTGATCGTGGTCAGCAAGCCGGCCGCCAGAATCGCTGTCAATCTGCTCAACCAGTATTGGTCGCAACCACCGTGCCTGAAGTGGTTCAGCGTGGGCGCGGCGACGGCGCAGATTCTCGAGGATAGCGGGTTGGATGTGAGCTTCCCGGTCGACGGCGACGACAGCGAAGCCTTGCTTGAGCTTGCGCCGTTGCGCGAGGCTGTCGCCGGTCCCGATCCGCGAGTGCTGATCCTGCGCGGGGAGGGTGGGCGTGAGCTGCTGGCTGAGCGTTTACGCGAGCTTGGTGCTAGTGTCGAGTATCTGGAGTTGTACCGACGCGGTTTGCCGCAGTACCCGTCGGCAACGCTGCCAGACCGGATCGAGGCGGAACGCTTGAACGGGCTGGTGGTCAGCAGTGGACAGGGTTTTGAGCACCTGCACCAATTGGCTGGCGATGCCTGGCCGAGCATGGTGCGGCTGCCGTTGTTTGTTCCAAGCCCCAGGGTCGCCGAGTTGGCACGCGCCGCCGGGGCCCAAACAGTTGTGGATTGTCGTGGCGCCAGTGCCGCGGCCTTGCTGGCGGCGTTACGGGAACACCCCGTGCCCGTTTTCTAATGCAAAGGATGGATACGTGAGCGAAACAGCCTTGCCTAAAGATGACGTCCGGCCCGTGCTTGATGCACCGGCTGATGCACCGGTTGAAACTGCGCCACCTGCTGTTGAGCAACCCCGAGGCAACGGGTTGGCAATCGTCGCGCTGCTGTTGGGCGCGGCAGGTGTTGCCGTGGGCGGTTGGGGAGTCTGGCAGGTGCGTCACCTGCAAGCCAATAACCAGCAACAGTTGAGTCAGGTTCAGGCGCTGAACGATCAGGCCCAGAGCTTGAAGCTCAACGAGCAACGCCTGACGGCTCGTCTCGAGCAAATGCCGGCCGCCGAGGAACTCGACGCGCGCAGTCGTCTGGTCACTCAACTCCAGGGCGATCAGCAACGCCTGAATCAACGTCTGGAAACCGTCCTCGGCGCGAGCCGCAAGGATTGGCGTCTGGCCGAAGCCGAGCACTTGCTGCGCCTGGCCAGCTTGCGTCTGTCGGCATTGCAGGACATCAGCAGCGCCCAGGCCCTGGTGCAGGGCGCCGATGAAATTCTCCGTGAGCAAAACGACCCGGGGGCTTTTGCCGCTCGCGAGCAAGTGGCCAAAACCCTGGTGGCCCTGCGCAGTACCGAACAGCCGGATCGCACCGGGTTGTTCCTGCGACTGGGGGCCTTGCGCGATCAGGTGATCAACCTCACCGAGTTGGCACCTGAGTACAAGGATCGTGGCGAATCCCTGCTGGGCCTGACCGCTGATGGCGACGGCGCCAGTCGCTGGGCGCAATGGTGGGATCAGATCTCGCGTTATATCCGCATCGATTTCAACGCCGACAAGAATGTCCGGCCGTTGCTGGCAGGGCAGAGCTTGAGCCAGGTGCGTCTGGCCCTGAGCCTGGCGCTGGAGCAGGCGCAATGGGCCGCGCTCAATGGCCAGGCCGCGGTTTACACCCAGGCGTTGGCCGAAGCGCGGGACGTGCTCAAGAGCAACTTCAACCCGGACAACCCTCAGAGCAAAGTCATGCTGGAGCAGGTGGCCGAGTTGGGCAAGCAGCCAGTCACGGTGGTCACGCCAGATCTGACGGGCACGTTGAATACGGTTCAGGCCTATCTTGAGCGTCGTAACATCAACGCCGAGGAGTCGGTGAAACCTCTGGCCAAACCTGCCGCGAGCACGACGCAGGAGGCCACGCCATGAAGCGCCTCTATGTGATCGTGTTCGTGGTCATTGCGGCGGCTGCCGCGTTGGGGCTGGCGATTGCCGAGCATTCCGGCTACGTGCTGATCGCCTATAAAACTTTCCGTTACGAATCGAGCCTGTGGGCGACCCTCGCCCTGGTGGCCGTGCTGTGGCTGGTGTTCTGGGGCATCAAGGCGCTGATCGAGCTGGTGACGACTTCCGGTGGAGTGGTCAATCCATGGTCCCGGCGCAATCGCAGTCGGCGGGTGCAAGTGGCGATAGAACACGGTCAGCTGGATTTGGCCGAGGGCCGCTGGGCCAGTGCGCAGCGTCATTTGTATCGCGCAGCGGAAGCCGAGCGCCAGCCGCTGCTCTACTACCTCGGTGCCGCCCGCGCCGCGAACGAACAAGGTCACTACGAGGAAAGCGACAACCTGCTGGAGCGCGCCCTCGAACGGCAGCCCCAGGCCGAGCTGGCGATTGCCTTGAACCATGCCCAGTTGCAGACTGACCGCGGCGACACTGAAGGCGCGCTGGTAACCCTGCAAGCCATGCACGAGCGTCACCCTCATAACGTCCAGACCTTGCGCCAGTTGCAGCGCCTGCTTCAGCAGCGGGGCGACTGGTCGGCAGTGATTCGCTTGTTGCCGGAGTTACGCAAGGACAAGGTATTGCCACCGGCCGAACTGGCTGAGCTGGAGCGCCGTGCCTGGGGTGAAAATCTTTCGTTGGCGGCGCAGCGGGAAGAGGACGGAACGGTCGGTTTGCAATCGCTCAATCGCGCCTGGCAGCAACTCACCGCCGCTCAGCGCCAGGAACCGCAACTGGTGCTGGCCTATGCCGAGCAATTACGGCAACTAGGGGCACAGGTCGAGGCCGAGGAGGTCCTGCGTGCAGCCCTCAAGCGCAAATACGACAGCCATCTGGCACGCCTTTACGGGCTGGTTCGCGGCAGCGATCCGGCCAGGCAGTTGCACACCGCCGAGGGTTGGCTCAAGGATCATCCCGCCGACCCAAGCCTGTTACTGACGTTGGGCCGTTTGTGCCTGCAAAGCAGTCTGTGGGGCAAGGCCCGGGATTATCTGGAGAGCAGCCTGCGCGTGCAGCGCAACCCTGAAGCCTGCGCCGAGCTGGCGCGGTTGCTGGCGCAACTGGGTGACACCGAACGCAGTAATCAGCTGTTCCAGGAGGGCTTGGGTCTACTGGATGAGCGTTTGCTGGCGGCACCGCTGCCGGTGCCGGCTCACGCCTGATTCCCGCTGTAGCAGCTGGCGCAGCCTGCGTTCGGCTGCGCAGCAGTCGTAAAATCAGACGCCGCAGTTTGATCAGGCGGGCACGTTAAACTTATGACGACTGCTTCGCGGCCGAACGCAGCCTTCGGCAGCTGCTACAGGGCGGGAATCGCTTCGAATCCGCCACTGTTTCAGCGTTGTCATCCTTCGCCGGCAAAGTCCTACAGAGGACTACATCAAATCCTCTCGACACTGTCGGGAATTCCCTACACTTCTGGTGAAGTGTCCGTGGGGGCCTGCCTTGAAAGGCTGCTGCGCTTTCCTCTACCGTAACCGCCTGTCTCTACTGTTACGGAAAAGCGATGTCTTTGGCCTGCTCACGCTCCTTGTTTTTCATGGTTTTCATTGCAGGTGCCCTGGCCTTGGGCGTTTCCTATCACCTGGAATATGTGGTCGGTCTTAAGCCATGCGGGTTGTGCCTGTTGCAGCGGGTTTGCCTGGCGCTGCTGACGGGTGTCTGCCTGGCGGCTTCAGTGCAGGGACCTGGACGCTTTGGATCCTTCCTGTATTGGTTGCTGGGTCTGTTCTGCAGTCTGGCAGGCACCATCACGGCGTGGCGGCAGGTGGTGTTGCAGAGCGATCCGGTGCATCAGTTATCGACATGTTCGCCTGATCTGGCCGATCTGTTCGCCAGTACGCCCTGGCTGTGTGTCGTGCAGCGAATGTTCAAAGGAACCGCCGATTGCGCGGAAATTTCCTGGACGCTGTTCGACCTGAGCATCCCGGAATGGAGTTTGCTGTTCTTCGTTGCGATGATGATTCTGGGCGGGTATCAGTTGCTGCGCCTTGTCTGGATCGCGTGTCAGCGACCGCTCAGCGGCGAGTCGTCGCACCGGGCATTGGCGGGTGATTAAACACTTGTATGAACTTTATCTCCTGCGTACCTTGAAGCCATAGGCGCGCGGGCATAATCTGGCCCGCACGTGTCATTGGATTTATGTTGCTCGAATGACGCTCTGCCTGGTCGATTCTTGATCTTCAAGTGTGCGACAGGTGTAGAGCAGCATGACCCACAAGGGAAGAGAGAATCACCATGCTCGAAAGTTGTCAGAATGCTCAGGAACGTTGGGGTGGAGTGCATCTGCTGATCGATCGCTGGTTGCAGGAGCGTCACGAACTGGTTCGGGCCTATGACGCTCTCGGCGCCAAGCCCGAAGCTTTGGGCGAGAACCGAAAACCGTTGCAGGAATTCTGCGGTGTGCTGGTCGACTACGTGTCTGCCGGGCATTTCGAGATCTACGAACAGCTGACGGGCGAAGCCAAGGCGTTCGGTGATACTCGTGGTCTGGAGTTGGCCGAGACAATTTACCCGCGCATCGACGTCATCACCGAGAAGCTGCTGGCGTTCAACGACCTGTGTGACGCCGGCAAGTGTGTCGCGGAGAAATTCAAGGAACTGGGTGGCTTGTTGCACGAACGCTTCGAACTGGAAGATTGCCTGATCGAAGTGCTGCACACTGCTCACAAGGAAGAGGATTCGGTTCAGGCCTGAACCTTATCCAGTAACACCCTCAAAACGGTGCGCAAATGCGCGCCGTTTTTCGTTTGTGCGCCAGGCATGGCGCGTTGCGCGTAAGCGCAACCAGCTTGGCTGTGGTGGTCACGCTGGTGACTTGGAGGTGAAAGTCCTCTACACACCCGGCAAGGGGAAGTGTTAGCCAGA